>JBEVLT010000105.1:0-23161 GCA_040509055.1 Chitinophagaceae bacterium
CGCCATTATCCGGGCCGTGGAAGAACGGCAGATCACTACCGTTTGTATTGGCAAACCTCACCTAAATTTGTTCCAGGTTATTCTCCGGACAAGCGTATTCAACCAGCTGTTAAAAACCCTTTCGGAAAACGACGTGGACCTGATCATTTTATCCTGATGGCTATTAAACTCAAAACAAAAGTGGCGCTGGGCGGCATTTTCCTTTTTATGCTGCTGATACTCGCAGGGGCTGTGAGCTTTATCTACCTGAACCGTGTGACCGGCGAGACCCGCGACATCGTAAAGGATAATTACGAAACGCTCAGCTATACCCGTGACATGCTGAAAGCCCTGGATGATCTGCATAACGGTGATAGCGGCATCGCCTTTCACAACTTTGCACAGGCACTCGGCAACCAGGAAAAGAACATTACCGAAGCCGGTGAACGGGCATTGACGGCTTCGCTTCGCCGGAACTTCCACGCATTGCAGCAAAATCCGTCAGGTGATTCCCTGCGCCTGCAGCTCCGCAACGATATCAACGGCATCATCCAGGTGAACCTCCAGGCCATTGACCAGAAAAACAAGCAGGCCAATGCCGCTTCCGAAAAAGCCAAAACCATCATTACGCTTATCCTGAGCATCTGCATCCTGGCCGGGATCACCTTTGTTTATAATTTTCCCTCGCTGGTGGCTTCGCCGGTAGCCAGGCTTACCGAAGGCATCAAAAGCATTGCCGCTAAAAATTATGACCGCCGCATCCACCTGAACCGGCAGGATGAATTTGGCGAACTGGCCAATGCCTTCAATACCATGGCCGAAAAGCTGGACGAATACGAGCACAGCAACCTGTCCCGCATCCTCTTTGAAAAGAAACGGGCCGAAACGGTGATCAACTCACTGAAAGATGCCAGCATCGGCATCGATAACAATGGGATTATCCTGTTCGCCAACCAGCAGGCGCTGCAGCTGCTTCACCTCGGTGAACAGAACATTGTGGGGCAACGGCAGGAAGAAGTAGTGAAAAAGAACGATCTGTTCCGATTCCTGCTGAACGAAGCGAACAATATGCCGTTCAAAATCGTGGTAAACGGCAAAGAGAATTATTTTACCAAAGAGATTGTTCCCATCCGGCAGCTGGAAGAAAAGATCGGCAGCCTTGTCATTGCAGAAAACATTACGCCGTTTAAAGAACTGGATACTGCGAAGACCCATTTTATCGCTACCATTTCACACGAGCTCAAAACACCATTGGCCTCCTCCGACTTCAGCCTGAAGCTGCTGGAAGACGAACGGATCGGCATACTGACGCCGGAACAAAAAGAGCTGGTGCAAAACCTGAAAAACGACAACCAGCGGCTGCTGCGCATCCTGAGCGAACTGCTGGACCTGTCGCAGGTGGAAAGCGGGCGGATACAACTGGACATCCGGCCCGTTCCTGTCAGCGACATCATCGCCAAGGCCGAACAGGCCATTGCCATGCCGCTGAAAGAGAAAGGTCTAGTTTTTACAAAAGAGATAGCACCACAGCTGCCGCCGGTAAAGGCGGATGCGGATAAGGCGGGCTGGATACTGAACAATTTCCTGACCAACGCCATCAAGTACTCACCGGAGCATGGAAGCATTATTTTGAAAGTCATTCACCGGGATTCCGAGGTAGAGATCGGCGTTCAGGATACAGGTATTGGCATTGCCGAAGACTTCCAGGCCAGGATTTTCGATCGCTATTTCAAAATACCCGGCACACAGCAGAAAAAAGGAACCGGGCTGGGACTGGCGATCAGCCAGGATTTTGTAACCGCTATGGATGGGACCATCGGCGTAGCATCGCAACCCGGCAAAGGCAGCTACTTCTTCTTCCGCCTGCCTGTCGCATGATCGAAGTATATTTATCCCCTAAAACCAGATCACCACTTCATGAACCTTCGACTGAATCGTACCGAATTTGGCAATCCGGCCAATACCGGCCACCTGATGACCCTGGAAGAAGCACACCAGCTGCTGGAAGAATGGGTACCCAACGAACGGCTGCGGCTGCACATGAAGCAGGTAGCCGCCGTGATGAAAGCATGGGCCATCGAAAAAGAACAGGCTGATGAGCAAACAGCACTGAAATGGGAACTGGCCGGCCTGCTGCACGATGCCGACTGGGAAAAACACCCGGACGATCATTGCCGCGTCATCATCGAAGAACTGGAACGCAGGAACATCGATCCGGAGGTGATCCATTGCATTGCTTCGCATGGCCCCAGCTATTTTGGCGTAGAACCGGTCAATTCCATGGACAAAATGATCTATGTATTCGACGAATTGAGCGGGCTGATTCACGCCTACAGCCTGATGCGCCCCGAAGGTTATGCCGGCATGGAAGTAAAGGGCGTAAAGAAAAGGCTGAAAGAAAAAAGTTTTGCCTCCAACGTAAGCCGGGACGATATCAATGATGCCGTATCCCGCATCGATACCCCGCTGGAGGAGATCATTCAATTCATCATTGATCACCAGCCACACGTTCAATAAGAACATCATGCAAAAGATACTGTGTATCGGCGAAGCGCTGATCGACATGATCTGTACCGATAAGGGGCAATCCTTATCAGAAGGACAGCATTTCCTGAAACGGCCAGGCGGGGCGCCGACCAATGTGGCAGCAGCTATTGCTGCCTTAGGCGGTTCGGTAGAGATCGTGGCAAAGGTGGGCAATGATCCTTTTGGCAAACAGCTGAGAGAAGTACTGAATGAGTTTAATGTATCCACGCAATGGCTGCTGACGGACGACAGCCATTTTACTACCATGGCTTTTGTATCGCTGCTGGAAAACGGGGAACGGGATTTTGTATTCAGCCGCGGCGCAGACGGCTACCTGGACAAAGCCGATATCGCAGCGATCGATCTTCGTGAATTTTCCATTGTCCACTTCGGATCGGCCACGGCCTTCCTGCCCGGGCCTTTGCAGGCGGCCTATGCCACCCTGCTGGAGCGGGCCCGGCAAAGCGATGTTCTTATCAGCTTCGATCCCAATTACAGGCACCTGCTGTTTCCCGGTACGACGCGATCTTTCATCGACCAGGCCTGGCATTTTTTGAAAGCCGCGCGGTTTGCCAAATTAAGCGACGAAGAAGCCCTCCTGATCACAGGCTGCGCAACAGTGGATGAAGCGGCCCGCCAGCTATCGCAGGAATATACTGCGGTGCTCGCTATCACGATCGGGAAAAAAGGCGCACTGCTGATCAACGGAGGAGAGATCATTCCCGTACCGGGTGTGCCGTCGCAGGTCATCGATACCACCGGCGCCGGCGATGCATTTACCGGCGCTGTTTTGTACCAGCTAAGCCACTATACAGTCCCTCAGATCCGTGAATTGGATATGGAGCAATGGAAGACGATCATCCGGAATGGCAACAAAGCCGGGGCACGCACCTGCGAATACCTTGGTGCTATGGAAGCATTCCGGCATTTGAGCAGTGATGTTTTTAATTAGGTCAGCAGGGCACTGCTTTACAGAAACAGTTCTTTTTTGGCAAACACTCCATATTCAACAATGCAATAATCAATTTTCAGGCAGATCTTTCCTGTAGTAGTCCCCCATTGAGCATTGTGCTGTTGTTTATCGAATATTGAGAGTTTCAGCTATGGAAGGCTATGGCTTCAGGTATTTGGCATTAATCGCATCATACATCTTCAAAAAATCATTCGACTTGCCATCCCTGTCAAACACCGCTTCCCAGGTATTCAGCGGCTCCCAGATGCAGGTGCCTTTGCCACCGGGTGTTTCAAAAGCGATCTTGTTGACCTCTTCTTTCCTGGCGGAATATTCCACCACGATCACATCTTTTCCATAGCGCCGGTGCAGGTCGGCCAGGTTATCGCGCAGGTCGTCCAGCGTGCCATGCCATTTGGGATAATAAGATTCACCGATCACATCGAAAGGCACGCCACGCGCCACCATCTGGTCGATAAAGAATACCGATTCATGGTTTTGTCCGCCCAGCGCCACATGCAGCATCATTACTACAGTGGGATCGACCGCTTTTACGGCAGCCGTGCCGGCCTTGATCAGCTGAGCCAGGCTATCGGGATGCGCTACATCGCCTTCGGGCCAGATGATGCCGTGGTTGATCTCGTTGCCCACCTGTACCATATCCGGCACGGTGCCCTGGTCTTTGAGCTGCTGCATCACGTCTTTTGTGTAATCGTATACGGCTTTTTTCAACGCGTCAAACGATAAGCCCCTCCAGGCTGCGGGTTTGTATTGCTTGCCAGGATCGGCCCAGGTATCGCTGTAGTGGAAATCGAGCAATAGCTTCAGCCCCGCCTCCTTTACGCGTTTGGCCATCGCTTTGGTATGCGCCAGGTCGCAATAACCTTTGCCGGGAGCATAGCCGCTGTCCCTGGCCGGATCGTTGAAGATGCGCAGCCGGACATAATTGACCCCATGGTCTTTCAGGATCAGGATGGGATCTTTCTCCACGCCGTTGTCGGAAAACTTTATTCCCCGGTCTTCCAGCTGCGGCAGGAAGGAGATATCGGCGCCCAGCATTTTGGTGGCCGTTTCTTCTTTCGCTGCTTCGCCCTTCAGGTCATAGGTCCTGTCGGTATGCACAGCCGCAAGATTGGCCGGGGCTACAGTATGAATATCCGTAGAGCCGGTCCACAATCCGGTGGCACGCGCTTCAAATTTTATTTTGCCTGCCGTAGCAGTACTCTGAACGATCACCTGGCATTTGCCGTTGAACAGGCTGCGCTGCCATGTTCCTTCTGCACACTTGTCCGGTTCATGGCTACTGGGATCGCCGTTGCCCACACCGATAATGCGGCCATCGCCTTCTATCGTAAACTTGATTAAGTTATCCGCATCCGGCACTTCACGACCAGCCTTGTCCACCACGCTGATGTTGATCACCGTAGCATCGGTGCCATCTGCCAGCATCGTGGTCTTGTAGGGTGTCAGTACTACTTCCGCCGGTTGTTCGGTGGTTTCTACTTTCGTAGTCAGCTTCTTTCCTTTTTTAAAAGCCACAGCTTCCAGTGTACCGGGCTGGTAGTTCATCGTCCACTGCAAATGACCATTGCGCGGCATATCTTTTTTGCCCAGGCTTTTGCCATTTAAAAAAAGCTCTACGTTATCTGCATTACTGTTCACCCATACATCGATCGGTTGCCCGCGCTTGTCGCGATGGTTCCAGTGCGGCGAAATATGCAGTACATCCTTATCCGTCCACCACGACTGGTAGTAGTAATAAATATTCTTCGGGAAGCCGCACATATCCATGATGCCGAAATGCGAGTTGATATTCGGCCATTGATACGGCGTGGGTTCGCCACGGTAATCCAGGCCGGTCCACACGAAACCGCCGAGCCAGAAATCATTGGTGGCGGCCAGCGTCCACCAGTCTTCCGCCTTGCTGGCCCACCAGGGAGCCGTAATGTCCTGGTCGGGCACATAGCCGCGCAGGCTGTCTTTCTCATAAATGCCGCGGGTGGTAACCGTGCTGCCCATCTCCGTGCCGATGATCGGCTGATCCGGGTGATCGCGGTGATAATCTGCTACGGCAAACTGGCGATAGTTGAACCCGCGAACGGGTATCACTTCGTTCACGCCACGGTATACGTTGGGCAGATCGGCCGCATACGTGCAGGTACGGGTAGGATCAAGCTCCTGCTGCTTCGCAATCAGCGTCTGCGCAATCCGTTTGCCGGCAGACGTGGTGTGTATCCATCCTTCTTCGTTGCCGATGGACCACAGGAATACGCAGGCACGGCTGCGGTCACGTTTTACCAGCCGTTCAAACTGGTCCATGTATTCAGGACTGCTGTTCAGCAGCCGCTGCTCGTCCATCACCAGCATGCCCAGGCTGTCGCAGGCATCCAGCAGCTCCGGTGCAGGTGCATGGTGGCTGGTGCGGTAAGCATTCACCCCCATGTTTCTGAGCAGGTGAATACGGTAGTACTGCAGGTAATCCGGCAGGGCGCTGCCTACACCTGCATGATCCTGGTGGCAGTTCACTCCCTGCAGCTTCAGATGCTTTCCATTCAGGAAAACGCCGTTGGCTTTTATATCGATGGTGCGGATGCCGAATCGCTGCTTCAGGCTGTCCAGGGTTTTCCCGTTTTGCTTCACTACCGCTACCACGCGGTACAGGTAAGGATCTCCGATATCCCATAGCCGCGGCGCAGCTATGTTTATTTGCTGCTTTACAATGCCGGTCCCGTTCAGGAACACATTCAGCGGCTGCTCCTTCGACTGGCCCAGTTTTTTTCCTTCGCGGTCGGTAATATAGCTGTATACGGTGCAGCCGGCAGCCTGCTGTCCCTGGTTCTGCACCGATGTTTCCACCGTTACCACGGCCTTGCTTCCCTGCACATCCGAATGCACAAAGATGCCATCCTGCGCAATATGGACATTTTCATATTGGTTCAGCCATACATGGCGGTAAATGCCTGCCCCTTCGTAAAACCAGCCTTCGTATTGCGTGGCATCAGCACGCACCACCAGCACATTATCCCTGTCGAAATTGATATAGTCGGTAATATCATAAGCCACGCCTACATAGCCGCTTTTGTTATTGCCCAGGTAAAACCCGTTAAGCCAGATATTGGCATCGCGGAAGATACCGTCGAACTGTACCTGGAACCGTTGACCCGAATCCGGCCTCGCCGCCCTGAAATGTTTGCGGTACCAGCCAATGCTGGTTTCCGGGAACAGGCCGCCCACCGGTTTATACCCGTGTGCCATCACATCAAAATTGTCCACGTTCACAAACGGCAGCTCCACCGCCCAGTCATGCGGCAGGTTCAGCGTGCGCCAGCTGCTGTCGCTGAAGCGCGGATCGATGGCTGTTTTAGCCGCGCCGCCCGATTTGGAAAAGATGGTGGCAATACTGTAATTGAAATCCTTTTCCGGGTTGGCCGCATGGCCCAAATGAAATTTCCAGTTTGCATCGAGGTTGGTGGACCGGCGCTTTACCGGTGACTGCGCAACTGAAAGGATACTGCAGCAAAGCAGGAACAGGACGATCGGGTAAGAACGATTCATATGCAAGATCAGTTAAGTGTACTATTTTATTTTTCCAGCCACACGGACGCTATTTCGAGGTCAACAGGCTTGCCTTCGCCGGCAATTACCTGCAGCTTCTCTGCGTCGGCCAGCTGAAAGCCGCCGGCGCCACCCGCGCTGAACCACAAAGGTAAAAAGCCGGGATAGGGCCTCGGCAGCAATAAAAACGAATCCGGCTGCAGGCGGTTGAGCGGGATGGCGATATCCGTCCAGCCCTCTCCGGGCGTGAGCGCCGCAGAAAATGCCCCGCCATCTTTTGTCACCAGCACAATCTTTGTGGCGGCAGCGCTTTCTGTCCGTGCCCTGACCACCAGCCTCGTAAAGGCGGATAGCTCGGTTGACCGTCCTTTCAGCTTGTCGCCAAAATAATATTGCCAGGCAATGACTTGCTGGTCTGCCAGCTTCGGCGCAATCATTTTCACCGCCAGTTGGCTGCTGACGGCAGAAGGCACAAACCGGAATACATTGTTGCGCCAGTCGGTATTGTACTGCACCAGCTTTGACCGGTCGGTATTGGTATTGAAAAGCTCCAGGCCACTGGCTTCTGAGGCTACAAGGGTTTGCCAGGTCTCGTTGTTCGTATTGTCCCAGGCATAGGGATCGCTTTTGCCGCCTCCGGGAAATACATAATGGTCGCTGCCTTTCCGGATAATGATCCGGTAGTTCAATACACCAGGCGCAATAACATCGGCAGGCACTTCGGCAACATACTCACCGGCTCTTTTCCGTTGCATTGGGATCGTGCGCCAGCGCGGTATCGCCCGCAGTTCCAGCGATACGTTATCCGCAGTATCCAGCCCGGCGATGATGGCAGAAACAGTAAAGGGCTTACCAGCCGATACTTCAGCTAAGGGCGTGTGTGAAAGAGCCACGTCTTTAGCGTACGGTTGCGGCGCGACAAAAACAGTATTGGAAAGTCCTTCAGGATCCAGTCCGGCTCCTTTGGCCGTCAATAAGTAAACACCCGGCATTACCATAAAAGCGGAACCATCGCTGCTCACTACAGCGGCTTTATTTCCGCCGTTCTTCGCCCGTATTTCAAAACCGGCACCAAGGTCCGGAAGCGGAAGATCCATGCGGTTGCTTTGCCATTGTATGCGTGTCACTTCTTTTTTCGGAGAAGCTTTCTCAAACGGATCGCGGACCTGGATGGCATCCGGCATCACTTCCAGCCGCCACACGCCTTCTCTTATTTTGTCCAGGAAGTAGGCGCCCGTTCCTTCATATTGCACGACGGAAGAATTGCCTACACCGGCAATATGCTGCAGCCGGGACAGGTCTTTTGGTTGGGTAGTGGTGGAATTGGAATAATAAAACTCTTCTTCGCTGTTCATCTCGCTCAGCGACTGGCGATAGCTTACGCGAAATACATCAAACACCGTATCCGCCGGGAAGCTGCCATACTCTTTGAGCCGTGGCACCCGGTGAAACACTTTTGATGCGATCAGCAGGCTGATCGCCTTGGACGGGGTATAAGCCAGGCTCAGGTAATGCGTCTGGTATTCCGTATTGCCATAGGCGGTAGCCAGCGGGTCCCAGGCAAACTGGGTGCACCATTGAAAGCCTGCGGTACGGTAACTGCGGGCCATGGCCGGGTACAGGTACGATTGCAGGATATCGGCCGCATCGAACTCGTACACCATCCGGGCCTTGTTGCGATAAGCAGGTACGGTATCGAAGGGGATGGTATAGCGGTCCACGTGCGGCAGGAAATTTCCTTTCTGCTCATAACCCGCTACCAGGCCGCTGGGATACCACTGGAAGCTATGCCCGTCCACGTTGGCCGCAGCAATGGCGCCGGCATACCGGGGCGATTCGCTGATGTTGTAAAACACGGGTTTGGTCCAGCCCGTGCCGCGGACGGCGGCAGCCAGGCGGTTCACGTATTCCGTGGTCTTTTCCTTTGGCCCGCTGTGATGTGGCTCGTTGTTGATCTCGGTGGCAATAATGTTTGCGTCGTCGCGGTAAGAGGTTTTGGTATACGGGTTTACATGCGTCATCAGCTGCCGCAGGTAATTTTCCTGTGCCTGGATGGCCTCTTCTTTTACCACTGCCGGCCCTTTTCCATACACGCGGGAGAAACCCGGCGTTCTTTCGTCCCGCTCGGGATAACCGTTGCCCCAGAATGCGATCGGCGTGATCAGTACGTAGATATGATGCTGCTGCAACCGGTACAGCAGGTAGTCAAACAGGTCAAGGTGCTCGTTGGTCAGCAGGTTGCCCAGCGAGTCCGTGATCTCGGTATCCCAGATATGGACGCGAAATGCATCCAGCCCCAGCCGGGCAAAATGATACACGTCTTCGTCGATGGCCTGTTTGAGGTCCTTGCCCAGCGCTTTGTGCGAGCGGTAACCATAGGCAAACGGCACCGTGTAGTTGACGCCGAAAAAAGCAGCTTCTTTTTTATCGGTTGTCCAGCGCAGCACACCCTGTTTGTCCACGTACACCTTGTTTTGCTTCCCGGGTTGTGCGTGTAAACGATTGCACAAAAGCGCTAAAAAAAGAAAACTGACGATACCAAAACCTGTCTTTACGATGCGGATCCTGAGCAGCATATTCTTATTAATTAAATGCATTCAGTGCGGTGGTTGGCTTACCTGCGTTATCAAAAGCACCCTTTGTGTAACCCTGCCAGTTGCCGTATGCTTCGGGCTCCCAGTACAGCACCCCAATCCCTTTGCCGCCGGTCACCGATTTCGTTTTGGCGATCAGGTCGGTCAGGAAAGCATTGCAGGCAGCTGGCTGGTCCCAGCTCATTCCTACTTCCAGCACCATCACCTCCTTGCTGTAGCGGGCCACCATGTCGTTCATATTCGTCAGGCATTGGGCATTCATGGTACCCCAGGTGGCCGGTTCGGGGTACAGGGACATACCGATCACATCCCATTTGCCGCCATTGCTTTTCAACCCGTCAAAGAGCCAGCGGAACAGGGAGTTGTCGTTGCCGTTGGACACATGCACGATCACTTTGGCCGAAGGGAATACGTTTTTCACAGCATCATAGCCGGCATTGACCAGTTGTGCAAAGTTGCTCATGTTGATGGATGCTTTTCCTTCGGGCCACAGCATACCGTCATTGGTTTCGTTACCTACCTGCACCCACTCGGGGGTGACGCCGCTGTTTTTCAGCGCGGTCAATACATCATTGGTATGGCCGGCCAGCAGGGTCTTCAGGTTGGCAAGGCTCTGCGAGGCCCAGGCGGCCGGTTTGGTCTGTTGCCCGGGATCGGCCCAACTGTCGCTGTAATGAAAGTCGATCATCACGCGCATGCCCAGGTTTTTGGCGCGTACTGCTTTGGCTACCACATCGGCTGTATTATTCCAGCCTCCGGCGGGGTTTACCCACACGCGCAGGCGAATGGTATTCATACCCAGGCTTTTCAGGAGCGTCATACATTCCTGCTCCGTGCCGCTGCTGTTAAAAAATTTTTTACCGCCCGCTTCCATTTGCGTCACCCAGCTTACATCCGCACCCTTTGCAAACACGGCGGTGGATGGAGTGGGGGGTGGCTGTGGCGGAGCCGGGGGGTCAAAATTGTCCTGTTTGTTACAGGCAAGGGCGGCTGTAAGCACTGCCAGGAACAGTGTTTTTTGCAAGGTCGTTTTTTTCAACATAACGGATTGAAGTTAAGATTTGATCTGAAAAATTCCGGGCTAAAAAAAATGCCAGCCCTAAAACTTAAAGAGCTGGCATTAATACATTACATCGGTTTTATTGAGGCGTGACGGTATAGGTTCCCGTCAGGAAATTCACATTGATTTTATAGTTACCTGATGTAGCCGGGGCCGGGGTGTTCGTGCCCGGTACCGCTCCATCTGCCAGCAGCGCACCGCCTGTAGCGCTGGCGCCACCGTACTTATGATCCCAGCTGCCATTCACCGGCAGGAACAGATAGCTCTTCCCGGTGGTCAGGGGAAGCGTCAGCTCGAACTCGGTCAGGTTGATCCGGGTAAACTGCTGTGACGGCACCGGAACAGGATTGTTCCATTGTCCCGCCGTGGCATCGCCGACAATAAATAAATTGTCCGGAACAGGCATTGGCCCGGCATACGGCGTCACAGAATAGGTATTGGTCTGGAAGTTCACTACGATCAGGTAGTTGCCGGTTACCGCCGGGGCCGGGGTATTGGAACCCGGTACAGCCCCATCAGCCAGCAGCGTACCGCCGGTGGCACTGGCGCCGCCGTACTTATGATCCCAGCTGCCGTTGACCGGCAGGAACAGGTAGCTCTTGCCGGCTGTAAGGTTCACCACCAATGCATAGGAAGAGGCATCGATCCTGGTAAATTGCTGCGAAGGAGTGGGAACAGGATTGTTCCACTGTCCGGGCGTAGCATCGCCTACGATATACAGGTTGGGAGGTATCGTTGCTGTAAAGGGTGTCACTGTATATGTACCTGTCTGGAAATTAACCACGATCTGGTAAGTACCGCTTGTAGCAGGAGACGGGGTATTGGAAGATGGTACGGCACCATCCGTCAGCAGCGCGCCGCCTGTAGCGCTGGCGCCGCCATATTTGTGGTCCCAGCTGCCATTTACCGGCAGGAGCAAATAGCTCTTTCCTGCCGTCAGGTTGATGACAATGCCATAGGAAACCGCATCGATCCGGCTGAATTGCTGCGAAGGCAGCGGCACAGGGTTGGTCCAGCCGCCGGGTGTGGCATCACCCACGATATACAGGGTGGGCGGCACCGGTGTAAAGGTGGTCACCTTGATCGTTGCCACATTGGAATAAACCATCGGTGTGGTATAGCCGGCTCCCAGGTAGCTGACGATCCTGAATTCCACATCTTTGGTAGAGCCACCGATCACACCGGCGGCAATGGCCATATTGTTCAGGTCGTTTACGGTAAAGCTGGTCGTTAACGAAGTACCCAGCTGTTTTACCTGGGGGCTGGCAAATGCAGTACCTGCCACAGCCGCCTGCAGTGCATAGCTGATGGTATTGGCGCCATACGGGCTGGCATTCCAGTTAAAGGAAACGGCCGTATTGGAAGCATTGCTCACCAGCAGCACCAGCGGAGTGGTGGAAGAAGGCGTCAGCGTGATGGGCACCAGGTAAGAGGCAATGGTAACCTTGATGGTATTGGACCTGCGCAGCTCGTTGTTGTTGCCATACGAAGAGCTGACCCTGATGTCGAAAGAAAAGGTCTGCCCCGGCGCAAATCCGAAGTCGGCCAGCAGGTCGTTCAGCTGTTTGCCGGTAAAGGAAACGCTCAGCGCCCCGGTTACGATCCTTGTTTTTTCCTTTGCAAAATTGCGGCTGGCAGAGTCGATCTCGAGAATGAATTTCTGTGAAGCCGAATCGGTCGCATACCCGGGATTGTCCCAGGAAAACGTGACCACGGTGTTCAGAGAATCGGCCGCGGTTGGCGCAATGGTTGTGCTGGAGGCCGTCAGGGTGATATCACGCCCCTGACCATGCGTGGCCAGCTCATCTTTCTTATCGCAGGAAGTAAACGCTATAGCCGCTAAAACTATAGTTGTCAGCCAGGATAATTTATTGAATAGTTTCATATGCAGTAGCTTTTGTAGTTAGAGTTTAACAACGGTGTACTTGCCCAGCTGGAAGTTCACGGTAATTTTATAATTCCCGCTGACCAGCGGCCCGGGCATGTCTGTGTTAAAGGTAGCGTTACCGCCATTGTACCCGAAATCACCTCCGTCCGGCGACTGCGAAGAGCTCTGAACGGCATATTTGTTATCCCAGGATCCATTGACCGGAAGGAACAGGTAATGCTTACCGCCGCCAGTCAGGGGCAGGGTTATTTCATACATCGTATTGCTCAGCTTGGTAAACTCCTGGGCCGGCGTCGGAACAGGATTGGTCCACTCGGCAGGTGTAGCGTCACCTACAATATACAGGTGTCCGGACGGCGGCGGCGTTACTTTGGGAGGTGGCTGAAAAGGCTTGGTCTTAAACGAGACAACGTTCGACGTGAGCTTTACAGCCGAGCCGATGCTCGAGGTCACCCTTACCTGCAAGGTATATTCCCGGCGCGGATCCAGTTGCAGCAGCATGTCGTTTCCGAGGATATTATTCAACTCAGCTACGGTGTAGGACTTGCTCAGCTCTTTGGATACAACAGTGCTGACCTTTTTGCTGCTTCCGAAATTGGCGCCCAGTGTATCCATCTCGATCGTATAGGTCACGTCATGCGAACTGGTGCCCGTGGTAAACATATAGTCGGGATTCGTCCAGTTGAATACGATGGCTGTGTTGGCTTCCTGGCCGGACTCCAGGCTCACCGTTGCGGTCGATGCAGTAAGCACCGGCGCTGTTCCGCCTTCATAATAATCTTTGGTCTCCGTCTTCTCGCACGAACTCATGCCGGAAACAAAAGCCGAAAAGGCAAGTAATCGGAATATATTTTTCATAATTAATAACATTAAAAGATTAATAGCCGGGGTTTTGAGTCAGGTTGTTATTCGCGCTCACCTCGGAAGAAGGGATCGGGAACAGGTTATACTTCGCGTCCACGGCAGTACCATTGGCCACATTTCCTTTCCAGGGCCACAGGTAGGAGGACGTAACAAATTTATTAAACCGGATCAGGTCGGTGCGGCGGAAGCCTTCCCAGTAAAACTCTCTTCCTCTTTCATCCAGGATCATGTCCACCGTAAGAATACCAATATTGCCGGATGTATTTCCATAAGCCCGTTCACGCAGTTTGTTGAAATAGGTGCGAGCCTGGGTGGCATCTCCACCGGTACCGCCGCGCAGCACCGCTTCGGCATAGATCAGGTATTGCTCTGCCAGCCTGAACAGGGGCATGTCGATACCTACGCCCAGGTCCTGCTGCTGGTATCCCAGTGAGCCATCCCTATTAATATTCTTGAACTTGGTAACGGCAAACCCATCGGAAATGCGGTTCACGATCTCGAGCTGGCGGCCGGTTGAATGAAAGTTGGCCCGCTTGTCGGTAGCACCGGTGTAATCGGGAAATAAGTTCGGCAGGTTCTTCGTGGTGCGGTTACCACCCCAGCCGGTCACCCCCACTACGTTGAGGCCGATATCCGAAGCCGATCCGGCCCAGACAATATAGTTGGTACCCCCGTAGTTCTGCGCTTTTTGCCCATCGTAGTTGATGGTAAAAATAAGCTCGTTGGTACACTTGTAATTATCATTCAGGAACAGCCAGTTGTAAGTTGCCTCCAGGCTGTATCCCGCATCGATTACTTTTTTGGAATAGGTGATCGCATCCGTGTACCGGGGCGTACCGGTATACACTTCAGCATTCAGGTACATGCGTGCCAGCAAGGCGTTCGCAGCACCCTGGTCGGCCCTGCCGTATTCGTTGGCCCTTGCCGCAGGCAGGGTAGCCGAAATGGCTTTCAATTCCGATTCGACGTAGTCAAACAGTTCTTTACGCTTGATCTGCCTGGGCATGCCGGCGCCGATCGCATCGTTCTCCGTAGCGAAAGAAGGATTGCCAAAGGCATCCATCAGCACCCAATACTGGAAAGCGCGTAAAAAACGTGCTTCGGGAATATAAGAACGGATCATGTCTGCATCTGCGCCTGTAATACCCCGCTCGGACAGGCGGGCATCCGTAGACTGCCTGATAAATTCATTGCACAGCAGGATCTGGTAGGCCGAACGAACGTACAGCCCCAGCAGCATCCGGTTGCCGGCAGACCAGTTCAGGTTGTGAAAATCATGCAGCCCGGCATCGGTATTACCGCTCCAGGAAGCATTGTCGATGGCTTCGTCCGTGCTCAGTTCCTGTGTGTTCCAGAACATGCGGATAAAATCGGAGTTGCCTTCATCGATCGTATTGGGATCGATGTCCGGCTGGCCGGCAGGCCCCTGGTTGCCGGTAAGGGCAAAGGCGCCGTATAATTTGGCAAACCCCTGCTTGTAACCCTCGGCCGTAGCATAGGCCACATCTACCGTTACCCCGTTCGTAGGCTTCAGGTCCAGCGTTTTTTCGCAGGAAGAGAGAATGATCGCTGATAAAACGAATAGAGAAATACTCTTTTTCATATAGCTCGTTTAATTGAATTAGCAGAAATTAAAAGTCAAGTCCTACACCTACCAGGAATGTCCTGGGCCTCGGGTATTGGTTATTGTCGATACCTCCGTTGATCTCCGGATCCAGTCCTTTGTATTTCGTAATTACAAATACGTTTTGCACACCGGCGTTGAGGCGCAGGTTCATATTGCCCTTGATCTTACCGACGTTGTAACCCACGTTCAGGTAGTCCATCCGCAGGAAGGAAGCATTCTGAACATAGTAGTTGGACTGGTAGAAGTCGCCTACACCCTGGAAGTTGGTGTTCAATACATCCGAGCTTTGATTGGACAGGTAAGAGGCAAACAGGAACTTGCTGATGGCGCCGTTGGTCGCTACGTTGTTGAACAGGTAGTTGCCAACGCTTGCCCGCAGGTTAAAGCCGCCGCTCCATTTCTTATACGTGAAATTGGTATTGAACCCGTAGAACATCTTGGGATTGCTGGACTTGAAAAGGTACAGGTCGCTGCTGTTGATAATACCGTCCCGGTTGAAGTCTTCGTACATGTTCTCGATCGGCTTGCCGGATTTGTCGTAGATCTGTTTGAACACGAAGAATGATCCCCTTTCATATCCTACCGCATTGGCCATCACGCCGCCTAAGCCGCCGATGCCGGCAATCTGGTTAACATACTTGGGATCGTCGTTGATCGTAAGCTTGGTGATCTTGTTCTTATTGTACGTAGCGTTGAAAGATACATCCCATACCAGGTCCTGCGACCTTACCGGCTGCAGGTTGATGCTGAATTCAACACCCTTGTTTTCCATGGTTCCCACGTTGGCAATGATCGTATTGCTGAAGTTGGTAAAGGCCGGCTGCGTGATCTGGTTCAGCAGGTCCGTGGTTTTTTTGTAATAAAACTCGATGCTACCCGATACCCGGTTGTCGAAGAAACCATAATCGATGGCGGCATTGTACGTAGCGGTTTGCTCCCATTTCCTGTTCTCATAGTATCCGCCAGGTCTGTACATCTGGTAAAAGTTATTCCCGAACTGGTATTGCGCCCTGTCGTTGCTCAGGCCATAATAGGAAATATAATCATAGTTGCCGATACCATCCTGCTGACCGGTTACCCCGTAGCTCAGGCGGAGCTTCAGGCTGGACAGTATTTTAGAGCTCTTCAGCGCATCCAGCTCATTCACGTTCCAGGCAATGGCTGCAGAGGGGAAATTGCCCCAGCGGGTGTTGGGTCCGAATTTCGAAGAACCGTCGCGGCGGAAAGAAGCCGTGATGAACAGCACATTGTTGAACGAATAATTCACGCGGCCCAGGAACGACACGAGTTTGTTCCGGGGTTTATCAAACGGGAACTGGGGATACGAAGTAACCGCCGTATCATACGCATACGATTTAAACCCGTAGTTGGTCGTTAGGTAATCCTGGTATTCCGTACCGGCCATCACTTCGATCCTGTTCTTTGCATTGATGCTCTTTATATAGTTCAGGTAAAAGTTGGCGTAGGAGTTACTGATATTGCTTTGGTAATGGCTTCTCCGGCCACCGTGCACCGTATTATCCGGCGAGGTGAAGGATTTGTAGGCCATGGCAGCACTGTCGTCCACCACGATATCGCCGTGGCCCTTGGAATAATCATATCCCAGGTTGGCGATAGCATGCAGGTCGGGGAAGAAATGCAGTTTGTAATCGATCACTGCGTTCGTGATCACCCGGGTGGCCTTGCCGATATCTGACTGCTGCAGCAGCAGGCCCAGCGGGTTTTTGGGAGACAGGGCCGCTAAACCCGTATTGGTGTTGGCAGGATCCAGCCTTTCCCAGTAACCGCCATAGCGGTCCTTGCCGGAATATACCGGTTGGGTGGGGTCAAACTGGTTGGCGCCCCATACAGCACCAGTATTGGCGAAACGGCTCCGGGTAAAGGACCCTTTCACATTGAGATCGATTTTCAGGTGGCCGTCAAACAGGAGCGGGCTGATGTTCAGGCTGGTGCTGACACGCTGCAGGTTTGATGTTCTCAAAATACCATCCTGGTTCAGGTAGCCCACCGATAAACGGTACGGCACGTTCTTCAGCGAACCCGATACGCTCAGGTTGTTATCGGTCGTGATCGCTGTCTGGTAGATCACGTCCTGCCAGTCTGTATTTGCATTGCCCAGCAAAGCTATCTGATCGGGAGTGCCATGGGTATTCACCAGCGTACGGAACTCACCAGGCGACAGGTTATCGAATTTCTTTGCCAGCACGCCTGCCGACAACTGCGTTACGAAAGAAAATTTCGGTTTGCCGCTTTGTCCTTTCTTGGTGGTGATGATGATCACACCATTGGAAGCGCGGCTGCCGTAAATGGCCGTGGCAGAAGCGTCTTTTAATATGGTAAACGACGCGATATCGTTGGGATTGATCAGGGCCAGTGCATTGGATACGCCGGCCACTCCGGAGTTGGACAGCGGCATACCGTCTACCACGATCAGCGGATCGTTGCTGGCATTCAGCGAAGCACCGCCGCGGATGCGGATCGTACTGCCTGAGCCGGGAGCACCGTCATTCGACGTAATGGACACACCAGCCACCTTGCCGCTGATCAGCTGCTCGGGGGTGGTGATGGCGCCTTTGTTGAAATCCTTGGCATTCACCGTAGTGACCGATCCGGTCAAATCCTTTTTCCGGGCGGTACCATAAGCGATCACGACAATCTCCTCCAGGGAGGTATTGGTTGTTTCCAGCGCCACATCGATCGCCGATCGGCCGCCGATCGTTACTTCACGTGAAGTAAACCCTACGGAAGAAAAAACCAGCGTGGTAACGGAAGCATTCACCGTCAGGCGATAGGTACCGTCAGGCCCGGTTTGCGTACCCGTAGTGCCTCCCTTGGGAGAAACGGTTACGCCTTCGATGCCTGCACCGTCTTTTGAACCGGTGACAGTGCCGGTAATAACTCTGTCCTGGGAATGCGCCAAATGAGTGAGGAATAGCAGTGTACATACTACAGCTGCCCGGAGCAATTTTCTGCGCGACATAAGCAATCGTTATTAGTTAAGCAAACAATTTATAAATCCTAAATGTGTATCAGGAACACAATGTTAGTACAATTTTAACATCGAAAAAAAATATTTTCGTATATTCTTTTTCGCGGTTTTGTGCAATCGTTTACACAAAACAGGTTGTGCCCGGGACGCGGCCGGCCTTTTATGTTCCGCCAAGCCTTACCGACGAATCCCTGCAAATTAATAGAGGCTCCAGCACTACTTTTTGCTGCCTGTGCCCGCCACTTTCTTTTTTACCGATCAGCTCCACCAGCAGCTCGAGCGCCGACCGGCCCATCTGGATGGTCTGCTGGTCTACCGTAGACAGCCGGGGCGTAATGTGCTCGCCAAACAGCTCGTTGGCAAAGCCGATCACCCCTACCTGCTCCGGCATCCGGATGCCCTGTTCCTTCAGCGCGCTGATCACGCCCAGCGCCGTAAAATCTTCTGCCGCGAAAATGGCGTCCGGCTTGTTGCCCTGCGCCAGCAGGAACCGTGCGCCCTCCCTGCCCGAATCGATGGAAACATTGCCGTGATAGATCAGCGAGGGATCTGGTTTTATTTTATGGGCCTGCAGGGCGCCGAGGTACCCCTTCAGCCGGTCGTAAAAATTCTTCAGGTGCTGCGGACCGGCGATATGTGCAATCCGCCGGTAACCCTGTGCTATCAGGTGTTGCGTGGCCAGGAACGCTCCTTTGTAGTCGTCGATCACCACGGAGTCGATGCCCAGATCGTCGTTGGCCCTGTCGAAGAAAACGATCGGCACTCCCCTGGATTTGATCTGCTGCAGGTGCGAATAATCCATGGTGTCTTTGGCGATGGAAATAAGGATGCCGTCTACCCGGGCCGACAAAAAGCTTTCCAGGCCTTTCTCCTCGGATTCGCGGCTTTCATTGCTTTGGTACAGCAGTACATTATAGCCCTGCAGGTTGGCCACGCTTTCGATGCCATGCACCACCGAGCCGAAGAAGTTGATCTCGGCACTGGGAATGATGACGCCGATCAGGTGGGTTTTGCCCGATCGCAGGGAAGAAGCTACTTTGTTTCGTTTGTAATTCAGCCGGGAAGCGGCCTGCTGTACCGATCTTTTTGTCTCCTCGCTGATGCGCGGATGATTGTTCAATGCCCTCGATACCGTAGCAGGAGTCGTGTTGAGTTCTTTGGCTATATCGGCTATCGTGGCCTTGTGGTGCATTGCGCAATCGTTTACACAAGTATGCAGCGTTTAATAAACTGCTCCAAAAAAAGTTTGTCCTGCTTTTTTAGGTATATTAAACCAGCGATGCCGCGCTTTTCTCGGGCGCCGGTTTCTGCCGGGTTGTCTTTTTACGGAACTCGGGTTT
The DNA here is from genome assembly GCA_040509055.1 of Chitinophagaceae bacterium. Taxonomy (GTDB): domain Bacteria; phylum Bacteroidota; class Bacteroidia; order Chitinophagales; family Chitinophagaceae; genus JAJKIP01. The sequence goes on from JBEVLT010000105.1 coordinate 19,375, forward strand.
CAGCTTGTACAGCTTGCCCGGGCGGTGCGGCACATCTTCTTCCATCTCGTTCAGGTCCACCAGCCAGTCCTTGATGGCTATTTTCTTGCGGAAGTTGCGGCGGTCAAGGTCCACGGACAGGATGGCTTCATAAAGCTCCTGCAGTTCGCGCAGCGAAAATTTTTCCGGCAGCAGGTTGAAGACCACCGGGTGTTCCATCGCCTGTTCGCGCAGCCGGTTCAGGCAGGTATCCAGGATGGCTTTGTGGTCGAAGGCCAGTCGTTTGATGCCTTTCACCGGGTGCCAGTGCAGGTCGTTGTTGTTCAGCCGCAGGTTATGGTGCTTCACGTCGATCAGAGAGTAATAGGCCGTGGTGATCACGCGGCCAGAGGGGTGGCGGTTGGTGCTGCCAAATGTATGCACCTGCTCCAGGTACACATCTTCCATACCGGTGCGTTCGCGCAGGATACGGTACGAGGCGGCGTCGAGGTCTTCATCGATGCGCACCAGGTCGCCCAGCAGCGAATACAGGCCTGAAAATTCCTCCAGGTCGGATTTGATCAGGAGCACGTTCAGCTCTTTGTTATCGTAAGCGAAGATGACACAGTCCACCGAAATGGCGATATTGAAGTAATCGAGGTGGCTGATCTTTTCAAGCTCTGCGGTCTTGAGCGCCTGCGGCTTTGCCATAGTAATATCGGGTGTAGCTATTGAACCACTGTTTTTAATGAACGAAATTGGTTTTTCGACTGGACTTTCAACAGGTAGGTTCCACCCGGCAAATTATTGATTTTATTCAACAACGGGATGAAATGAATACCCCTGGCCAGGGTACCGGAAAAAACGGAACCGACCTGCATACCGGTCATGTTATACAGCATGATCTGCACCTTGCCGGTTTCAGGCACATTCACTTCCACCACGCTGCTGCGGGTAGCCGGATTGGGATACACCGCCGCTTCCAGCGTAGGCAGCGGGGCGTTGATATCGAATACGGCAGTTGGCGCCACATTGCCCAGGTTTTTGCTCAGGTACACATGGTATTCGCCCGCTTGCAGGGGGATGGTCTGTGCTACCCCTGTAGCGCCGATGGTCTCGCCTGTCAGGTAATCGTACCAGGTACCGGCCGTGGGGAAACTGACCGACGCACTGGAAGCGGTGACACCAAAATTGGCCACGATCAGGGCGCCGAGCGTGGGTTCGCTGATCTTGAAATATTTCACCGCATTCACCAGGTCGTAGGTAAAGCTGGTGCTGTTGAAGAGCGCCGGCTGGCTGGTGCGCAGCCTGATCAGGGAAGCAGTAATGTTATACAGGCGTTTTCTTTTCGTGTCCTGCATGTGTTGCCAGCGCGGTTCCTTGCGCGATAGCTTGCAGCTTTCGTTGCCATAGGGCTGCGGTATGCTATTGTCCGTACAGGCAAAGATGGATTTATCATAACCGCGCTCGCCAAACTGCCAGATCATCTTGGGGCCGGGAATGGTCAGGAAAAGGCTGGTTGCCGCTTCCACCCTGCGCAGGGCGATGGAATCGTTCTTCGCATCGTAGCCGCTGGCACTATTGCCAAACGTAATGTTCTTGTACATCAGCCGTTCCTCGTCATGGCTTTCCATGTAGCCGACCAGGTAGGGATTGGTGAATCCCCTGTCGGCGCTGTTGTACACGACCGATGAAAAGTTCGACTTATTGGACTCGTTAAATCCCATCGTCGCCTCGTTGTACGCTACGTTCTCGCGCTTACCGCCCCAGAGCAGGAAGCCCATGCCCTGCAGCGTCTGCTCTTCGTTCTTTGCGGCCAGGTGCTCCAGGATGATATAGGTATTGGGAAAATATTTCCAGATCGTATCGGCATACGTTCGCAGGATGTCTACGCGTGTCTGGTCGTAGGCGCTGAACTGGCCATCGTCTGAAGAGGCTTTTTGCGTAAGCCCTTTGGTAAAGTCCATCCGGAAACCGTCCATGCGGTATTCACGCACCCAGAAGTCGAACATGCGTTTCCAGAAATATTTGGTGGCCGTGCTTTCGTGGTTGAAGTCGTTGCCAAATCCGAAAGCATGCGGCTGCACCGGGTTCAGCCAGGGATTATCCGGGGCCGGCCGGCTTTGCGCCGCATTCCAGTACAGCTGCGCCAGCGGCGACTGGTTGTAGCAATGGTTGGGTACCACGTCCATGATCACGGCAATCTGTTTGCTGTGGCAGGAATCGATGAACTCTTTCAGCTTGTTCTTGGTACCATAGTATTTATCCGGGGCAAAAGAGAACGAAGGATTGTAGCCCCAGCTATCGTTGCCTTCAAACTCGGTCACAGGCATCAGCTCCACGGCATTGATGCCGAGGCGTTGCAGGTAGCTCAGGGTATCGATCATCGTTTGCCAGCGATGTGCATCGGTAAAGTCGCGCAGCAGCACTTCGTAAATGATCAGGTTGCGCTTGTCGGGTCCTGTAAAACCGGTGTTGCGCCAGGTATAGGCGGGCGCGGCGGTTTGCAGCAGGCTTACGATACCGGTTTGCCCGGCAGGATAGGAGCGCAGACCAGGGTATACGTCGGCCGTGATGCCGCCATCATTGTTCGGGTCCAGCACCTTTTCCGTGTAGGGATCGGCGATCTTCAGGGTGCCGTCCACGATATACTGGTAAGCATATTCAGTGCCTGGTGTCAGCCCGTTGATCTGCAGCCACCAGCGGTTGCCGTCAGGCGTTTTGTTCATCTGGAAGGTCGACTGTTCCGTCCAGTTATTACCGGGAAACTCGCCGATCACCGACACGCGGTTTTTGCCGGGTGCATATAAGACCAATACCACCGAGGTATTGCCGGTAAGATAATTAATACCATCCTGTACGCCGGCCGGCAACGGCGCTACCGTTATTCCCCCGGACACAAAGAATTTGACCGAGTCTTTTTTCGTTACAGCCCCATCGATCGCTTCTACCATAATGGTGGTATTGCCACCGCTGGTCAGCGTCGGGTTGGCGGAAATGCTGGTGGCCGCTGCCGCGGTCTGGATCAGGTTGCCGTTCAGGTACAGGTTCAGCGTAGCCGGTTTATTGGCGATCGCCGTCAGGGCAATGTTATCGCCGATGGCCTTGGTGATCGGTTCCGGCTCGGGAATGTATTTGGGCTGGAAGGGTGGCACGGTAAACCGAACGGCCACGGTATTGTCGTACACCGGCACGTACATATCGCCACCGTCTGTATTGGCCTGCTTCAGGCTGCCGGTACCGTTGCGGAACAGGATCGCTATTTTATAGATCGTTTCACCGGCCGGTACGAAGAAAAAGTTGCGGATATTATTGATGGTATAGCTGTACTTGTTATTGCCCAGCGAAGTGGCTTTGGCGGCTGCCGCCGTACTGCCCCAGGCAAAGGGTGCATACAGCCAGTTGGTCGGTCCCGAGCTGGCGCTGGTGATCAGGCCCACATGAACATACACATCGTTCGGGTCGGCATAGTTATTCAGCCCCTGGTTGCCCTTGGTGGCATCCATGGTGATGGTGATATTGTCATTGTCTTTGGCAAAATCGGGTGTCCAGGTGAGCAGCTGGGCGTGCGCGAAAGAAGACGCGAAGGCAACAGCTATGACAAGCAGCAATCGTTTCATGAAGAATATTTTGAAATTTTGGAATTTCGGAGGCCTTTCAAAATCCTGTCGAAGATATACAATATGTACCTCCAACACATTATTTTTTCCGAAAAGGATTTTTGCGGCAAAATTTCAATCCGTTTTCCGGTCCTACCTTTACCTTATGTATTCCAAAGAGGCAACGCAACAGTTGCAGCACCAAACCACGGTCTTCCTGCAAAAAAAGG
>JBEVLT010000106.1:0-3894 GCA_040509055.1 Chitinophagaceae bacterium
TCAGGTCGAGCAGCGCGCGGCCGATGGCGATATGGGCGGTACCATGCGGCTGGGCGCCTATCCCTGCGACCTGAAACCCGGTTCGCTGGCACATAGCATTTACGGAAAGGACAACGTGAGCGAACGCCACCGCCACCGCTGGGAGTTTAATAACAGCTACCTGGAGCAATACGAAAAAGCAGGCATGGTCGCCAGCGGTAAAAACCCCGGGACCGGCCTGGTAGAGATCATCGAACTGCCCGCACATCCTTTTTTCATCGGCGTACAGTATCACCCCGAGCTGAAAAGCACCGTTGAAAACCCGCAGCCGATCTTCGTGCACTTCATCAAGGCCGCCAAAGCCTATGCAGAAAAACTGGCCGAAGCGAAGAACCCGCTGCTGCAGGGAGAAATGATTTAGACAAACGGATGACTGATATTGGATGACGGATGACTGACCGGCGATAACCGCGGCTATGTGATAGCTGCGACCGTCATCAATCATCCGTTATCGTCCTTTTACCGGCCGGAACTGCTGACTGCCCGACTAACAATTGCCTGGCGGCTGACTGACAACTGAAAAACCTATCTTTGCCGTCTTTAAATTTTAACCACCGATGAAGTTTGACCGTAATACCGTGCTGGGGTTTGTGATACTGGCCCTGCTGTTTTTCGGGTATTTCTTTTACAACAACAAGGAGCAGGCAGCACAGAAGGAGGCGGTTCTCAAGGAACAGGCCCGGAAGGACTCCATCGCCAATGCCAACAGGCCCAAGACAGATACCCTGGCGCTGAAAGCCGATTCGCTCCGGGCAGACTCCATCAATGCCGTGACACAAGCCGGTCATTTCGGTGGCGCCGGCAACGGGACAGAGCAGCTTGTGTATGCGGAGAACGATGTTTTCAAGGTGGCGTTCACCACCAAAGGTGGTCAGCCGAAATGGGTAGAGCTGAAAAAATTCAGGAATATGGACAGCGGCCTTGTCAGGCTGGCTGCAACAGGGGTCAATAATATCGGTTACTTCATCAATACGGCCCCCGGCAGGACAGCGCAGACCAGCGATCTGTTCTTTTCCCGGATCGATTCGGTAAAAAATGCAGACGGCAGCACGACGGTATCCTTTACGCTCAGCTCTTCTGACAGCGCGGCTATATCTTCCATCACGCACCGGTTTACCATCCGCCCCGGCGAATACATGATCGATTTTGATGTGCAGCTGACCGGAGCTGACCAACTGCTCACACAGGGCGCCATGAACCTCTCCTGGAACTATGGAGCCGCCCAGCAGGAGTCAGATATCAGTTTTGAAAAACAGAATACGCAGGTCGGTTATATTGAAGGCGACGAATTCGATTACCACACCATTGCCCGGCGCAGCAGCAAGGAATTTTCCAACCCGGTAAAGTGGATCGGTGTGCGGCAGCGCTTCTTCAATACCTTCCTGATCGCAAAGAACGATTTTTCATCGGGCCGGATGAACTGGGAGATCCCGTCGGACGAAAAGAAGATCATCGTGCAGTCCGCGGTCAATATGCGGGTAACACTGCCGGTGCAGGCTTCCGTCAATACCGGTTTCCGGTTGTTTTACGGCCCGGCTGATTTTCATACCCTTCAGCACTATGATCTCCGGCTTAGCAAACTGATCAACCTGGGGCAGGGCATGTATGCCTTTGTCCGGCCGCTGAACAGGTACGTGATCTTGCCGGTATGGGATTTTATCAAGGGCTTTGTCGGCAACTATGGTATCGTGATCGCCTTACTTACCCTGTTTATCCGCCTGCTCATCTCCCCGCTGACGTACAAAAGCTACCTGAGCGGTGCCAAAATGAAGGCCCTGCGCCCGGAGATTGCCAAGCTGAAGGAGAAACACGGCGGCGACCAGCAGCAAATGAGCATGGAGCAGATGAAGCTCTTCCGCGAGGCCGGCGTGAACCCGTTGGGCGGTTGTATACCGGCCCTGTTCCAGATACCCATCTTCTTTTCGTTGTATAGTTTCTTCAGCGCCGAGGTAGACCTGCGTGGCGCCGACTTCCTGTGGGCCAAAGACCTGTCGGCCTTTGACGATGTGATCAAATTCGGGGTAAACATACCCTTGCTGGGCGGCCACCTGAGCCTGTTTACCATCACCGCCGTGGTAACCAGCCTGCTGATCTCTTTGTACAGCATGAGCATGTCGCCCGACCAGAGCAACCCGCTGATGAAGTACATGCCGTACATTTTCCCGGTCTTCCTGCTGTTCATCTTCAACAAGCTGCCTTCGGCCCTGACCTGGTACTATACGGTTTCCAACCTGGTCACCCTCATCCTCCAGTTTATCATCCAGAACTATATCATCGACCACGATAAGATACTGGCCAAAATACAGGAGACCCGGAAAAAGCCGAAAACCAAAAGCAAGTGGCAGGAACGCCTGGAGCAGATGCAGGACCAGCAAAAGAAGCTGAAGGATATGCAGCAGAAACCCAGGAAATAATGTTTCCCCGGCCTGCCCTTAACATATTAACTTGTTAACATTTCAACCCCTGCCCCGGCAGGGGTTATTTTGTGCTTTTGCCGACGCAACTTATTGATTAAATTGGCACGTCTTTCTATTATGAACAGACAGTTCAGCAACATGAAAAAGATAACTTCCATAGTAGCTATTGCAGCATTGGCCTTCCTTTTACCGGTTTCGGTCCTGGCCCAGAAAAAACTGACAGAAGCTACTATTTCTTACGACATCGTGATCAACACCAACAATACCACGCCGAAGGCAGCCGACCTGCTGGACGGGGCGATCAGCGTTATTTACCTGAAGGGCAATTCCAGCCGTTCGGAAATGATCAGCTCCCTCGGTACCCAATCCACGATCGTGGACGGCAAAACGGGGGATGTAACCATTCTGAAGGACTATGGCGAACAGAAATACATGATCAGCCTGACGGCTGACAACTGGAAGCAATCCAACAGCAAGTATGAAGGCATTACGTTTACCTACGAAGAAGAGTATAAGGTGATCGCCGGCTATAACTGCCAGAAAGCGACCGGCACCCTGGCCGATGGCAGCACCTTCACGGTATATTTTACCAGGGACCTGGTACCGGTGAACAGGGATTTTCAATACCTGAATAAAAACCTGCCGGGCCTGGCCATGCAGTACGAGGCGACCATGGGTAAACAAAAACAAAAGGTAACGTACACGGTATCCAGCATCAACTTCAGTCCTGTGCCTGCAGCAAAATTTGACCTGCCGAAATCCGGTTACAGGGTGATGACTTACGAGGAAAGTATCAGGGGAGGAAATTAACGGGACGCCGCATTCGGGTTGAACGTGACCTTGTTATTCAGGATCACTTTCTTCTTCATCGGCATGCTGTAGGTAGTATGACCCTGGTGATAAGTAACTACCGTATTCAGGTTAACATACTGGTTGGTAGCGGGTTTGGCATTGATAACCTGGTTACCGCGGAAATTATAACCTGATTTCAGGGAAAAAGACCCGGGCCTGGCGGAAGTTTGCGTGGACAGTATCTTACGGGATTTGCCCGGACCGGTTGTTTTACCATCTCCCAGGGTAGCAAAAGCTCCTGAAGCAAGGCTGCCCATGATCACCAGCACCAGTAATCTTCTGCCGGCAGAGCGCAATATGTGGGAGTTAGTTTTCAATCTGAGGACAAATTTAACACTAAAAAATGGATAGAGCCAAACCGTTCGTGTATAATTTTACAACTTATTTAACGGCCGAAGGACAAAATTGTTACGTATAAGATGAAAAAAATAGCTCTATTTTACACATATGGGGAAAACTAGGGTAGCCGGGAATGCCGGATTTTAACATAACTTGTTGATAAGTAGCTGATACAACCGCCAGGTTTTTTTAACACCGATCCAAAGCTCTTTTCACCCAAAACACGGGATACATGAAAGAAAACTCC
>JBEVLT010000107.1:0-7560 GCA_040509055.1 Chitinophagaceae bacterium
TGCCATTATCCACAGCTATTTCTAAAATGTGAATAAAATTCTTAATGATTTTTTTTTGGATAGTAAAAATTATATTTAATATTGTGATGGGAAATTTATTTCCCTGTACTTACTAACCCATCCATTATAATGATCCCTTCGATTTTCGAAGGGATTTTTAGTTGATGCCCTTACCACCGCAGCCTTATCATTCAAGCCAAACATTCTGGAGCCAACACTACAATGTTGCAACAGCAACAAAAGATCATGGGTCATACCGGGGCTTTATCCTCATCGTTGATTTTCTGTACTGCTGCCGCACGGAAACGATGCGCTGCCGGTAATTAACAAGACAACCAATAATTTAAAATATCTTTATCCCTCATTAAAACATCCTGCATGCTGAAATCAATGACCGGTTTCGGAAGAGCCGAAAGTAATGTTGGCGACAAAACATTCCTTGTTGACATCAAGTCGCTCAACGGTAAACAATTCGAGCTACAACTGAAGATACCTGCCATCCTGAAGCCTTTTGAGTTTGACATCCGCCGCCTGCTTTCCGAAAAGCTCGGGCGCGGCAGCGTGGATTGCATGATCAGCCTGAAAGAAACCGGGTCGGCCAAACCCGTGACCATCAATACCGAACTGGCCCGCGCCTACTACCAGCCCCTGGCTGAACTGTCGGCCACACTGAACCTGGACCCCTCGCATATCCTGAGCACCCTGGTGAAGCTGCCGGAGGTGATCACCCCCAGCAGCGAAACGCTGAGCAGCGAAGAATGGCAACAATTGCAACAGGTGATCCTGACGGCAGCCGGCAACCTGAATGCGCACCGCCTCAACGAAGGAAGATCGCTGGAAGAAGACCTGCTGCTGCGCATCGGCAACATACAGAAGCAACAACTGGAAGTGCAGAAGCTGGAACCGCTGCGCCAGCAAAAGATCCGCGAAGGACTGGTGCGCCTGCTCGAAGAAAAAGTAGGCAAAGAAAATTACGACGGCAACCGGCTGGAGCAGGAGCTGATCTATTATATCGAAAAGATCGACATCAGCGAAGAGCAGGTGCGGCTCAAAAACCATTGCGAATACTTCAAAACCCTGCTGGAAGAAGCCGAAGAGTCCAAAGGGAAGAAGCTGTCGTTCATCCTGCAGGAGATCGGCCGGGAGATCAATACTACCGGCTCCAAAGCCTACGATGCCACCATCCAGAAATGTGTGGTACTGATGAAAGATGAACTGGAAAAGGCCAAGGAGCAGGTGCTGAATGTGCTGTAACCAGGAGGGAAAAGAGAGAAAGGAATAGTCAGCGCCGGTTTTTACGGCAACAGGTTTCGTAACGGCCCCGTTAAATTATTTCCTCTCTTTTTCTCCCTGCGCTCTTAGCTTTGTACTAAATTTTTTCTTTTGAAAAGGTTACTACCCGGCATATACCTCCCGCTCCTGGCATGCTGCCTGTTTTTTTCCTGTACCACCATCGACCTGTTCGAAAAGACCGTCACCATTCCCGGTCATGAGTGGCAAAGCAGCTACCGGCCATCCTTCTCCTTTACGATCAAAGACACTTCTTCGCCGTATAAAATATTCCTGATCCTGCGGCACAATGAAAAGTACCATTTCAACAACATTTACGTGAACCTGTATATCAAGGCGCCCGGGCAGGATTCGGCGGTAAAGATCCAGCGCGACCTGCTGCTGGCAACACCTGAAACAGGCTGGCTGGGCAGTGGTATGGACGATATTTACGAACACCGCATCGAACTGGCCGCCCGTGAGCGGCTGAAGGCAGGTGAATATACGTTCACCCTCGAACAGATCATGCGGGAAGACCCGCTTGCCAATGTGCTCAATGCCGGCCTGCGGCTGGAAAAGGAAAACTGATAGCTCATGCCGGACCCCCAAAAGAAGAAGCTGCGGCGGGCAACGATCATCTACTGGATGCTGCTGACCTATATCGTAGCGGCACTGGTATGGTGGTTCATCTCGCTGGAACGGCAGAACGACCAGATGAAGGAGTTCGAAGTGCGGCAGCTGAATGCCACGGTAGACAGCAGCGTTTCCTCCCGGCTATATTATAATGAGCTTGGCACCATCAACCGCGATCACCGGCGCAACAAAGCCAAGTACCTGAGCGAAGGCTCTGTATTTCTTCTTCTTCTCTGTATAGGCGCAGCCTTCGTTTACCGTTCGGTACGCCGACAGTTTCGCCTGCAGCAGCAGCAGCAAAACTTTATGATGGCCGTGACGCACGAACTGAAAACGCCTATCTCGGTAGCCCGGCTGAACCTGGAGACGCTGCTGAAGTATACCCTCGACCCGGCCAGGCAAAAGCGGCTGATCCATACCACGCTTGAAGAAACCGCCCGCCTGAACTTCCTGACGAACAATATTCTCATCTCTTCGCAGCTGGAAGGTGGCGGTTATACTTTTTCCAAGGAGGAGCTGGACCTGTCAGCCCTGCTGGAAGACCGCCTTGCCGATTTCAGGAACCGGTTTACCGATCGTTCCTTTACCGGGAATATCGAACAGGATGTAGAGATACAGGGCGATGCGATGCTGCTGCAGATGCTGATCAACAACCTGCTGGAAAATGCCGTCAAATATTCTCCCAAGGAGAGCCCCGTGCACGCAGCCTTGACAAAAGGGCGCAACCACATCGAACTGCTCATCTCCGATGAAGGCCCGGGCATTGCAGCCGAAGAAAGAAAACGGATCTTCGACAAGTTCTACCGCATCGGCAACGAAGCCACGCGCAAAACACAGGGTACGGGATTGGGGCTGTATCTTTGCAGCAAGATCGCCGCCGACCACAATGCCGACATTTCGGTGACAAACAATACTCCTGCCGGCAGTACCTTTGTGGTTACATTTCACCTGTAACCGCCTAAAACCACGAAGCCGGGTATACCATGAGTGACGCGAAACGAACATCCATCCTGCTGGTGGAAGATGAAGAAAACCTGCACGAAGCGCTGAAGCTGAACCTGGAACTGGAAGGATACGACGTAACTTCCTCTTTTGACGGCGCTACCGCCCAGAAGGCCATCGAGGCAGAATATTTCGACCTGATCATTCTTGACGTGATGCTGCCCGAGGTAGACGGCATCAGCGTGGCGGAAAACATCCGGATCAGCAACAATGAAGTGCCCATCCTGATCCTGAGCGCCCGGAGCAGCAGTGCCGACCGCGTGCTCGGGCTGAAAAAAGGCGCCGACGATTACCTTACCAAACCCTTCAACCTGGAAGAGCTGCTGCTTCGCGTGAACAAGCTGATCGATAAGAATAAAAAGCTGCAGGACAAATCGACCGTCGGCAATACCTATACGTTTGGCAACAATATCATCGACTTCAAGGCACAGGAAGCCACTACCCGGCAAAGCGGCAAGATACAGCTGAGCAAGAAAGAGACGATGCTGCTGAAGCTGCTCATCGAAAACAAAAACGAAGTGGTACCCCGCGAAAAGATTCTGCAGTCGGTATGGGGGTATAATGTATATCCGACCACCCGCACCATCGACAATTTTATCCTTAATTTCCGCAAGTATTTTGAAGAAGACAGCCGCAACCCGAAATACTTTCATTCGGTAAGAGGCGTAGGCTATAAATATTCTGAATGATCAGGCCTGGTGCAGGCTGTCCGCAATTTTTTCCAGCACCTGTTTTGTTTGCTCCAGCAGGTCTTTTTTATCGGTTTCCATTGCCACACCCGTAAATATCGCTGTATCGCACTGCCGGAGTATGGCGTCAATGGTTGCCCGGCTTTCCGGTACTATTTTCTTTTGCTCCAGTACCGCCAGCAGGTGGCGGTTGTTCATGGCGCTGCCGGATAGCCCGAGCTGCAACGCAAAAAAATTCCAGATACATTGCCGGAGACTGGTATGGAACAATTTGGTATCGGCCTGCAGCAATGCAGAGGCAGGCTGCAGCAGGTGGTCGATCCCAACCACCGGTTGTACGTTTGCCGGCGGTGTGCCGGCCGGACCCTCCTTCCTTTTCCTGTACCAGAATCCTGCGCCCAGCGCAGCGGCAATCACGGCTGTAAACAGGACAATGATCCAGGTCGTGTTCCGGCGCTGTTGGCCGCCATTCACCGGCAGCTTAGCCATGGGCGTCTCCTTATCGCTTACCGTTATTTGCAGGCCAGGCGCCGTCACGGCCTGGTACCGGTTACTGTCGGGATCGAAAAAAGAAAACCGGATAGCCGGAATAGTATAGAGGCCGGGCTTTGCGGTGGCAAAAGAAAAGCGGAAGGTGCGTGTACCCGTAAGTGGCGTTACAGTATGATCCAGTGAATCGGCAACCCTTGGTTCAAAGGTTTCGATGCCGGCCGGCCATTGAATGAGCGGCTCTCCCAGCTGTGTAAAGTTGCCATGGCCGGAAATGGTAACGATCAGTGTAGCCGCTTCGTTTTTAGCCAGCCGCGCATGGTCGATCACCGCGCTGATCCGGAAGCGGCCGGTAGCGCCTGCAAAATCCCGGGGGCGGTTTTTTACAGGCGGCTCTTTCACTGCAATGGCCACCTGCGGTGAATGCATGCTGCTTTCGAACACTTCGGTATCCAGGTGACCGGTCCGGTCCGGCTCTGCTACAACGCCTTCATTGATTTCCTGTTCGGGTTGCCGGTTGACGGCGCTTCTTGAAAACTCGACCCGGCTCAGGATCTCCATCGGATCGATGACAAAAGAGCCGGCCCGCAGCGGATACAGCTGTACTTTACGGATGGTATGCACATCAAACCGCTTCCCGTTGACCGTTTCCATGGAGGATTCCTTATCGGCCAGCCCGATCATGTCCTGCACGGTAAAACCATAGAAACCCGGGTTCCTGACAATATCAGACTTCGACATGAGGCGGGAATACAATTTGAACGTAGCCGTAATGGCTTCACCGACAAAACAGCTTCTTTTATCTACTGTTACTTTCAGGAACAGGTTGTCCTGTATTTTCCGGTAAGGATCTTCGCCGGGTTGCAGGAAATAAGCGGCATCGTTACCAGCCGGGGCGACCTTCACTCCTCTTTTGGCCGCCTCCGCCGCCGTGATCACTTCTACCCAGGCATCGTCGCTTTTGATAAGGCCATCCCCATTCCGGGCACGGGCCCCTTCTATCCTGAAACGGCCGGGTTTTATAGCTTCCAGTGTGTACACGATATTTTTCAGCTTCCGCACACCGTCGGCCCCGTACCCCTGCGCCTCGTATACATCCGGGCCGCTCACAAACCGGAAACCTGCAAACGCGGGCGCCTGAAACTCGCGGTGGCCGTCATCTTCCAGCACATACTGCACGCGGAACGACTCGCCCACCACCACAGGTCCTTTCTTCACGGAAGTGGTGAAAGCTACCTGGGCCTGCGCACCGGCAAAGCCGGCCATGCCAAACAATATAACAAGGAGTGAACGCATGCGGGACAGGAATAAAAATAGCCCAGCCTTTGTAAAAGCCCTGCGAAAGTTTATGACAGGGCCGAATCCGGTTTCAGTGGCTTACAGATCGCCCAATTGAGGACGCAGCACGATCTCTTCCGGGCAGGCCTGCGGTGATAATTGCGAAGCGGCATGGATCATTGCAGCGATATCGGCTGCCTCCATGATACGGTGCGGGTCCACGCCGGAGCCGCTCCAGGAGTCCGTATAGACGGCACCCGGGTACACTGCCGTTACTTTGATGCCATGCGGTTTTAGTTCGTGGCGCAGGTTTTTGGAAAAACCAGCCAAAGCGAATTTGCTGATGCTGTAAGCGCCGCCGCCCGGGTAGGCCTGCAGGGACGCGATGGAGCAAAGATTAAAAACATGTCCGCTGCGCTGCTCCATCATCCGGGGTAGCAGTGCCCGGGTGAGATGATAGGCGCTGTACAGGTTGGTAGCCAGCTGCGCTTCCAGCACGCCCTCTTGCTCGTCGTGCACATTGCCCGGCTCGAAGCTGCCGGCATTGTTGACCAGCACATCCGGAACACTACCCTGGTCCAGCACCCATTGCCCGCAATCCTTCGCCTGCTGGCGATCTGCAAGATCGAAGGGCCGGGCTTTGATGCCGACGCCGGGATAGCGGTTCACCAGGTCTTCCATTGCAGTGTACAGGGCCTTGTGGCTCCGCGATACGAGGAAAAGATCATGGCCGTTGGCGGCAAATGTATCGGCGATCGCCTTGCCAATGCCGCGCGAAGCGCCGGTAATAACGATGTTCATGGTACGTTAATTCTGCTTCCGCGGGTGCGGGAGTTGAAGGATTTACGGTTTCTTTGCAAATCTACAACCTGTGATGAAGTACAAACATCTCTTTTTCGACCTCGATCATACCCTCTGGGATTTTGAAGCCAACGCACGGGCCACCCTCGAAACGCTGTACTCCGACATGCAGCTGCTGGCAAGAGGCGTCAACGACTTCGAGCTGTTTTACAGGAATTACCTGGGTCACAATGAAAAACTTTGGGAGCGTTACCGCAGGGGCTATATCCGGCAGGAGGAGCTGCGGGTGAAACGGATGTGGCTGTCGCTGCTTGATTTCAAAATCGCCGACGATGAGCTGTCAAAGAAACTGAGCATACAATTCCTTGATTTGCTGCCTACCCGTACCCTCCTGTTTCCGCATACCAAAGAGATATTGCAGTACCTGACCGATAAAGGCTATGTACTGCACCTGATCACCAACGGCTTTGAAAAAGTGCAGCACAGCAAGCTGAAATATTCAGGGCTCGACCTGTTTTTTAAGGAAGTGGTCACTTCCGAAGGCTCCAACAGCCTGAAGCCGAACAAAGAGATATTCGAATACGCCCTGCATAAATCAGGCGCCGGCCTGCACGAAAGCATTATGCTCGGCGATACGATCGACGTGGATATCCTGGGCGCCCGGAACGCGGGCATGGACCAGGTGTTTGTCAATCATCTTAAAATAACCGTGGCGGATCAACCAACCTATACGGTGCATTCGCTGAAGGAGCTGGAAGAAATATTCTAACCACGAAGTCTCGAATGCACAGGGATACAGAGGTGTTTACCTATGCCTGTACTATTCCAATAAAAAAACCTGCCATACAGCCCTGCCGGCAGGTTTTATTCCTTATATACTATTTGATTGGGGGAAACAGAGAGTACAAAACAAGCCCTGTGCACCTCTGCATCACGGCGCATCCGTGGTATCACATCACCATTCTGCAATCACCGTCACCCCACCCTTAGGCTTGTCGCCGATCTTCACTTTCAGCTTTACATTCAGCGGCAGCAGCAGGTCTACCCTGGAGCCGAACTTGATAAAGCCCATCTCGTCAGCCTGCTTTACGGTTTGACCGGCACGCAAATAGTTCACGATGCGTTTAGCCAGGGCGCCGGCAATCTGCTTCACGAGAATTTCCTTACCGTCCTTGCGATACACCACGGTATGCCGCTCGTTTTGCGTGGACGATTTGGGATGCCAGGCCACGAGGTATTTTCCTTTGTGATACTGGCTGTACACCACTTCACCGCTTACCGGGTTACGATTTACGTGCACGTTGGCAGGGCTCATAAAAATGGACACCTGCACCCGGCGATCGGAAAAATATTCGTCGGCCTCTACTTCTTCTATCGCCACCACCTTGCCATCGGCAGG
>JBEVLT010000108.1:0-9087 GCA_040509055.1 Chitinophagaceae bacterium
AAATTACTGCAAGCATGAAACGACTTTTATTTTTCCTGGGCTGCCTGCTGGCCGGTGGCCTCCTGAATGCCCAGGCGCCCGCTGTCGGTGAAACCATCGAAAAAGAATTTGCCGTTACGGCCGTCCCCGATAAATGGAAGGAAGAGAGCGCTGTGATCATCGGCCAGAAATCGGAGTACCTTTTTACCCGGCTGGCTTCGGGACGGCGGTATACAACCATGGTGCGCATCCGCGAGTTTGTACACAAGCGTATCCGCCTGCAGGACAAAAATGCACTGGATAAGTTCTCTACCTTCTTTTACGTGACCATGGGCCGCGACGGCAAGGCCGAATACCAGATCATCAAGGCCAGCGGCAAGCAGGTGAACGTGGACATGAGCAGCGCCATCGAAGACGACAGCGAGATACCGGCCATTTACAAACCGATCTATTACAAGCTGGGCATCAAATATTATAAAATCGCTATTCCCGACCTGGAAGTAGGCGATATCATCGACTACACCATCCGCTCTACCATCGACTGGGAGATGCGGGAAAACGGGATCGGGTTTACGCCGTTCATCTTCTCGCTGGCCAACAACTATCCTACCATGTACCAGCAGTACCGCTTTGTGATGGCCGATGGGATGAAGGTAAAATTCCGCGGGTTCAACGGCGCTCCCAACCTGAAGATGGATGCCAAAGCCTCCGTATTTGGGGAGAAAGAATCGTATGTAGCCTATTACATGCTGGACAAAGACCGGGAAAAAACGGTGGAAGAACGCTGGAGCTATGAGCTGCGCAATACGCCCAGCATCAAGTTTCGCGTGATCATGCTGGCCGACAACGACCCGGAGTCGAAAGCATTGGGTATGGCCACCGTGGACCGTACGTTCATCGACCTGGATGATGTATACAAGCGGTTTGCCGGGGCGGCGCTGTACCGCACTACCACGGTCAATACGCTGGTGGCTTATACCACGGAGTATATCCTGAAGAAGAAGCAGGATGGACTGCTCAAATCGGAGGACGAGGTGATCCGCGAGTGCTACTACTGCCTGCGCAAAGTCTTTTTGGAAATGTATTACAAAGGGCCTGTGCATTCGGAGCTGGAAAAGTACATGACGGGAAAGAAACTGTATAAGAAAGTGCTGGCGCAGGAGAAAAAGGACGAACAGAAAAAAGAAGAAAGAGAGGATGAGATACGGATCAATGCGGCGGTGTTTGCTACCGCTCTTCGCACGGCGCTGGCGGCACAGGGTATCCAGTCGGAGCTGTTCGTATACATGCCCCGCAGGCTGGGCGCCTGGCGCGATGCGGTGTTCCTCGATGAGCTCGATTTTGTGATGAAGGTGAAAAGCAAGCGAAAAAATTATTTCCTGGAGGCGTTCAACAACTTCGATGCCTTTGGCGCGCCGTATTCGTACCTCGAAGGAACCGAAGGATACAGCATCGCCTACGATGAACCGAATAAATATTATCGCACGCCGGGTCCTGTCAGCCTGTTCAAAGACAACCTGGACCGGCAGGACTACCTGGTCAGCTTTACCGATGCCATGGACATCGTAAAGGTAGACCGGACCACTTCGCTGACCGGGCATGAGAAGTCGGGTCGCATTGGTATCGCCAACCTGGACAGGACCTACCTCGGCCAGGATTTTGCGAAATATTTCAACCCGCCCACACCCAAGGGCAAGGGCAAAGGAAAGAGTGGGGAGGAGGTGATCGACATCGAATCTTCTACCGGCTACAACGATCCCGACAAAGCGGAGCGGGTAAAGGAGCGAAACGAAATGATGGAGAAAACGGTGAAAGAAGGATTCGACCTGGATAAGTACGGCGACTTCGAACTGATCGACGACGGACGGTTTGGCGACTCCGCTATGCTGAAGTACAAAGAAACTTTTTCGTTGAAAAAGCTGGTGAGCCGTGCCGGCCGCAACTATATCTTCGAGAGCGGTAAGCTGATCGGAGGCCAGATCAAGCTGGAGCAATCGGAACTCGAAAGCCGCAAGACCGATATCTGGCTGGCCAATGCCCGCACCATCGAGAACAATATCACCCTGAAGATACCGGACGGATATACGGTGGAAGGCCTGGACGAGCTGAACATGTCGGTAGACAATGAAAGCGGTTCTTTCGTGAGCACGGCAAAGGTAGAAGGCGACCAGCTGATCGTGACCACCCGCAAACTGTATAAAAAGAACTTTGACAAGAAGGAAGCCTGGCCTAATTATATCGCTTTTTTGGAACCAGCGTATAAGTTCAGTCAGTTGAAAGTTGTACTCAAGAAGAAATGACCGAAAGCCGTTTGAAGTTTGAGGCTCGGGATTTCTGATTATCGAAGAGGTTCTTTCTGATAGCTGGTTTACAAAGGCTGATGTTCGATGTTTGAGGTTGGGTCTTTTTAAGGGTACAGGCCTTAGTCAAAGAAATTTCACCGGGCTTGAAGGTAGAATTTGACCTGAGACGGGCGGCTTATATAGTTCAGTTCGTAATCTCAAACCTCCAACTCAAACTCCGAACCTGTATTAATAAATAGTGACCGATGAAACTGAAACTTTACCAGATCGATGCCTTTACCGACCGGCTTTTCGGTGGTAACCCGGCTGCCGTCGTTCCCCTGAAGGAATGGATACCGGTGGAACTGATGCAGCAGCTGGCCATGGAGAACAACCTGTCGGAGACCGTGTTCTTTGTACCGTCTGTTAAAAAAGGGGTGGACTATGATATCCGCTGGTTTACCCCGGCCGTGGAGATCAACCTGTGCGGGCATGCTACGCTGGCCGCTGCCTATACGCTGTTCGACATCCTCGAAGAAAAAAAGAAAACGATTACGTTCTCTTCCAAAAGCGGGCTGCTGAAAGTGCAGAAGAAAAAAGACCGGCTGGAAATGGATTTTCCTTCCTGGAACCCGGAAAAGACCGATACATACCCGGATGGACTGAAAGAAGCGCTGGGCGTAAAAGAGATCGTAGGCGTGTATAGGAACAGGGACCTGCTGGTGGAGCTGGAGAGCGAGGACGATGTAACAGCAGCCCATCCCGATCTGACGGCATTGAAAAAGACGGGCGAAAAAATAATCATCACAGCCCCGGGCAGGGAAGTGGATTTCGTATCGCGGTTCTTTGCACCATCGGCCGGTGTGGACGAGGACCCGGTAACAGGTTCGGCTCATTCGCAACTGATTCCGTTCTGGAGCAATAAGCTTGGCAAGGCAGTGATGCAGGCAAAGCAGCTGTCGCAGCGCGGCGGGCACCTGTGGGTGGAGCAGCGTGGCGACCGGGTGACTATGGCAGGGAAATGTGTGTTTTACATGAAGGGAGAGGTTAGGATCAATAAGCAATAGACAGGAAAGAACAATAGGCAATGGGCAAAGAGTCCTTCTTGCATGCTAATGCAAAGTCCAGCCAGCCAGATGTTTCGGAATTTTCCATATCGCGGTCACTTACGTTGGCAACGAAATGTGCGCGGTATTGTTTCTTTCTGTAAGCTTCCTACAGGCAAATGCCTACACTTCGTGAGGATCTCCTGATCTGATCAGTCAGTGAATACGTTTCTTCTTTGGGAAAGCTTTTAGAAATTTCAAAAGCGAGCTGATAGACTTTCGTGTCTTTACGCTTTGCGCAGCCATTGGATCCAGGCTTAATAGTAAAAAGAATGTTCAGTATGGGGGATCAGATTGCCCATTGCCCAATGTCCCTCCGTCCAAAAAACGAGCCTTCAGCTCCGGCGTAGGTATCATACACTCGTCGCGCCTGCCGTACCACTTGTAGCGGTTGCGGGCCACCCAGTTGTAGATGCCGTCACGGATAAATTTGGGAACGACGATAAAGCCATATAGCAAGGACCAGCCGCCGCCCAGGCGTTTCAGCATGCGGAGTACAGCTGTGGAGCGGGTATAAAACCGGTCGCCCTCTGCCAGCACAAAGGAGTTGAAATCGGCAGTGGGGAGATTGAATTGCCGTAAAAGCTGCTGTCCTGCCTTTCCCTGCAGTGAGCCAAAAAGGAATTGTTTCTTTTTATCTCTTTTCAGGATAAACTGCACCGTATTGTTGCAGAGGTTGCAGACGCCGTCGAACAATATGACCGGTGATGCGGGTGTCATCCTGCTTTAAATTTATACGGCCGGCCGGAAAGATTATCCCATATTGTGGAATACCTTCTGTACGTCCTCATCCTGTTCCAGCCGCTCGATCAGCTTGCTCACTTCTTCGGCCTGCACATCATTGACCGGAACGGTGGTGGAAGGGATCCATTCTACTTCCGAGCTGATAGGCGTAATGCTTTTTTCTTCCAGGGCTTTCTGCATGTTGCCGAAATCGGTGAACCCAACCCGCACGACCAATACGTCTTCTCCGTTCTCGCCGGTGCCTTCGCCCAGCTCCTCAAGCCCGAAGTCGATCAGCTCCAGCTCCAGGTCTTCTGCGTTCAGCCCTTCCGGTTTCAATTTGAAAACGCCCATTTTTTTGAACTGGAACGCTACACTGCCGCTGTTGCCCATAACGCCCTGGCCCTTGTTGAAATGCGATTTTATATTGGCGACGGTACGCACATGATTGTCTGTGGCCGTTTCCACCAGGATGGCTACACCATGGGGGCCATAGCCTTCGTACAGGATTTCATCATAATTGGTCATTTCCTTGCCCTGGGCCCGCTTGATGGCGGCTTCCACGCGATCTTTGGGCATGCCCACGCTGCGGGCATTCTGGAAGCAGCGGCGCAGCGCTGCATTGGTATTGGGGTCTGGCCCTCCTGCCTTTACAGCAATGATGATTTCTTTTCCGATCCGGGTAAATTGCTTGGCCATCCGGTCCCAGCGGGCAAACATGCTGGCTTTTCGTACTTCAAAAATTCGTCCCATTCGTTATTCGTTTTAACAAGGAAATGCGGCTAAGGTTTGATAAGATCCGTAAGATAACCTTTGCTTTCCGGGCTGCAAATTTAAGGCAATAGGCGCAAAAGAAAACCGCCCCAGTCCTTAACAAGCTCGGAGGGGCGGTTTATTATTTTTTATCCGGATACTCAGCTGGCCGGCTCAGGCCTTCCCAGCTTGGTGGCAAAGACTACCAGGTGAATGACCGAAAAGGCTATTGAAATATAAAGCAATGTCCGGTCGGTTTCAAAACCTACCGTGTATTGGTGCAGCAGGCCTGCAACAATAAGCAGCAGCGACAATCCCAGGCCGGTATAGCGGGCTATTTTCATGCCTTTCCTGCTGGTGGTGCCGTTGCCCAGGTGGCTGTTCTTAGCGCCGTAAACCAGGTAAATATCCAGGCCGATCAGCATCCAGACAAGCAGCCGGATCCATGTATCCATCGGGAGAAATACCATCATAAACAGGCAGGTAGCAATACCCAGGATAGGTACCAGGGGAACCAGCGGTGTTTTGAAAGCCCTTGGTATTTCAGGCATCTTGTTCCGCATCACCCATACCCCGATACAGACAAGGATAAAGGCGAACAGGGTACCGATGCTCGTCATTTCACCTACCACCCGCGCCGGTACAAAAGCTGCAAAAGCGCTTACAAAAAGCATGAACAATAAATTGCTTTTGGCCGGAGTTTGTGTTTTAGGATTTACACTGGAGAATATTTTGGGGATCAGCCCGTCCTTGCTCATGCTGAAGAACACCCTGGACTGGCCCATCAGCATCACCAGGATCACCGAAGCATATCCCGCGAGGATAGCCACTACGATAGCCCGGTTCAGCCAGGGATAATCCGGGTGGACCACACCGGCCGCATCAGTCTTGCCCATGTGTTCGATAGCTACGGCTACCGGTGCTATCCCATCCTTGCCCGCAAAAGTCCTGTAAGACGTAACGCCGGTCATCACATGGGCGAAAAGTATGTACAGCAGGGTGCATATGGCGAGCGAGCCTAAAATGCCGATAGGCATGTCCCGTTTGGGATTTTTGGCTTCCTGCGCTGCCGTACTTACTGCATCAAAACCGATATAGGCAAAAAAGACGATCGCTGCGGCGCGGATAATGCCGCTGAAGCCGAAGTCGCCGAAATTGCCGGTATTATCAGGGATATAAGGATTGTAGTTGGACGTGTTGATATATTTCCACCCCAGGAAAATAAAGACAAGCACAACGGTAACTTTAAGCGCAACGATGAATCCGTTGACGGTAGCACTTTCTTTCGTTCCTTTTATCAGCAGCAGGCTCATCAGCACGATAATAAATACTGCCGGCAGGTTGATGATGCCGCCGTCCCAGGGGCCGACAGTCAGTTCAAGTGGCAGATGAACATTAAAGCCTTCCAGGAATTTAACAAGATAGCGGCTCCAGCTGATGCCTACCGTGGCGGCGCCGACCGCATATTCAAGCACCAGGTCCCAGCCGATGATCCAGGCGATGAACTCGCCCATGGTGGCATAAGAGTAAGTATAGGCACTTCCCGCTACCGGGATCATAGAGGCAAACTCTGCATAACAAAGACCTGCAAAAAGACACCCCAGGCCTGCTACGATAAAGGAGAGCGTAATAGCTGGTCCCGCATGATTGGCAGCTGCCATACCGGTGATGGAAAAGAGCCCGGCCCCGATGATGGCCCCTATTCCCAATGCGATCAGCCCCCCGGCTCCCAATGTTCTTTTCAGCGTATGAGTGCCTGTTTCCTGAGCCTCGTTCAATAAGGCATTCATGGGTTTCCTGACAAATAAGCTCATAAGAGGTGATTATAGTTTTGGAAAGTGGTGATTTAAAGGACGTAAAATAAAGAATTATTTCATTTTCGCTTTTAAATCCTCCACAAAAGGCATGATTACAGGTTAAATGTTTCGGCCGTCCGGTATTTTTTCCGATTTTCGGCATTCTTTACACTGCTTATGGCAAAAAGAAACAGGCTTACCATATTTATCCTGGCGGCTATGATCCTGGGCGTCGGGACAGGGTATCTGGTCAACCGAAGTGCTTCTCCCGAATTTATCAGCAAGTTTTCCGTCAACATCAAGCTGCTGGCCACCATTTTCCTTTTCCTGGTGCAAATGATCATCGCGCCGCTGGTCTTTACCACCCTGGTGGTAGGCATAGCCAAGCTGGGCGATCTGAAAACGGTGGGACGCGTAGGCGGCAAGGCCATGCTCTGGTTCATCACCGCCTCGCTGGCCAGCCTGCTGCTGGGCATGCTGCTGGTCAACTTCTTTGAGCCGGGCGCCGCCATCGACCTGAGCAATGCCGATACGGCCGGGGCCAAAGACCTGGTCGGTAAAACACAGGAGTTCTCCCTGCCTAAATTTATCGAGCACGTATTTCCCAAAAGCATCTTTGCCGCCATGGCTGCCAACGAGATCCTGCAGATCGTGGTCTTCAGCATCTTTTTCGGCGTGGCCTGCGCTGCTATCGGCGATTATGCCAAACCGGTGGTAAGGGCGCTGGACGTTGCTTCGCATATCATCCTGAAGATGGTGGGCTATGTAATGAACTTTGCCCCGGTGGGTGTGTTTGGCGCCATTGCAGCGGTCATTGCGGCCAAGGGATTGTGGGTATTCAATTTCTACGGGCAATACCTCCTGTTTTTCCTGGTAGGCATCGCCCTGCTGTGGGTGCTGCTGCTGACGGTCGGTTTCCTGATCCTGCGCAACCGCCTGCCGGAACTGCTGAGAAGGATCGCGCAGCCGCTGCTGATCGCCTTCAGCACCACGAGCAGCGAAGCGGTTTTTCCCAAGCTCACCGAAGAGCTGGAACGGTTTGGCTGCAAGGATAAGATCGTTTCCTTTATCCTGCCGCTGGGTTATTCCTTCAACCTGGATGGCAGCATGATGTACATGACCTTTGCCAGTATTGCCATCGCCCAGGCCTACGGCATTCACATGGATACCGGCACGCAGATCACCATGCTGCTGGTGCTGATGCTGACAAGCAAAGGCGTAGCCGGTGTGCCCCGGGCTTCGCTGGTGGTGGTAACGGCTACCTGCGCCATGTTCAAAATTCCGCCGGAAGGTATCGCGCTGATCCTGCCGATCGATCATTTTTGCGATATGTTCCGTACGGCGACCAACGTGGTGGGCAATGCCCTGGCCACAAGTGCGGTCAGCAAGTGGGAGGGCGAGCTCGAAGGCGCGAAAACAACCTGATTTAACGTAACGAAAACGCATTCAACAATACAATGGAAAGCATACTGAACATTTACTTCCTGGGGGTCCTGCAGGAATTTATCGACTGGATCATCAACTACGGCGGTCTTTACATCCTGTTGCTCGTGGTCTTTGCCGAAACAGGGCTGTTTGTAGGCTTTTTCTTTCCCGGCGATTCGCTGCTGTTTGCCGCCGGTGTGTTCCTGGACAAGATTGCCAGTAAACTTATCGGCCAGGAACTAAACGATTTCGGCTGGCCGCATATGACAATCATCATACTCGTCATAGCTGCCTCAATTTTGGGTAATATCGTTGGTTACTGGTTTGGCCGGAAAACCGGTCCGTTGCTATACGATCGCCGTGAGACCTGGATCTTTAAACGAAAGCACCTGGTGCGCGCGACCGAGTTTTACGACAGATACGGCAAGGGCACCATCTTTCTCGCCAAATTCCTGCCCATCATCCGCACCTTTGCGCCGATCGTGGCAGGAGTGGTCAAGATGCACCGTCCCACGTTTATGTTTTATAACATTATCGGTAGCCTGGCCTGGGTAGCTTCCATGATGCTGGGTGGCTATTTCCTCGATTCCTGGGTGAAGCATCGCTTCGGCTTCAGCCTGCAGGATCATATCGAGGCCATTGCTATCGGCATCATCCTGGTCACCACGCTGCCGGTATTGTACAAATTGTTCTTTGCCAAAAAACCGGTTGTACCTCCGCCGCCGCCTGAAGAAACGAACTTAAAGCCATAACGATATGCTTGCCCGGTCTCAGTCCATCTTTAGCATTGCAGTGATTGTAGCTGCATTGGGATACTTCGTGGATATTTATGATCTGTTGCTGTTTACCATTGTGAGGGAACCCAGCCTGCAGGGTCTTGGTGTGGACCTGCATGACGGGAAAGCTGTGCTGGCCGCCAGCACCAAGATCATCAACTGGCAAATGGTGGGGTTGCTGATCGGCGGTATCGGTTGGGGGATCATGGGCGATAAAAAAGGGAGGCTATCCGTTCTCTTTGGCTCC
>JBEVLT010000109.1:0-16216 GCA_040509055.1 Chitinophagaceae bacterium
GGATCATCCGTGCATCCGTGGCCAAAAGCAGTTAAGCATGGATCTGAACCTGAAAGACAAAGTCATCATCGTCAGCGGCGGCGCCAAAGGCATCGGCGAAGGCATCGTGAAATCGCTGGCAGCCGAAGGCGCTATCCCCGTAATCGTGGGGAGAAATGAAAGCGATAACCTGGCGACGATACGCGAAATAGAAGCAGCCGGTGGCAAAGCGCTGCAGGTAGTGGCCGAATTGACCAGGCCTGAAGAATGCGAAAAGGCCGTAAAGACCGTGATCGAAACGCTGCATCGTATCGATGGCATAGTGAACAATGCCGGCGTCAATGATGGTGTAGGGCTGGAAGGCGGTAGCTACGAACGGTTCATGGAATCGCTGCACAAAAACCTGGTGCATTACTACCTGCTGGTACACCATGCCCTGCCCGAACTGAAGAAATCAAAGGGCGCGATCGTCAACATCAGCTCCAAAACAGCAGAGACCGGCCAGGGAAATACATCGGCCTATGCCGCCGCCAATGGTGGGCGCAACGCGCTTACCCGGGAATGGGCCGTGGAACTGCTGAAATACGGCATCCGTGTGAATGCACTGGTGGTAGCCGAGTGTTTTACGCCCCTGTATGCCCGGTGGATCGAAACCCTGCCCAACCCGCAGGAAAAGCTCAAAGAGATCGAAGCCAAAATACCCCTGGAAAACAGGATGACCACGGCGCAGGAGATCGCCGACATGGTAACCTTCCTGCTCAGCGACCGGTCCAGCCATACTACCGGCCAGCTGATCCATGTGGACGGAGGTTATGTGCACCTCGACCGGGCACTGGCCAATGCATAGCTGATATAACAACTGTAGTAGTATAAAACTGATTTCGTGAAAAGCTTAGTGTGTACACAACCCGGTGCATTTTCCTACGAGTCGCTGCCCTGGCCGGTGGCGGCCGAAGGGCAGGCCATCCTGAAGGTAAAGCGGATCGGCATCTGCGGCACCGACCTGCATGCTTACGAAGGCACGCAGCCTTATTTCAGTTATCCGCGTGTGCTGGGCCATGAGCTGGCGCTGGAAGTGGTGGAAGCGGAAGGGTTTGAAAAAGGGGAAGCCGTTACGATCATTCCTTATTTTAACTGCGGACATTGCATCGCCTGCCGCAGCGGTAAGCCCAACTGCTGTGTACAGCTGAACGTGTTTGGTGTGCACATCGACGGCGGCATGAAAGAATATATTTCCGTGCCTGCCTCTTCGCTGGTAAATGGCAAAGGATTGAGTTTTGACGAACTGGCCCTCGTAGAGCCGCTGGCTATCGGTGCACATGGCATCAGCCGGGCCGGCATCACCCCGGGCGAATTTGCGCTGGTAGCAGGCGCAGGACCGATCGGCCTGGGCATCATGGAATTTGCCCGTATAGCCGGCGCACAGGTGATCGCTCTCGATATCAATGAGCAGCGCCTGGCTTTTTGCCGGGAAAGGCTGAGCATTCCGCACACCATCAACGGTGCGGCGGAAGATGTAACGGAACGCCTGAAAGCCATTACAGGCGGAGATATGCCCACGGTCGTGATCGACGCCACGGGCAGCCTGAAAGCGATCAACCATGCGTTTCAATACATGGCGCATGGCGCCCGCTATGTGCTGGTCGGTTTGCAGAAAGGCGAGATCAGCATCAGCCATCCCGAATTTCACAAGCGCGAAGCCACGCTGATGAGCAGCCGCAATGCGACCCGCGAAGATTTTGAGCAGGTGATCCGCGCCATGAAAAAAGGCGGGGTAAATCCCGCTACCTATATCACACACCGCAGTGCCTTTGATGACGTGAAAGATAGTTTTCCCGGCTGGCTGAACCCGGCCAGCGGCGTTATAAAAGCCATGATAGAAATGGATTGAGTATGTATTGGAGAAGCTTATTGATAGCAGTGACGATGCCGGCGGCCATGTCCCCGCTCGCCGCACAGGAAAAGCCGGCGGTATCCGCCGTATGGGTGGCCGATAACGGCGACGGCACCTATAAAAACCCGGTGCTGCATGCCGACTATTCCGATCCCGATGCCATCCGCGTGGGCAGTGATTATTACCTCACCTCCTCCAGCTTCGAGGATATACCGGGTCTGCCCATCCTGCATTCCAAAGACCTGGTCAGCTGGACCCTCATCGGGCATGCCCTGAAGCGGCAGCCGCCCTATGATCATTTTTCCATCCCGCAACATGGCGGCGGCGTATGGGCGCCGGCCATCCGGTATCACAACAACGAATTTTATATCTACTATCCCGATCCCGATTTTGGCATCTACATGGTGAAGGCCAAAAATGCGGCAGGCCCCTGGAGCGATCCCCTGCTGGTAGAAGGCGGCAAAGGGCTGATCGACCCCTGCCCGCTTTGGGACGATGACGGCAACGTATACCTCGTGCATGCCTATGCCGGCAGCCGTGCCGGTATCAAGAGCATCATCGTGGTGAAGAAGATGAATAAAGAAGGGACAAAGACGCTGGACGAAGGCGTATTGGTCTATGACGGTCACGAGACCGATCCCACGATCGAAGGACCGAAATTTTACAAGCGCAATGGCTACTACTACATTTTTGCGCCGGCAGGCGGTGTGGCCACCGGCTGGCAACTGGTTCTGCGCAGCAAAACGATTTATGGCCCCTATGAGCGCAAAGTGGTGATGGACCAGGGCGCTACGCCGGTCAATGGTCCGCACCAGGGCGCCTGGGTGAATACCCCCGGCGGGGAGGATTGGTTCCTGCATTTCCAGGACAAGGAAGCATATGGCAGGGTGGTGCACCTGCAGCCGATGAAATGGAGGAACGACTGGCCGGTGATCGGCACAGATAAAGATGGCGACGGCAAAGGTGAACCCGTGCTGGTATATAAAAAACCCAACACAGGCAAAATAGTTCCGGTTCAAACCCCGGCCGAAAGCGATAAGTTCAACGGTAAAAGCCCGGGACTGCAATGGCAGTGGATGGCCAACCCGAAAGCTACCTGGTCGTTCATGAATACCGGCGCCGGCACGCTTCGCTTGTTTTCCGATAAACTGCCGGATAGCGCGAAGAATCTGTGGCATGCCCCTAACGTGCTGCTGCAGAAATTCCCGGCCGAAACATTCACGGCTACCACCAAATTCGTTTTCCGGCCCAATGCAAGACTGGTGAATGAAAAAGCAGGACTGGCCGTCATGGGGCTGAGCTATGCGGGCGTGGCAGTAAAAAGCACAAAAGACGGTCTTTGGCTGGTGCGCCTGCACTGCCGCGATGCGGACAAAGGAAAAGCGGAACAGGAAACCCTGCTGGTGAAAGTAAGCGACGGGGCAACCATTTACCTGCGGGTGAGCGTGGGAAGGGAAGCGCAATGCCGGTTCAGTTATAGCCTGGACGGCAACCAGTTTACAGAAGCCGGCGATCCGTTCAAAGCCGAAGTGGGCCGGTGGATCGGCGCCAAACTGGGTGTCTTCTGCATCCGCGATACGCAAACTAACGATTCGGGTTTTGCCGATTTCGATTGGTTCAGGATAGAAAAATAAAAATCAAGTATATGAAACGATATGCCGTATTGATCATCCTGTTATGCCTGGGATGCTTGTCGCAGGCCCAAACCAAAAAAGAAAAGCAGGTAGCTGATGCTGTAGAGCGATTACGAAAAGCCATGGTCGATGCGGACAGTATCGCGCTCAGCAGCCTGGTATCGCCGGCGCTCAGCTATGGACATTCCGGCGGCCATATCGACGATCAGCATGAATTTGTAACCAAGATCACAAGCGGCAAATCGGATTTTGTCACCATCGACCTTACGGCACAGACCATCAGCGTCAGCAAAAAAACGGCGATCGTCAGGCATAACCTGAACGCCACAACCAATGACGGCGGCAAGCCGGGTACGGTGAAACTGCATGTGATGCTGGTCTGGCAAAAGCTGCATGGTAAATGGGTATTGCTGGCGCGCCAGGCGATCAAGCTGACCTAAGAGATATGTAAGTTAAAACCCATTTGATAAGCCTTTTTTCAACTCCTGGGTACATCACGATGCTACGTGGTATCGTTGCCGGCAACGATTGCGTAAAAAAAGCTTCACAAATCATTGATAGACAACGAATATATAAGTAGACTTGTACGATGAACCCCGCCTGGCCGGGGTAAAAAACTTGCCGATGAAACAATTGATTGCCGCTCTTTCCCTGTTTATTTCCGTCACCCTGCCGGCACAGCCGAAGCTGCCATCCGTTCAACCGGTCCAATTCCGGAAAGATACGTTCAGCATTGCCAGGCATGGCGCTGTACCCGATGGCAATACCCTCAATACAAAAGCGATCAATACGGCCATCGATGCCTGCAACAAGAAAGGTGGTGGTGTGGTGCTTGTTCCTGCAGGGCTTTGGCTCACGGGGCCTGTGGTGCTGAAGAGTAATGTGAATCTGCACCTTGCCACCGGGGCCACCTTATTATTCACCAGCGATTTTGATCAATACCCGCTTGTCAAAGCCAACTGGGAAGGCCTGCCGCAGATGCGCAACCAGTCTCCGGTTTCGGCCACCGGCGCGGTGAACATTGCCATCACCGGCAAAGGCATCATCGACGGCAATGGCGATGCCTGGCGGATGGTGAAAAAAGATAAGCTTACCGAAAGCCAGTGGCAGAAGCTGGTCAAATCGGGAGGTGTGCTCAGCGATGATAAAAAGACATGGTACCCTTCCGAAAAAACATTGAAGGGTTCCAAACTGCAAAATGCCGGGGCTATCTCACCTGATAAAGACGATGCCTTTTACCAAAGCATCAAAGACTTCCTGCGGCCTAACCTGCTGTTGCTGACCGGCTGCAAAAAGATATTGCTCGAAGGCGTCACCTTCCAGAACTCACCGGCCTGGTGCCTGCACCCGCTCATGTGCGAAGACCTGGTGGTAAGGAATATCCTGGTCAAAAATCCCTGGTATGCGCAGAACGGCGATGGCATCGATGTGGAAAGCTGCAAAAACGTGCTGATCGAAAACTCTGTATTCGATGTAGGCGACGACGCACTGTGCATGAAAAGCGGCCGCGATGCCGAAGGACGTAAAAGGGGCATGCCCACGGAGAATATAACGATCCGCGGCTGTACGGTGTATGCCGCGCACGGCGGCTTTGTGATCGGCAGCGAAATGAGCGGCGGGGCGCGTAATATTTCCGTCACCAACTGTACGTTTATCGGCACCGATATCGGCCTGCGCTTCAAAACCACCCGTGGCCGCGGCGGCGTGGTGGAGAATATCTATATCAAAGACATTTACATGAAAGATATTCCCGGCGAAGCTATCCTGTTCGACATGTATTATGCCGCCCGCGACCCCATTGCGATGGCCGGCGAAAAAAGAGAGCTGCCGAAAGTAGAATTCAAAGCGGTAGACGAGACCACGCCTGTCTTTAAGAACTTTTACATCAGCAATGTTTATTGCAACGGTGCGGAGAAAGCCATCTTCGTCCGCGGGCTGCCCGAAATGCATGTAACGGACATTGTGCTGGAAAACATGGTACTGCAGGCGCACAAAGGAATGGATATCCAGGAAGCCTCGAATATCCTGTTCCGGAATATCAAAATAATCGCAGACGATACCCGCCCGGTAATCGACATTGTACAAAGCGACAAGCTGCTGTTTGACGGCATCACGTACAATGGTAAACCGGAATTGCTATTTCGTGTCAGCGGCGACCGCGCCGCCAATATCGCTGTCAAAAACACGGATGCTTCCAATGCAAAGGAAAAGATCAGCTATGAGCTGGGAGCATCTGAAAAAAGCATAACGATCAAATGAGGAAAACTTCAATCCTGCTTGCAACCGTCCTGGCACTGACCTGCAGCGCCGGTGCGCAGCCCGGAGCATCGGCAAAGGCGATCAGTAAGAAATGGTCGCAGCAGCTGGCCGCCACCGTCATGAAAACATGGCCGGATTCTTTTTCCGTGGTACCGGGCCGCAAAGCCCGCTGGAGCTACGACCAGGGTGTGATCCTCAAAGGAATCGAAGGCATCTGGAATGCTACCGGCGACGGCAAATGGTTCAACTATATCCAGCGCTGCATGGATTACTACGTACGGGAAGATGGTACCATCTACGACTACAAGCCGGACGAATACAATATCGACCACATCAACAACGGCAAGCTGCTCCTGCTGCTGTACCAGGTGACCGGCAAAGAAAAATACAAAAAGGCCGTGCAGCTGTTGCGCAGCCAGCTGAAAACCCATCCCCGTACCAACGAAGGCGGGTTTTGGCACAAAAAAGTATATCCTTACCAGATGTGGCTCGATGGCCTGTACATGGGCCAGCCTTTTTATGCGGAGTATGCCAGATTGTTTCATGAAGACACGGCGTTCAACGACATTGCCCGGCAATTCATCTACATGGAGCGGCATGCCCGCGACCCTAAAACAGGGTTGCTGTACCATGGCTGGGATGAAAGTAAACAGCAGCAATGGGCCAACAAGCAAACCGGCACCTCGCCGCTTTTCTGGGGCCGCGCCCTGGGCTGGTACGGAATGGCCATGGTGGATGTGCTCGACCATTTCCCGGCCCATCACTGGGGGCGCGATTCGATCATTGCCATCCTCAACCGGTTTGCAACCGCTGTCGTGAAAGTACAGGATGCCAGAACCGGCCTGTGGTATGATATTGTGGACATGCCGGACCGCCCGAAAAATTATCGGGAAGCTTCTGCTTCCTGCATGCTTGTCTACACCCTGCTGAAAGGGGTGCGCAAAGGCTATTTGCCGGCATCGTATATTGCCAGCGCCACCAAAGGCTACAACGGTATCATCAACGAGTTTATCGAAACCGACGCCACGGGACTAACCAATCTCAAAGGAACGGTAAGCGTATCCGGGCTGGGTGGCAATCCCTACCGGGACGGCAGCTTTGACTACTACATGAGCGAGAAAGTGATCGTGAACGATCCCAAAGGCATGGGCGCCTTTATCCAGTGCAGCGTGGAGTGGGAATTGCTGCCTGCCCTGAAGACCGGCAAGGGAAAAACCGTGCTGGTGGACCGCTGGTTCAACAGTGAAAAAAGAAAGGATGGCGGAGATCACAACAGCTACTGGCATTATGTATGGGAAGAAAAATCAAACCCCGGGTTCTCGATGTGGGGCAACGTTTTTGAAAAATACGGTGCCCGGCTGGCCTCGCTCGATGCAGCGCCGACTGCTGCTGCACTGAAGCAGGCTTCGGTTTATATCATCGTGGATCCCGATCATGTAAAAGATAACCCGTCACCAAACTACGTCACGCCGCAGGATGTACAGGTGATCAGCAATTGGGTCAGGCAGGGCGGCGTGCTGGTGCTGATGGCCAATGACAGCACCAATTGTGACCTGGCGCATTTTAACCAGCTGGCCAATGCATTCGGCATCACGTTTACCGACCGCAGCCGGAACATGGTGCAGCGCGACGAGTTTGAAACCGGCGCCGTGATTCCCAGCAACAAAAGAGTTTTCAAAGAACCCATAAAAATGTATCTCAAGGAAGTGAGCATACTGGAGGTAAAGACCCCGGCCGTCTCGCTGACCCAAAAGGAAGGCGATGTGATCATGGCCACTGCGAAATACGGCAAAGGAACCGTATTTGCCGTCGGCGATCCGTGGCTGTACAGCGAGTACGTGGATGGAAGAAAATTGCCAGCCGGGTTTAAAAATTACAGCGCAGCAGAATACCTGTCGGTATGGCTGCTGCAGCAAAGCAAGCGATGAGGAAAGGAAAGATATACGGGTTGGTCGTACTGTGGTGCATGAGTGTGTTGATGGTAAAAGCGCAGCAGCGGATCATTGTGGATGCATCGGGCAAAGGTGATTTCCGGTCGATACAGGGAGCCATCAACAGCCTGCCGGACTCATCGGCTTCACCGCGTGTGATTGTGGTGAGGAAGGGGGTGTATGCAGAGAAGCTGTACATCGAAAAAGGCAATATCGTGCTGGAAGGCGAAGACCGTGAGCAGACCATCATCACGGCAGCCATTGCCCGGGACGAATGGCGGTGCGGGCATACCGAAGACTGGGGCGTGGCCACCCTGAATGTGGGCGCCCATGATATCACGCTGAAAAATCTTACCATCACCAACAGTTTCGGGTTCGACTGGAAAAAGGACATTACCGTGCCCTGCGCGTCCGATACGGTGAACCGGCAAAAGACAATCACGAAATACGGCCACCAGATGGCCCTGCGTACCATTAATGCCACAAGGCTGAAAGCGGTCAATTGCCGGTTTCGTGCCCTGGGTGGCGATACCGTCAGCCCCTGGAATGTGGAGAACGGGATGTGGTATTTTAAAGATTGCATCATGGAGGGCGGCGTTGATTTTTATTGCCCGCGTGGCTGGGCCTGGGCTGAGAATTGCGAGTTCATTGCGCACGGCGGCACGGCCGCCATCTGGCACGACGGCTCGCGCTATGAAGATTCGAAAACGGTACTGATGAATTGCCGCTTTTCCGGTTACGACGGCTTTTTGCTGGGCCGCTATCACCGCGATGCACAATTCTACCTGGTCAATTGCACGTTTGCGGCCAACATGCGGGACTCGGCGATCTACCGGGTACCAACAGCCAACCAGCTGCAATGGGGCCACCGGGTATATTATTACAACTGCCACCGGAGCGGTGGAAAGGAATACAGCTGGTATGCGGACAACCTGCCTGCAGGTCTTTCCGTGCCGGCCATTACAGTGAGCTGGGTATTTAAAAACAAATGGAAACCTGATAGCTAAACGAAGATTATGCAACTGTCGAAAGGAATGTTGAGCACGATAGCAAATGTGCCGGGCCTGGTGGCGCCGGACGAAAAATTGCTGGCACTGCCTGAAAAAGTACTCCAGTTCGGTACCGGCGTATTACTGCGCGGCCTGCCGGATTATTTTATAGATAAAGCCAATAAGCAGGGTGTTTTCAATGGCCGCGTGGTGGTGGTGAAGTCGACCAGCAAAGGCGGTACCGATGCGTTTGAGAAACAGGATGGCCTGTACACACTTTGCATCAAGGGCATCGAAGACAGCCGGATCATTGAAGAAACCGTGATCAATGCTTCGGTAAGCCGCGTATTGTCGGCCGCCGAACAATGGGCGGATATCCTGCAATGCGCACACAACCCGGAGATGAAGCTGGTGGTTTCCAACACCACGGAAGTAGGGATCGTACTGTCCGACGATGATATCAACCTGGCTCCGCCCGCTTCCTTCCCGGGCAAGCTGCTGGCCTTTTTATACGAACGTTACAAAGCTTTTTCCGGAAGCGACGGCAGCGGCCTGGTCATCGTGCCTACCGAGCTGATCACCAACAACGGCGATACGCTGCGCTCGATCGTGCTGGAGCTGGCCGTACGGAACAAGCTGGACGAAAGCTTTATGAACTGGTTGCAAACGGCCAATCATTTCTGCAACTCGCTGGTGGACCGGATTGTGCCGGGCAAACTGCCTGCCGCCGACAGCAAAGCCGTGGAAGAAAAGCTGGGCTATACCGACGAGCTGATGATCATGGCCGAGCCGTTCCGGCTCTGGGTGATCCAGTCCGGCGATGAGAAAGTAAAGGAGGTACTTGCCTTTGCACAGGCAGACGAAGGCGTTGTCATCACTCCGGACATCGAAAAGTTCAGGGAGCTGAAGCTGCGCCTGCTGAACGGTACGCATACTTTTTCCTGCGGGCTGGCTGCGCTGGCCGGCTTTGAAACGGTGAAGGAAGCCATGAACGACGAAACCGTGCTGGCCTTTGTGCAGCGGCTGATGATGCTGGAGATCGCTACGGCCATGGACGGCGCCCTGATCTCGTACAACGAGGCCTGTGCTTTTGCCAGCAAAGTGCTGGACCGGTTCCGCAACCCCTTCCTGGAGCACAAATGGCTCAGCATCACCATGAATTATACTTCCAAAATGCGGATGCGGAACATACCTTTGTTGCAGCAGTACCATGCCAAAACAGGCAGGACCCCGGAACAGATGGCGGCCGGTTTTGCCGCCTACCTGCTGTTTATGAAATGCAGCAAGGGCGAAGACAACCGTTATTATGGAGAAGCAAATGGGCAACCTTACCTCGTAGAAGATGAGGCGGCCGGCTATTTTGCCGCACAGTGGGCGCTGCGCGATGAGGATGCCCTGGTAGATGCCGTGCTGACCGATAAAACGCTGTGGGGTACCGATCTTTCCGAAATTGATGGCCTGGCTGCGGCGATAAAGGAAAATATAAAACGAATACAAAGTGATGGAGCCCTGGCGGCCATGACCGGCCGGCATCTCCGCGAAACAATAGCATAGAGATAAGATGAAGCATAAGGTTTTAAAAGTACATCCCGCAGATAACGTATTGGTTGCCCTGCAGGACCTGGTCAAAGGAGATACCGTTCAGTACAACGGCAGTGAGTATGTGCTGCAGGATACCATTGCAGCCAAACACAAGTTTTTTACCACCGATATGCATGCCGGTGACAAGATCACCATGTATGGCGTGCTGGTAGGCACAACGCAGTTTGATGTGCCGAAAGGCGGGCTGATGACCACGGAAAACACCAAACACGCGGCCGACCCGTTTACCTACCGGCCCTATCATTACCATTGGGAGGCGCCGGATGTGTCGAAATTCAAAAACCGTACGTTCAACGGTTATCACCGCAGCGACGGCCGGGTGGGCACTGCCAATTACTGGCTGTTCATTCCCACGGTGTTTTGCGAAAACAGGAACCTGGACGTGATCCGCGAAGCGCTGCACAACGAGCTGGGCTACGCCGTCACCGATAAATACAAGCAATATTCTCATCACCTGCTCCAAGCCTACCGCAGGGGAGAGGACATCCATACCGTATCGCTGGAGCCGGCAGCAGTGCAGCACGAGCGGCCGTTTAAAAACATCGACGGCATCAAATTTCTCAATCACCAGGGCGGCTGCGGCGGCACACGCCAGGATGCGGCTGTGCTGGGCAAATTGCTGGCCGCCTATGCCGACCACCCCAACGTGGCCGGTGTGACCGTGCTTAGCCTGGGCTGCCAGAACCTGCAGGTGAGCCAGTTCCGCGAATACCTGCAGGAGCGGAACCCCAATTTTGATAAACCCCTGTATATTTTCGAACAGCAGCAGTCGCAGAGCGAAGAGCAGCTGATTGCCGAAGCCATCCGCCAAACCTTTGCCGGCCTGATCGAAGCGAATAAAATAGAACGGAAACCGGCATCGCTGGACAAGCTGGTGATCGGGGTGAAGTGCGGCGGCAGCGATGGGTTCAGCGGCATCTCCGCCAACCCCGCCGTAGGCTATTGCTCCGACCTGGTGGTAGCGCTGGGCGGTAAAATATTACTGGCCGAGTTTCCCGAGCTCTGCGGCGCCGAACAGGACCTGATCGACCGGACGAAAGATGAACAGGCCGCTAAAAAATTCATTCACCTGATGACGGCATACAATGATGCTGCTTTGAAAGTAGGCTCAGGTTTTCACATGAACCCTTCGCCCGGCAATATCCGCGATGGCCTCATCACCGACGCCATCAAGAGTACCGGCGCTGCCAAGAAAGGCGGTACCTCGCCGGTGGAAGATGTGCTGGACTATACCGAGCCGGCCGTGAAGCAGGGGCTGAACCTGGTATGTACGCCGGGCAACGATGTGGAAGCTACCACAGGCAAAGCAGCCAGCGGCGCCACGCTGATCCTGTTTACCACCGGCCTCGGCACACCGACCGGCAACCCGGTTTGTCCGACCATTAAAGTAGCCACCAATACCAAACTGGCTACCCGCATGAAGGATATCATCGACATCAATACCGGCCCGATCATCGACGGGGAAAAGACGATCGAGCAGACGGGGGAAGAGATACTCGAGTACTGCATCAAAGCAGCCAGCGGCGAAGTGATCCCCAAATCTGTATTGTTAAACCAGGACGATTTCATCCCGTGGAAAAGGGGTGTTTCATTATAAAACGAGAGCTTTATGAAGAACTTTCTGGATGAGCATTTCTTGCTGAAAACGAAAACGGCACAACGGCTATACCACGAGTTTGCGAAGGAGATGCCGATCATCGATTACCACTGCCACCTGCCCCCCCAGCAGATTGCCGAAGACCTGAAGTTTGACAACCTGACGCAGGTATGGCTGTATGGCGATCATTACAAATGGAGGGCCATGCGCACCAATGGTGTGGATGAACGCTATTGCACCGGCGATGCCTCCGATTGGGAAAAATTTAAAAAATGGTCGGAAACCGTTCCCTATACATTGCGCAACCCGCTGTATCACTGGACACACCTGGAGCTGCAGCGGTATTTCGATGTGCACGATATGCTCAACCCGGATACGGCGCGGAAGATCTATGACGACTGCACCGCCAAGCTGCGCACCAGCGATTATTCGGTGCGCAACCTGCTGCGCAAAATGAATGTGCGGCTGGTGTGCACCACTGATGACCCTGTGGACTCGCTCGAATACCATAAGCAGCTGAAGGAAGACGGCTTCGGGATACCGATCCTGCCCGCTTTCCGCCCCGACCAGGCCATGAATGTGAGCGACCCGCAAAAGTTCATAGCCTATACCAAAAAGCTCGAAAGCATTACCGATATCGCTATCTCTTCTTTCGACGATTTCCTGTATGCCCTGCAGAACCGCCATGATTTCTTTGCCTCTATGGGTTGCTCGGTATCCGATCACGGCCTGGAAGAGATCTATGCCGAGGATTTTACGGGCTCCGAGATCGACGCCATCTTCAACAAAGTACATGGCGGCAAATCGCTGAGCGAAGCCGAGCAGCGCAAGTTCCGGTCGGCCATGCTCTGTCACTTTGCAGAATGGGACTGGGAAAAAGGCTGGGTGCAGCAATTTCACCTCGGCGCCCTGCGCAACAATAATTCGCGGATGAACCAGCAGATCGGGGCCGATACCGGCTGGGATTCCATCGGCGATTTCCGGCAGGCAAGACCGCTGGCCAAATTCCTGGATAAGCTGGACAGCACTAACAAGCTGGCCAAAACGGTAGTATATAACCTGAACCCGGCCGACAACGAGCTGATGGCAACCATGATCGGCAACTTCAACGACGGCTCTTCGGCTGGCAAGATACAATGGGGCTCTGCCTGGTGGTTCCTGGACCAGAAAGACGGCATGGTCAAGCAGATCAATGCCCTGTCCAACATGGGACTGCTGAGCCGGTTTATCGGCATGCTTACCGACTCCCGGAGCTTTCTCTCCTTCCCGCGGCATGAGTATTTCCGCCGGTTGCTCTGCGACCTGTTTGGCGACGAGGTGGAAAACGGCGAATTGCCCAACGATGTGGAATGGATCGGCAAAGTGATACAGGACATCTGCTATAATAACAACAAGCAATATTTCAACTGGCAGCTGGATGAGCAACCCGTCCCGCTGAAAGTAACCACTATCTAACTGTAATGGTACATGGGCATTCTTCAGCAATTTGACCTGTCGGGCAAAACGGCCCTTGTCACCGGTTGCAACAAAGGCATCGGCAAAGGCATGGCGCTGGGACTGGCAGAGGCCGGCGCCAATATCATCGGTGTATCGGCTTCGCTGGAACTAAGCGGCAGCCGGGTGGAGCAGGAAGTGACGGCGCTGGGCCGGTCGTTCAAAGCTTACCAGGCAGATTTTTCCAACCGGGAGTCCATCTATGCTTTTCTTAAAAAAGTGCTGGATGAAAATCCGGCTATCGATATCCTGGTGAACAATGCAGGCACCATCATGCGGGCGCCCGCCGCCGAGCATTCCGATGAGTACTGGGACCGCGTACTGACCATCAATCTCGATGCACAATTTATCACCGCCCGCGAGATCGGCAAACACATGCTCGGAAGAGGAAAAGGCAAAATCATTTTCACCTGCTCGCTGCTTACATTCCAGGGGGGCATCAATGTGCCCGGCTATGCAGCCAGCAAAGGCGCATTGGGCAGCCTGATCAAGGCGCTGGCCAATGAATGGGCCGGCAAAGGGGTGAACGTGAACGGCATTGCCCCCGGCTATATCGCTACCGACAACACGGAAGCGCTGCGCAATGACCCGGTACGCAGCAAATCGATACTGGACCGGATACCGGCCAGCCGCTGGGGCGATCCGGAAGATTTCAAGGGCGCAGCGGTGTACCTGGCCTCGGATGCGGCCAGCTATGTGAACGGGACGATCATCACGGTGGATGGTGGTTGGATGGGTAGATAACCCGATAGTGATCGGGATCAGGAGTTAGTAGTCATGAGCCGGTAGACATAGGCATTTTATAATTGAAATAATAAACGACCTTTTTACATGCAAATAAGATTTTCTGCGGGCCCTAACGAGACAAAACAGATGGGCACGGAGCAGCTTCGCGAAAACTTCCTGGTGCAGAACCTGGTGCAGGACAATACCGTGCAGCTGGTATATTCCCACTACGACCGGGTGATCATCGGTGGCGCCAAACCGCTAGGGCAAACGCTGGAGCTGCCCAACCATCCGGAGCTGCGGGCCGATTACTTCCTGGAAAGAAGAGAGCTGGGCATCATCAACGTCGGCGGCAAAGGGGTAGTCACAATTGACGGAACGGAATACGAATCGGATAAAATGGATTGCATTTATGCCGGCAAGGGTACCAGGAGCGTCAGCTTTGCCTCGGCAGACAGCGCCAGCCCGGCTGTATTTTACCTGCTGTCGGCCCCGGCGCACAAAGAATACCCGGCACAGAAGTTTACCAAGGAGCAGGCCTCGCCGGTGCAGCTGGGCGCACCTGAAACATCGAACCAGCGAACGGTATACAAATACATTCACCTCGATGGCATCAAAAGCAGCCAGCTGGTGATGGGATTGACAGTACTGGCGCCCGGCAGTGTATGGAACTCGGTGCCGCCGCATACGCATACACGCCGCATGGAAGTGTATTTCTATTTCGACCTCGCCGAAGGACAGCGTATCTTTCACTTCATGGGCGAGCCGCAGGAAACGCGCCACCTCGTAATGGCCAACCACGAAGCCGTTATCTCTGCTCCCTGGAGCATGCATTTTGGCTGCGGCACCGGCAATTATGGCTTTATCTGGGGCATGGCCGGCGAAAACCTGGTGTATTCGGATATGGACCCGGCACCCATTCATGAGCTGAAATAAATCATCACGATAGCAGGTCTGTTTTAGCCTGCAGCAAACCATAAAGTAAAATCTACAGAACAATGTCAAAAAAAGTAGTTACCCTCGGGGAAATCATGTTGCGGTTATCTACGCCTGATTATAAGCGTTTCGTTCAGGCTGATTCTTTCGATGTCACGTATGGCGGCGGCGAGGCCAATGTTGCAGCTGCTTTGTGCAATTACGGGCTGAACGGTACGTTCGTAACCAAGGTGCCGAATAACCCGATCGGCCAGGCAGCGATCAATCACCTGCGCCGTTACGGGGTAGATACGCAATTCATCGCCCGTGGCGGCGACCGGCTGGGTATCTATTTCCTGGAAACAGGCGCTTCCATGCGTGCCTCGCAGGTGGTGTACGACCGGGCCGGCGCTTCGATCGCCGACGTAGACAGCAGCGAATTCGACTTTGATAAAATACTGGATGGCGCTGACTGGTTCCATACCACCGGCATCACCCCTGCGCTGAGCGATAAAGCTGCCGCACTGACCGAAGCTGCGCTGAAAGCAGCCAAAGCCAAAGGCATCACCACCAGCATCGACCTGAACTACCGGAAAAAACTGTGGAGCAAAGAAAAAGCAAGACAGGTGATGACCAACCTGTGCCAGTACGTGGATGTGTGCATCGGCAACGAAGAAGATGCAGATACCACGCTTGGTTTTAAAGCCAAAGATACCGATGTGACCAAGGGCGAACTGAACCTGGACGGCTTCAAAGACGTATTCAGGCAAATGAAAGAAAAGTTCGGGTTCAAATACATCGCTTCTTCGCTGCGCGAAAGCCATAGCGCTAGCGACAACGGCTGGAGCGCCCTGGTTTACGACGGCAGCGAGTTTTACCACACCCGCAAATACGAAGTGCGCATCATCGACCGCGTGGGCAGCGGCGATAGCTTTGCCAGCGGCTTTATTTATGGACTGGTGACCGGCATGGCCATGAAAGATGCGGCTGAGTTTGGTGTAGCGGCATCTGCCTTGAAGCATACCATTCCCGGCGACCTGAACCATGCTACCCTGGGTGAAGTAAAAGACCTGGTGAAAGGCGACGGCAGCGGAAGGGTGCAACGATAAGGTGAAAAGGTTTAAAAAGTTTAAGGTTTAAAGTTCTTTCATAAGAAATGGTCCGATAGAATAGAAGGACCTCAAAGAAGGTAAAAG
>JBEVLT010000110.1:0-10602 GCA_040509055.1 Chitinophagaceae bacterium
CGCTCCGCGTTCATAAAAACAATACCTGAAGATTGATTGCTGCGCTCCCCGGTTACCCGGGGAGCTTTTGTTTTTCGCCCCGGAACCGATTTTGGATTTTCTTTAAACTTTAATGGCAGAATTTTACGTTAAACAGTGCGATGCGCGGCTTATTTTCCTTTTTTGTTATCCTGGTTCCGTTTCTTGCTCCTGCACAGGAGGAGGAACTGGTACATTGGGCCGCCGGGCAAAAGCTCAGCTGGCACGATTACAAAGGCAGGGCAGACCGGGCCAGCGGCGCTGCCGCCTCCACGGCCACTTACCTGGGCATCGACTATAATTTTTCACCGAAAGGACTTACCTACAGCATCACCTGCAGCTTTTCGCGCAATAGGTCATGGGGCCTGCACAGGACGGATTATATTCTCAGCCACGAGCAGGGGCATTTCGACATTGCCGAAATTTTTGCCCGCAGGCTCAACATGAAAATTTCGGCCTATCGCATCAACAGGCCTACCTGCAAAGAAGACCTGAAAAAAATATACGGGGAGACCGTGCGCGAGAAAGAAGAAATGCAGGATGCATATGACCGGGAAACCAACCACAGCATCAACAAAGAAAAACAGGCGGAATGGCTGAAAAAGATTGAAATGCTGCTGCTGGAGTATGAGGCGTATGCGGTGTATAATTGATCATACCCGCTGCGGCAGGATGGCACTCCGGTCCTGCTTTTTATGCAGTACGGCATAAATAACGGTTCTGTCGCGCTTGCTGTCTTTCTTAAAATAAATCAGATAAGGGAATTTTTTCACGAACACCCTGCTCAGGCTCATATAAGCAGGAGCGTAATCTATTTGTTCTCCTGTAATTGTATCGATAGCTTCTATAACCTGTTGCCGAAATCTGTAACCCAGTCCATCCTGCTGATGCTCGTACCACTCCGAGGCAGACCGGATATCAAATCGGGCGGACGGCAATACAACAACAGGCATTACTATTCGTCTTTCATCAGTTCTGCTTTTAGCTGCTCCCAGTCAATAACCTGGTCAGGATTGGCCTCATAGGCTGCTATCCGCTCATTCAGGATATGCTTATGCTCGTCCGAAACTTCTGTAATATGCAGGTCAAGCAATTTGCGGATTGCCTTCAATACCCAATCATCCTCCGTTCTCAGGATTTCCCTGATAATTTCCTTCTTTTCCGCATCCAGGTTCATAAAAAGCTTTTCTGAAAGTTACGAAAAGTTACCGTAACCAAAATGTGCAGGGAGTATAGCGAAAATGTGTATCGGGGATCAGAATAACCCGTACAGCTGCGCGTCTACCTTGCTGATGATGTCGCCGAAATCTTCGTCTTTTTCGGCAAACTTGTTCTTATCTACGTCGATGATCAGCAACGGCCCTTCTTTGTACGCGTCGATCCATTTGTTGTAGTATTCATTCAGCCGTTTCAGGTAGTCCAGCCGGATATTTTCTTCGTATTCGCGACCCCTTTTCTGTATCTGGCCTACCAGCGTGGGCACCGAAGCATTCAGGTAGATCAGCAGGTCGGGCGGCTGCACCAGGGTCTTGAGGGTTTGGAAGAAATGAAAATAGTTATCGAAATCCCGTTTGCTCATCAGCCCCATTTCGTGCAGGTTCGGCGCAAAGATGTTGGCATCTTCGTAGATGGTGCGGTCCTGTATCACCGTTTCGCTGCCT
Source organism: Chitinophagaceae bacterium (assembly GCA_040509055.1). Taxonomy (GTDB): domain Bacteria; phylum Bacteroidota; class Bacteroidia; order Chitinophagales; family Chitinophagaceae; genus JAJKIP01. The sequence goes on from JBEVLT010000110.1 coordinate 1,680, forward strand.
TTCTGTATCTCTACCAGCTGCTGCAGGCGGCTGTTCAGGAAGTAGATCTGCAGGTTGAAGCTCCAGCGCGGCATATCCTCGTAAAAATCCATGAGGTAGGGATTATGGTCCACATCCTCGAAGTTGGGGATCCACTTATAATGCTTGCTGAGCATCTCCGTAAGCGTGGTCTTGCCGGCGCCGATATTTCCTGCGACTGCGATGTGTTTGGGTTTTTTTGCCTTTGCCATGATGCCCCGGTCCGCCGGCAGGCGGAGATTTTTATTTTAAAAAATGAATATATAAAAACTTTTAACCACTTCTTTCAAAAGATGAGTTTCCAGCCGGTATACCTACGAAAAAAATCAAAAATAGTTCAGCCCGATCGCCTGCCTTACCAGCTCCATGGTAGCCCGGGCGCTTGCCCTTGCCTTTTCTGCCCCTTTTTCCATCACTTCGCGCAGGTATGTTTCATCGTTCAGGATGGTCGTTACCTTCTCACGGATGGGGGCAATGAAGCGGATCATATCGGTGGCCAGCTGCTCTTTAAGTTCGCCATACTTGATAGTGCAGTCATTGTACTTCCCATCGAATGTCTTTACCGTGTCTTCGCTGCAGACCAGCTTCATCAGCAGGAAGATATTCTCCACTTCCGGCGATTTGGCCGAATTCGGCTCTTTGGGACCCGCATCCATTTTGGCCTTTTTGATCTTGGTCCGGATCAGGTCGTCGGTATCGGCCAGGTACAGCGTAGCCATCTGGTTCACGCTCTTGCTCATTTTGCCGGTCCCGTCCAGGCTGGGCACTTTCACCAGCTCACCGCCGTAGTTGAAGGCGGCAGGCTCGGGGAATACGTTACCATACCGGTGGTTAAAGCGATTGGCAAAATTGCGCGCCATTTCCAGGTGCTGCTCCTGGTCTTTTCCTACCGGCACCAGCGATGCCCGGTGCAGGATGATATCTGCCGTTTGCAATACCGGGTAGGTCAGCAGGCCGGCATTGATATTGTCAGGATGCTGCCGCGCTTTGTCCTTGAAGGTGGTCGTCTTTTCCAGCTCGCCTTTGTAGGCCAGCATGTTGAGGTACAGGTACAATTCTCCCGTCTCATACACATGGCTCTGGCAGTAAAAAGCGGCTTTGTCGGGGTCCAGGCCGCAGGCAATATTTTCCGCCAGCACCCGGTGCACGTTTTCCTTCAGTTCTTTGGTATCGGGGTGAGTGGTCAGCGAGTGCAGGTCGGCTACCATGAAGTAGCACTCGTACTCTTCCTGCATCCGCACATAATTCCGGATAGCGCCGAAGTAATTGCCCAAATGCAAAAACCCGGTAGGCCGGATACCGCTCATGACGATTTCTTTCTTTGACATAGGCCTCGTTTGTAAGGCGGCGAAGATAAGAAAGAAGACAGGATGATGGATGACGGTAACAGATGGCGGCGCCGCCATCATCCGTCATCCAAAAACCAGCATCCGTAACTATCTTTGCCGGATGGAAGTAAACGACGCCATGATCGGCAAACTGGCCCACCTGGCCCGGCTCAGCTTCAACGAGGCGGAAAAACAGGAGATCAGGGCCGACCTGCAGCGCATGATCGCTTTCGTGGAAAAGCTGAACGAACTGGACCTCGACGGCGTGGAGCCCCTGGTCCATATGAGCGACGAGGTGAACCGGTTGCGCGAAGATGAGATCAAAGGCGCTGTAAGCCGGGAGCAAGCCCTGAAAAACGCACCGGGGCACGACGAACAGTTTTTCAAAGTGCCCAAAGTGATCAAAAACCCGGATCAGTAACCATTGCTTACAACAGCAGCAGAAAGTCCGATAATTATGAGCGCCATCATACACCTGGAGGACATCCGAAAAAACTATATCATGGGCAAGCACCAGCTGCAGGTGCTCAAAGGCCTGTCTCTGGACATTTTCAAAAACGAATACGTGGCGCTGATGGGGCCTTCGGGCTCGGGCAAAAGCACGCTGATGAATATTCTCGGGTGCCTGGACACACCCACCGGTGGCCGGTACATCCTGAACAACCAGGATGTAAGCAAAATGCAGGACAACGAGCTGGCCGAAGTACGCAACAAAGAAATCGGGTTCGTGTTCCAGCAGTTCAACCTGCTGCCCCGCCTGACGGCGCTGGAAAACGTGGCCCTCCCACTGGTATACGGCGGTATGGGCAAAAAACAGCGCATGGAAAAAGCCATGCATGTACTGAAGATGGTGAACCTGACAGACCGCTCGCACCACAAACCCAATGAACTGAGCGGCGGCCAGTCGCAGCGGGTGGCTATTGCCAGGGCACTGGTCAACGATCCGTCCATTATCCTGGCCGACGAACCTACCGGTAACCTCGACACCAGGACTTCTTACGAAATCATGGACATTTTCGGAGAGATCCATGCCGGCGGCAATACCGTGGTGCTGGTGACGCACGAGGAAGATATCGCGGCTCATGCACATCGCGTGGTGCGGCTAAGAGACGGCGTGATCGAGAGCGATAAGCGGAGTCAGCCGGCAGCAGCCCGTGACGGGATTTAAACAGCAGCCTGTCTTTTTTCTTGCTACATTGTAGCCCCGTTATCATTTACCGCAACCCGGATCAACTCCCTTTTGCATGACAACCTACAAAGCCACCCGGCTGGCTGAAATAAAAACCTATTTCGACAACGGCGATATCCATGTCGGGTACAGGCGCCTGCTCGATGCGGCACTGGAAACGCAGGACATGGAAATCTATGCACACACACTTGCTTTCTGCGACTGGTATGATGACCACTCCGGCCAGGATCGGGCTACACTGACCGAACGCGTCGATGCACTGATCGGCCAACTCGATAAAATACCGGAATATACCGACCTCACCCCGGATACGCCGCGGCTGAAGGCAGCCGCTATCTCCAAAACCTACCAGCGCGGAGCTTTTAACCTATCTGCCGTGGATATGGACCTGTATCCTGCACAGATCATCGGGCTGGTGGGCGAAAACGGGAATGGGAAAACGACCTTGCTGCGCCTGCTGTACGGTGAACTTTTGCCCGATAAAGGACAGATCAGCTATCACCTCAACAATGTTTCACCAACTGCCTCTTTTTACGACATCAAAACCCGGCTGGCCTTTATTCCCCAACGGTTGCCGGTATGGTACGGACCGCTGATGGACAACCTGCAATTTGCCAGTACACATTACGGACGAAAAGGAAAAGAAAATTACCTGTGGACGGAAATGATCATCGCCCGGATGAGTTTGCGGCCATTCCGCAGCTATACCTGGAACCGCATTTCATCGGGCTATAAAATGCGTTTCGAACTGGCCCGAACCCTGTTAAAAAAACCGGAAGTATTGCTGCTGGATGAACCGCTGGCCAACCTGGATGTGCTGGCCCAGCAGGTCATTCTCGAAGATCTGAAATTCCTGGCCGGCTCGCAGCGAATGCCCCTGGGTATCGTCCTCAGCTCGCAGCAACTGTACGAAGTGGAGAAAGTATCGGAACAGGTCATTTTTCTGAAGCAAGGCAAACCACGATACCAGCATACAGACCGATCCCGCCAGGCAGCATCGGTGGCCAAACCGCTGGTGCTGGAGTTGGAGACCACCGCCTCCCGCGAAACACTTCAACAGGTATTGGAACGGGCCGGGCTGCAACGCATCAGTTTTAACGGCGGCATCTATCTTCTTTATTTTGCCGAAGGCACCGAAATCCCCGCTGTGCTGCAACGGCTCGGTGAGACAGGACTGCCCGTCAAATATTTCAGGGATATTTCGTCCTCCTCACGCCGGTTCTTCGATGCCTGATCACCCAAGCCACAACAACATGCTACAAAGATTCAACTCTTATCTGCTTACGAATTACCCCTTGCTATGGAATACCCGCATCGCCTGGCTGACCGGGGCGAATATCGTCATTCATCTTCTTTTTTTCCTGGCCGGTGTGTCAGGTATTTCTGCAGACACCCTGCAGGAGCACAGCTCCTTTTATTCCGTAGGCATCCCGGGGCTCCTCTTTTTCTCCATTCTCACCAGCCTTGCCGTGCTGATCATATGGCTTGCATTTTACCTGCGCAACAATGCGTTTAAGAGCTTCTATATCATCGGCAGGCTGCACTCGTTCAGGGAATTTGTGATCGTTCTGGCCGCGGTACTGAGCAGCATTATTTATTTCGAATCGTTTTTCTGGGGAGTGCGGGTAAAAACCCGGATGATCACCAGCCGCGAACAGTTTGTCCGGGAAGCCAATACCATCAACCTGGCCATGGCTTTCCTTCCACAATCCAAACAGGATTTTTTTATCCTGGACAGTTGCAAAAGCGATCGCGCTCCCCTGTACGACGATGACATGGATTATTTCGATACCACCCGTCACAACTACCATGACACGAATTTCGCTAAAGTGAGGCAGGCCCTGAAACGACCCGATGCTTTTAGTTATAAGAATTACTGTTCCGGTTTTCTCATTCTCGATCAATACAATCGCTTCATCGCGCATCCGCAATGGATAGCCACCCGTAACCGGTGGATCGACAACCGGCAAACAGATTCCATCAGGTATATACTGGATCAGCTGTTCGTCATTGCAAAAAAATACCATATTGCGTATTCGGTGACAGCAGATGAGCTGGTACAACTGGTCTTTGCAGACAGCAACCATGCCGTCACCCGTGTCATCCCTTCCCATTCAGGATATGGGAATAATATGCCGGTCAGCTACTTTAATGAATATGAGCTGTCCAGGGCAATGGATTTTATCGATGCCAGTCACCTGAACAGCCAGGGCGAGGGTGGAGATACCGGGTACCTGATAGAGTTATATGTAGCACTCAGCCTTGCCATCTTCCTGTTCTGTTACCGGCTTTACAGCAAAAAAGTATTCCTGGTCAGCATTGTCGGTACCATTGTATGGACGATTGTGTTCGTCCTGGTCACCACTTCCGATCACAGCGCCGGGGGTTCCGCTACCACGGTGTTTTATTTAGCGCTGTTTACCATTTTTACTATTACCGGCCTGCTGCTGCTGGCTGGCAAAAGCAGCAAAACCATCACCGGCGCGGTACTGAACTGGCATGCCTATATGCTACCTTTTGTGGTGATACTGGCTGCATTGCTGATAAGTGACAATTACAGGCACGATCACTCTTATTATCCCGGCTCGGATACGCCACTTACCGAAGAGGACCTGAAGGCTGAATACCCGGTCGGCTACTGGATAGATCATCACATGGCATTACTGGGCTGGATCAACCTGTTGTTCGTATTCTTATATGTTTCCTTTTCTTTCTCCCGGCTTTCGAAAAGATGGCATATCATGCCGGAAGAATAACTTAAAAACGATGCTCTTATGGCTTTAAAGATCTATACCCGCACCGGCGACAAAGGCACCACCTCGCTGATCGGCGGCACCAAAGTGCTGAAGTCCGACCTGCGCATCGAAGCGTATGGCACCGTGGATGAGCTGAACTCGTATACCGGTCTGTGCAGAGACCTGCTGAATGATGAAAACAGCCGTAGTATCCTGCAGGAAGTGCAGGACCGCCTTTTTACCATCGGTGCGGCGCTGGCCTGCGACCCGGTAAAAGAGCCGAAGATGAAGATACCCGACCTGCGCGAGGAGGACATTGCCTTGCTGGAACAGGAGATCGATACCATGGAAGAGGCACTGCCGCCCATGAAAAACTTTATCCTGCCCGGTGGCCACGCCACCGTTTCGCATTTGCATGTGGCCCGTTGCATCTGCCGGCGCGCCGAACGCTGCTGCGTACGACTGGAAACGGAGAACGATGGACCGGCTACCATGGTTGTCAAATACCTGAACCGGCTGAGCGATTACCTGTTTGTGCTGGCCCGCTTTGCCGGTTATAAGCTCGGGGCTGCGGAAATACCATGGAAGCCGCGCGTTTGAGCCGGAACAGGCGGTAGGGGGGTGGGAATGATACAGCCGCAGCTGAGGGCCGGCCCTGAGCGGAATGCCAGTCTCTTAATCACCCTGCATTACCCGGCTTCTACTGCTTTATCTTGCTCAGGGTCACCATTACACGGCCGCAATCCTGGAAAACATGCAGCAAGGTCTCTCCATCGCCGGTTTGGTCGAAAACCATCCGTAAATGATCAGGCTTTTCTTTTATCAGGAATGACCCGTCCTGCTCCTGGTACAGGGTAAACTCTTTGTCCGATCCGGGATTCAAAAACAGGCCGGCACTGTTTTTTCCGATTGCAGCCTGTGTACTCCCTTTCGCATACCGGCCGGTAAATGCTTCGTATAGCTTATCTGTTGTCTCTTTGATATAGCGGGTTTGCATCACCGGCCAGTCATAGGCATCGGCAATGCTGCGGATCCCTTCCATGGCGAAGGAGGCGCCATCATCGGAGTTGGTAAGCACCACGGCCCCCTTGCCGGAAAGCAGCCCAAAGAGCAGACCGGTATAACCGGCATTATTGCCCGAATGCCAGAAAGCAGCTACACCGGCAGATCCTTTGAGGTGTATGCCCAGGCCTGTAGTATTGATTTGCGGCGTAAACATTTCCCGCATCAGGGCGCTATCCGCCACCACCCTGGAAAGTCCCTGGTATTCCCGCTGCATGGCCAGCACCAGCCTGGCCAGGTCGGCAGCTGTGGTCCAGGGACCTGCAGCAGCCATTTCCGGGTATACATGGTATTTTCTCTTTTTATCGGTCTTCCCCTTTTCATCATGTCCCCGCGCAACCGGACTGCCCATTTCATCGGGATAATAAGCATAGGTAGTGCGGCGCATGGACAGCGGCTGAAAGATCACGCTGTCTGCGAAACTGCTGAAACTGGCGCCGCTAATATCTTCCACCAGCTGCTGAATGATCAGGAAGCCACCTCCAGAATATTTTTCGACCGTACCGGGAATTGTTTTTATCACCAGTCTTTGCGTGGTATTTGCCGGTGGCTCGCTGTTGAGCATTTGCTGCAGACCGGGCAGCACAGCATGCGGAGCATATCCTTCAAACCCATATTCATCCCCCAGCCCTGCAGTATGGGAAAGCAGGGTGCGCAGGGTCACTTTTTTAATGGCCGTCTTATCGTTCTCCGGAATTTTCCAGCTCGTCAGCTTGTCATTGACCGGTTCATCCAGCCCTATCTTTCCCTCCCGCACCAGGTGCAGCACAGCCAGGGAAGTGATGACCTTGCCGATCGACGCGCATTGAAAGAGCGTCATGGTATCTACCCGCTGCCCGGGTAGGCCGGCATCTGCCACACCATATCCTTTTGCCCATACGATCCGGCCTTCGTCGATAACGGCAATGCTGGCTCCGTTTACTTTGTGCTGCCGCATCCGGTCTTCCAGGGTGTATGATGGTGCCGTTTGGCTGTTTGTAATGAAAGCACCGGGATGCAACCCGTTTTCTGCCCGCCATTGCCTGCTGTGCGCCGTATCCTGTGCGCACAGGGCAACAGGGATCATGACGCCTGCAGACATCCAAACCATAAAGTAGCGTATCATTCCTTGCTTCATTTATCGTTCTTTACAACCCCGCCGGGATCCTGCCATTCAGCCTCGGCATATTGAAATAGCTATGATGTGGCGGAGGATACGATCAGCCCATCTTTCATATACAGCACGCGGTCGCTCAGCCGGGCCAGTTCCTCGTTGTGCGTCACGATCAGGAAAGTTTGCTGAAAACGGTCGCGCAGCTCGAAGAACAGCTTGTGGAGCTCCTGCGCATTGGCGGAGTCAAGATTACCCGAAGGTTCGTCGGCAAACACGATATCCGGCTGGTTGATCAGGGCGCGGGCCACGGCTACCCGTTGCTGCTCGCCCCCGCTGAGCTGGTTGGGCTTGTTTTCCATGCGATGCTCCAGGCCCAGCATGGTCAGCAGTCGGACCGCCTCCTTCCGCACTTCCCCTTTTTTGCGACCGGCCAGCCAGCCGGGAATGCATACGTTCTCCAGCGCGGTAAACTCCGGCAGCAGGTGGTGAAACTGGAAGACGAAGCCGATATGCTTGTTGCGGAACAGGGAAAGCTGTTTGGAGGATAAAGTTTGAGGTGGCCGTTGCCGGTAAGGAATCCGGCTATGGGATACGATGGTACCGGGCAGCGAATCGTGCCAGCCAACCGGTTTATTGGAAAAAAGGCTGAAGGCCTCGAAAGGTATAAAGCGGCTCAGGGTACGCAGCACACCGTCTGCAAACCGGGGTTTGGCAGAGTTTTCCTGCTCAAACACCTTGGTCTGCGTTACAAACTTGCCGGGCGTGCGGCCGGTAAGGCCTTCCCACAGGCTGTAATAAACCAGCAGCACCGCAGAGCTGATGGTAATGATATAGGCCGCATACATATTGGGGCTGGCGGAAGCTGCGATCCTCTCTTCAAAAAAACCCGTGACCACCCAGCCAATCATCCCGATAAGAAAGGAATCGATCACATAGTTCAACAACCGCTTTTTCCAGGACACCGGCACCACAGCCGGGTCTACCGTATTTTCGATCTTCACTCCGTTCATTTCCACGTATCCGTGGTCTGCTTTATCCAGCGTGCCCAGTATATGCAGCAGGGTGCTCTTACCGGAGCCCGACGGCCCTACGATAGAGGCGATCTCCCCTTTTTGGATCCTGATGTCCACTCCTTTCAGCACCTGCACCGTACCGTAACTCTTGTGTATATTTTTTCCTGCTATCATGCTGCACGAGGGGGTTTAAAACGTTCAAATATCCATAAAACGGCCGCACCGGCAAAACCGGTACGATTTTACCACCGTATTTTAAGAAATCCTTCCGAAACCGGCGCACAACTAAGGATTTGGAAAATTCGTTAATAAAGCTACATTTGCGGAAAATTGAAAAGGAACCGCTTAACCTAAACCCCCTTTTTAAAACATGTTTTGGACCTTAGAACTGGCTTCATACCTTGAAGATGCACCGTGGCCTGCTACCAAGGACGAGCTGATCGACTACTCGATCCGTTCGGGCGCCCCTATTGAAGTAGTGGAAA
>JBEVLT010000111.1:0-5967 GCA_040509055.1 Chitinophagaceae bacterium
ATGCGCGAGGTTATTGTCTTATACCCGGCCGGTGGAGGCTGGGCTGAACTGGCCTCCCTGAATCGATTAAAAGATGTTGTTTATGAGGTGGTGGCAGGCATGGATTGGGGTATTACGTTTAATTATTTTAACGACATTAAGCAGGGCGACGTGGTAGAAGCCTACGAGGAAGAAGAAGTAAAACGTACGCTGTAACCGGAAAGTCAATAGCCGGGAAATCGGAAAGACTCTTTCCGGCTTCCCGGCTCTCCGCTCCGGACTTCCGTCCGAAATCTTTGTTAAATACCTTTTCCCTTCATACTATTAGTTGACCGGGAAATTACTTTTGAGACATCATGAAAAAATTACTGACTGTTGCTTTCCTGTTCATTGCCGGCGTGGCAGTGGCACAGGGGCAGGCCAGAAAGGCCGTGGCTGATAAGATCGTTGCCGTAGTAGGTGACCGTATCATCCTGCACTCGGACATCCGCAACTCTATTGAAGATGCCAGGCGACAGGGAAGCCAGGTGCCGGACGGTGCAGAATGCATACTGATGGAGCAGGCCGTGGTTTCCAAAGTGCTGATGCTGCAGGCCGAGAAAGACTCGCTGCCGGTAACGGAGGACGAAGTGGAGGCGGAACTGGACCAGCGGGTACGGTATTTCATCAACCAGGTAGGCAGCCAGCAGGCCCTGGAAGAATATGCGAACAAAACGATCTACCAGATCAAAGACGATGCGCGGGAATCCGTTCGCGAGCGCAAACTGGCCGAAGCCATGCAGCAAAAGATCGTGAGCAGCGTCAAGATCACCCCCTCCGAAGTAAAAGCCTTTTTTGAAAAATTGCCGAAAGACAGTCTCCCTTTCTTCGAATCGGAGCTGGAGATAGGCCAGATACTGGTTTATCCCAAGGCGTCCCGCGATCTGGAGCAATACATCATCGCGGAAATGAACAATTACAAAAAACAGATCGAGTCGAAGATCGCTACGTTTGAACAATTGGCGCAGCGGTACTCCGAAGACCCGGGCAGCAAAGACCGGGGCGGCAGCTACCAGATCAACCGCAACGAAAAAACCTGGGACCCGGTATTCCTGTCTACGGCTTTCCGCCTGAAAGAAGGAGAAATATCGGCCCCGGTGAAATCGGATAAATTTGGCTTTTTCCTGATCAAGATGGTGGAGCGCAGGGGCGACGATGCCGATGTTCGGCTGATCCTGCGTGTGCCGCCGGTGACCGATGCGGAGATCAACCAGGCCATCACCAAACTGGATACGGCCCGCTCTAAAATTATTGCCGGCACGCTCAGCTTCAACGAAGCGGCTATCCGGTACAGCGACGCCGACGAGGTAAAGTTTTCCGGTCCCTTTATCCTGAACAGGGATGGATCGCCCTACGTGACCATCGACCAGCTGGATAAAGAGATGGTGGCTACCCTGAGCAAAATGAAAGTGGGCGATTACTCGCAGCCCGTTCCTTTCACCAGCGATGCCAACAAGCGCGGCGTCCGTATCGTTTACCTGAAATCGCGCTCCGAGCCGCACCGCATGAACCTGCATGACGACTACAGCAAGATTTCGCAAATGGCGCTGGACGAAAAGAAGGCCATCGCGCTGGACAAATGGATGAAAGCGAAGATCCCGACCTATTATATCATGGTGGACAATGCCACCACCAACGACTGCCCTTCGCTGCAGAAATTTGTGAGCAAGGACGTAGCCGGGAACTGATCGTTATAAACTTATTTATCAAAGAACCGCCTGTACCCCGGGCGGTTCTTTGTTTTCGGGATAGCGGTAAGACCATTGCAGCGGTATGCCTGAATCGTCGTACCTTTGCACCCTCCTCCTTGTAAGTATGAGTGATCCGATCAAACATGAATGCGGTTTGGCATTTATCCGGTTAAGAAAACCCTTTTCGTATTATCAGCAACAGTACGGTACCGTGATGTGGGGACTGAACAAGCTGTACCTGCTGATGGAAAAACAGCACAACCGCGGCCAGGATGGTGCAGGTGTGGCGACGGTAAAGCTCAACGTGGAGCCCGGCTACCCCTTCATGTACCGCCGGCGCAGCAATGCTCCGCAGGCCATTGCCGATATCTTTCAGCAGATCGGTAAGGAAGTGGACGAGCTGGAGGAATACCACCCCGGTATCCGCAACCACCCCGGCCTGATGAAAGGCCATGTAAGCTTCCTGGGCGAGCTGCTGCTGGGCCACCTGCGTTATGGCACCCAGGGGAAGAACAAACTGGAATATTGCCATCCCTTTATCAACCGCGATACCATTCCGGCCCGCAACCTGGCGCTGGCGGGTAATTTCAATATCGTTAATACCGACGAGCTGTTTGCCCTGGTGGGCAAGGAGCCTGCCGAAAAGATGCGGTTCAGCGACCTGGCCGCCATGATCGAACTGATGCACACGTTTCTCTGTGCGGAAGATGAAAGCTCGCCGCAGAAGCTGGATATAAAGAAAGTGCTGCGGAAAGCGCTGCCGTTGTTCGACGGTGGATTTCACGTAGGCGGTTTTACCGGTAATGGCATCGGGTTCGTTTTCCGCGATGCGCATGGCATCCGCCCCTCTTATTACTATGTCAACGATGAGGTGGTGGTGGCTGCTTCGGAAAGGGCTGCTATCCGAACCGCCTTCAACGTAGGTGAAAACGAAGTGCAGGAACTAATGCCGGGACAGGCATTGATCGTAGACGAAACCGGGGAGATCGAGATCGCACAGGTGCTGGAGCCGAAAGAGCGGAAGGCCTGCAGCTTTGAACGTATTTATTTTTCCAGGGGCAGCGATGAAAAGATCTACCGTGAGCGGTCGGCCCTGGGTTATAATTTAAGCGATCAGGTACTGAACGCCATCGGGTACGACCTGAAGGATACGATCTTTTCGTTTATCCCGAATACAGCAGAAGTGGCTTTTTACGGGCTGATCAAGGGACTGGAAGACTACCTGAACAGGATCAAGATCGAACGCATCCTGAGTTGGGGAAAAGATATGTCTGCGGGCCAGGCAGGTTTTGACACTGAAAAGCTCAGTGAAATGATCAACCGGCGCGTGCGCATGGAAAAGATCGCGATCAAGGACGTAAAGATGCGCACCTTTATTACCGAAGATGTGAGCCGGAACGAAATGGTGCAGCACGTATACGATGTAACGTATGGTACCGTACGTGCACACGAGGATACGCTGGTGGTGATCGACGATTCCATTGTGCGGGGCACCACGCTTCGCGAAAGCATCGTGCGTATGCTGGCCCGGCTGAAACCCAAACGCATTATCATTGTCTCTTCTTCGCCGCAGATCCGTTATCCCGACTGCTACGGCATCGACATGAGCAAGATGGGAGACTTCATCGCTTTCAATGCAGCTATTGAACTGCTGAAGGAAAAGGGAAGGGAAGGATACCTGAAAGAGCTGCTGGAAAGGTGCCGTGAGCTGCAGCGTATGGACCAGCTGCATACGGAGAACGTGGTAAAGCACATATACAATTCGTTTACTGCCGAAGAGATCTCGGCAAAAATAGCGCAGCTTATTACGCCTGCCGGCCTGGAGATACCCATCGACGTCATCTTCCAGCGGATAGAAGACCTGCACAAAGCCTGCCCCAATAACCTGGGCGACTGGTATTTTACCGGCGACTATCCTACACCAGGCGGCAACCGCGTGGTGAACAGGGCGTTTATCAACTACATGGAAGGAAGGAATGTGAGAGGCTATTGACGATTAAAAGGCCCTTTCCGTAACCAGCGAAAAAGAAAACGGCGTATTTTCCGGTTATCAATCAGAAAACTCAGTGTCTTGAAAACTCTCCTGCTTATCCGCCATGCCAAGAGCGACTGGGACGATCCCTCGCTGAGGGACTTTGACCGCCCGCTGAACGAACGTGGCAAGCAGGATGCTCCCCGCATGGCCCGACGCCTGCTGGACAAAAAGATCGCGGTCGATGCCTTTATCTCCAGCCCTGCCAAACGGGCCCGTAAAACGGCTGAATTTTTTGCAAAAGCATTTGGAAGGGAAAAAGAGGACATTCTTTTTTTCGAATCGCTGTACCTGGCTCCTGCCCCTGTTTTTTTCGAGGTGATCAATGGTATCAGCGATGACTATGACTGCATCGCGGTTTTTTCGCACAATGACGGCATCACCGATTTTGCCAACATGCTTACCGATGCGCGCATCGACAATATTCCCACCTGTGGCATCTTTGCCATCAAAAGCGATACAAAGACGTGGAAGGATTTTGACGGGTCCGGCAATCACTTTTATTTTTTCGACTATCCCAAATCCGGGGGCTGAGCATCAGCCTGCCATTGCCGTAGAAAACGGCGAATCACCTGCGGCAATGCCGGTGAAGCAGGACGGCTTTCCTGGTAATGGAACTGACGGGCTTTTTGCAGAACTGCCTGCAGCGAAAACTGCTGTTGTGATAGATAGCAGGAGAAACCTTGTTGCTGCAGGTAGGCGGCCAGGTATTCCTGCTCTGTTTGCCCGGGAGTAGGCACCAGGATAGCTTTTTTGCCAAGGGCGGCTAGGTCCATCACGGTAGAGTACCCGCTCCGGGCAATTACGTATCCGGCCTGTTCTATTTCCTGGTTGTATGCTTCGGCAGGCAGGTGATTATAAAAGCGGATATCGTTGGTAGAAGGGATGAGGGTGCTGCTGCCCGGCAGCCCCCTGGCGATCACGGCCGTACCGCTGTAGCGGGCAATATCTGCGACCACCCTGTTTTCCAGGATGCTGCGTTGCGGCTCGGGGCCAGACAGGGAGATAAATAAATGGTTGGCTTGTGCTGTGCTGCCTGTTTTTTTCAGCCTGGACAGGATACCGGTATAATAAACCGGTATAGCCGGCATTCGTTGGGGGTGAGACAGCTGTCCTGCCAGATTGCCGTTCCCGGGCTCATCGGGCACCCAGCACTCGCTGAAGCGGTTGATATAGCGGTAATTGCTTCGCTGCAGTACTCTTTCTGCCCATTTTCCCAGCGGGCTTTTGATGGTGAGCTGGTGGGTGATAAAAACGGTAGGAATGCCGGGGTGATAGAGGCCGAACCGGTTGTCGGAAATCACGGCATCGAATGCATGTTCCTGCACGGCAGCCTGCAGCCAGCGGTGTTCCTGCCGGATGGCCCGGAGCAGGCGGGGCACTTGGAAAAACATGTTCCGAAGCAGTCCGCGGGCGGAGCGGCCATAGCGGACGCGATAGCCCTGTAAGTGTAGCAGGGGCAGGCCCGGGAATTCCTTTTTCAGCAGGGCAGCCTGGGCTCCTTCTCCGGCCAGCCATACCTCCGCCTGCAGCTCCAGCAGCGTGTTGATGACAGGGATACACCGGGTGGCATGGCCCAATCCCCAGTCGAGCGGGGCGACCAGGATACGTGGCCGCCTTCCTGGAGGAAGGGTGTTAATTTTTACCATATTCGAACCCGGGGGATACTAATTTGTTTGTAAAATAGTTTTATTTTACAACAACTGCCCGGGTGAAACTTCGGCAGCATTTATGTATAATCAAAATCAGGTGATGAAAACAACAACCAAAATAGTAGGAGTGGTTTTGCTGGCCAGCGCTTTATTCCTTACTGCCTGCAACCGCAACTATTATTCAGGAACGGGCAAAAAAAGCAAGAACTGCGGTTGCCCTTCCGTGAGATAATGATGCATCTTAAAATGGACGGTGATGAGAATGCCTGCGCGCGACCTGATCGTATTGCTGAAAAATCAATTCATGAGCCAGCAGGCTATCGAACAGGAAGTGGAGTGCCTGCATGGGTTACTTCGACTTACCGAATCGGAGCAACAGTTCTGCACTGCGCACGAGCTGGTAGACCGTAACCAGATTACCCGCAAAAGCAAAAAGATCATCCGGGAATCCCGTTTCCGCGAACTGCGAGCCTTCCGTTTTCTCCTCAACAAGAACTGATCTTATTTTCAATATGAACTTGGTAAAATAAAAAACCCGGACCATGGCCCGGGTTTTTTATTGATGTTTTTCAAT
>JBEVLT010000112.1:0-4522 GCA_040509055.1 Chitinophagaceae bacterium
AGCCGCACCGGATCAGTCATTTAGCAATATAATGACATATAAGCTATAAACATCAGGTCTCCTGCAATATCAAGGCGTCCAGGCTGCGGATACCGATCTTCTTTTCGGTAATAAATCCTTCCGCATATTTCACGCCAATCCGTTTGCCGAGCATACGGGCCCGGGCCACCACGCTGTCCAGGAAATCTGGTGTGGAAATATAGGTTTGCGGTCCTTCTGCCGGCCCGGCTGCGGCATGAAACTGTGTGGTATAAGCTTTTACAGCTTCCATGCGCTGGTCAAATACATCGGTGATATCGATCAGCAGATCAGGCTCGTGGTACCAGTCCTGCATGTACTGGAGAAAATATTTAGGCCGCCATTTTTCCTGCAGCCGGCCCTGTTCGTCCCGGGTTTCGATCTTTGCCAGCCCCGACAGGAAGCAGGCGTCGCTGATCAGGTGACCGGCGCGCCCATGGTCCGGGTGGCGGTCGCTGAGAATATTGCCGATCACGATCTCCGGCCGGTATTGGCGAATGGTCCGGATCAATTGAAGCTGGTGCGCCTCATCATTTTTGAAGAAACCATCGCGCATCTTCAGGTTTTCACGAACGACGGTGCCGATGATCGCTGCCGCACTGGCCGCTTCTGCGTAGCGCGTTTCAATGGTGCCGCGGGTGCCCAGTTCTCCCTGTGTCAGGTCCACGATGCCGGCTTTTTTACCTTGTTTGATTTCGTTGATCAATGTGCCCGAACACCCCAGTTCCACGTCGTCGGGATGCACGCCGATGGCAAGTAGGTCCAATTTCATGAATGCAAGATAGGACTGAAGTTGGAAAGTCCGAAAGTATGGGGTCGGAGAGCTGGGGTCAGAAGTATGAAGTCTGAAGTTGGGAAGTGAGAATTAAAAAGTCAAAAGTTGAACGATGGAACGTCCGAAATAGGAAGCAGGAGGTAAGAGGTTGGAGCTGTGGGGCGTCGGGAGCCCGGAGTCAGCGGCCGGGAAATTTGGAGGCTGGGAATGCGAATGTGAAAAGATTGTACGGCAGCCGGAGGGTACTTTCCGAGATATGGCATCCGATTTCCGGTCTATTTCCGGTAAGGATTGCCGTACCAGGCTGCATCGATCTCGTTGACAAAGATCTCGATCTGGCGGTCGGTTTTGTCTTTCTGGATATCCCAATCCTGCTTCAGGCTGCTGCCGAAGAAGAAGGCGACGGTCTGGTACATTCTCGCATTCAGCCCGCCCTTCAGCTCCTTGATGATCTCGTAGCAGTTGTTGCCTGTCTGCCGGTTGATGAGCTTCATGAGCACCTTGCCCTGGTAAACGGAGAGATTGGACAAGGGGTCTGAGAATTGCTTGCGCAGCTCCTTTTCCCTTGACTGGATGTATTTTTTTCGCTCTTTCCTGGATGTCACGTTGGCCAGCTTGGCATTGATGTCGTTGATAGTGGCGCCGGCTACGCGTGCGTAGGGATAGGTGACGTATACCGCATTGCGCAGCCTTGACCATTCGGCAATGTATTTCTGCAATTGCTTTTCGGACAGGTTGGAAACCCAGACCATCCCTTCTTCTTTGAACGACAGCATTTCCCGCTGGTACCAGATGGCATCTACCATGATGGTATCGTTGGGTCCCCATTTCTTCGCCCGCTCGGTATAGGAAGGTATGGGTGGAATGGTGTCGGTATCAGCTACCACGGGGGTGATCTGCGCAGAAAGGATGCTGCCTGTGAAAAGCAGGCAGAGCAGGCTCAGCAACGTGTATAATGGGTATGGCCGGGAAGGGGACATGCAACTAAATTACGAACCTCGTGCGAGATAGAGACAACAAAACTAAAACAGATGCTGTCCGGCTACACAAATTTGCCGGGTGCTAACGTTTTTTTAACTTCTTTTTGCTGGCGGTTCAGCCGTATGCGCCGCACCATACTCATCAGGATGCCGATGGCGGTAATGATGATGCCAGCCCAGAGTATGCGGATAAAAGGAAATTTATACGCTTTCAGGGTCACATATTTGAGCACGCTGCCGGACTCCCTGATGCTGATATCGGCGCGGTTGCCCTGCACGCTGTCGATGCGGAGCACCAGGCTCTCGGCCATCACCGTATCCGGTCGCGAAGAGGCCCCGCCATCCTGCTGCAGGAAGAGTAACTGCGCGGGATAGGAATTGCCCCGGCCGGAGTGCACCCGCAGGGATGCCACCGTGCCCTGATCACCCGGCTGCAGACCTGGTACCGGCAGGTTGTTGCCGGTGGCCAGTTTTTCCAGAATAATGAAGCCCCTGGAGTAAAAAATACTGTCGCCTTCCTGTTTCCATCCCTGGCTGCGGAAGCTCGTCGTATCGGTATTCTTGCCCGGGTCGGGCAGGGCCGATACGTAGGTAAACACGTCGTGATCCCAGTAGTGGCGGGAATCGGGATTGGCCATCAGGCCCTCGTTGCCTTTATAATTGATAAAAGCATTGGGGTAAAGCGTAAACTCTTCTTTGTCTTCCCGGCTTTTGAAATGGATCCTGAAATACCATTGCTGTTTTTTGGGATGCGCCGAGTCGGTGACATAGGTTACGTCGTACTTACCCATCTTCATCGGGAAGCCCTTCACCAGGGTCAGGTTTTCACCTGTTTTTTCTTCACTGTCTTCCGAAAAGGGAATGGAGATGCCGCTGGTGTTGTAAGAAAGGATCTCTTTTTTGGAGGAGGAGAGCAGGATGCCGAGCAGCACCAGCCCGAAGCCGAAATGCGACACCGAACCACCGGATAGCGCCAGTTTTCCTTTCAGCCCGATCCAGATATAGGAAGCATTGGCCAGGGCGGCATAAATGCTGCAGGCGATGGCCAGCCAGATAGCCCCGAGAAAACCAGGGCCATGCGTACGGTAATTGACATCGCCGAACGCCAGCACCAGTACAGCGATGATCACCGAAAGAAGAATGGGAATGCCTGCTTTTTTCCAGAAGATGCGCGCCGGCGTGGCCTTGTAGCGCAGGTATTGGGCAACACCTGTGAGCAGGGCCAGGATGATGGCCACGTAGATCTGGATATTGTTATAGGCAAATTCCGCGTCTTCAGGCGGCGCCTGTTTCCAGCCAAACAGCTTGTTGAATACCGGAAGCGAGGTTTTGCCGATGATGAGCAGGGCTGAGAGAAAGAACACGAGCGAACCGATGAACATCCAGAACTCCCGCGAGGAGCCGCTTTCTTCTTTTTGTACGGTTGGCACCTGCGTTTGCACCTGGTACACGATGGCTGCGATACCGAGCAGCAATGCGAAAAAGGCAATAGCCGGCACAGGAAAAAGGCTGGCTGCCAGTGCCAGCACCGCCGCTATGGCGAGCGTGATGACCTTTTGATTGAACCCCCGGGCCCCCAGCGCAGCGGTGCCCCAGATAAATACGTACAGCAGCAGGTACAGCTGTGCATTCATCCCCAGGTCGGTAAAGGCATGCACCGACGACTCGCCCAGGATGCCGCTGCGGGTAAGAAAGGTGGAATAAAGGACAAAAACAAAGGTCAGGATAAAGAACAGGTAGGTAGAGCGGAGTGAATGACCACTGTGCTTATAAATGAGCAGGGTGTGGATGCCGGCTATCAGGATCATCCAGGGCACCAGCGATGCGTTTTCCACGGGATCCCAGGCCCAGTAGCCGCCAAATGTGAGCGATTCGTAGGCCCAGGCGGCGCCCATCATGATGCCGGTACCAAATACAGCTGCCGAAAACAGGCTCCAGGGCAGGGCGGCATTTGTCCAACTGGTGGTGACAGTGGGATCAAACTGCTTTTTCCATAACCCCGCCACGGCATAGGCAAAGGGGACGATGGTGGAGGCAAACCCAAGGAACAGCACCGGCGGATGGATGACCATCCAGTAGTTCTGCAGCAGCGGGTTCAGGTCGTTGCCATCCTGGATGGTGGAGAGGTAATCGGGGCGGATGGGCTGGGTAATATCGAACCCTGCGTGCAGGGCCGGCGCATTGTCCAGTACGCCCGACTCCCGGAGCAGGATAAAGGGATTGGACCCCATTTTCCACCCGAAAAAGTAAAGACCGGTGAGCATGGTGGCCAGGCAAAACTGGGCCAGGCTGACCACGGTCATCACCGGGGCTTCCCATTTTTTGCCCGTGCGCATCAGTATCAGCCCGATCAGGCAGTGCCAGATGCTCCAGAGCAGGAAGCTGCCTTCCTGGCCTTCCCAGAAGCAGGCCAGCAGGTATTTCACTTCCAGTGAGCGGCTGCTGTGCTGCCAGGCATATTTGTATTCGAACAGGTGATTGTAAATGATGTAGAACAGGATGCTGAAGATGGCGAATACGGAAATGGTTTCCGTGATAAAAGCGTAGCGGGCCAGCTTTTTCCAGTGGTTGCCATCGAGACGGTCGCCGGACCGGGTGGCCATGAAATAGCAAAAGGTAGCTACAAGGGAGGCAACAAGGGAAAGAATGATAAAGAAATGCCCGAGACGGCCGGGTAAAAGGTGCTCGCCGATGTAGTCCATCCTGAATGATTAATTGTAGATAGCAGAACTGTTTTCCGCGGGTTTTT
>JBEVLT010000113.1:0-3301 GCA_040509055.1 Chitinophagaceae bacterium
ACAGTCCATTGTTTTTTACAGCCTTGCGGCTGTTTGCCTTTTGCTATATATCGTTTTTTCCATTACTCACCGGCACGAATGGAGCGGCTGGCTGCTGATGTCGTTTTTCGTCATGCTGGCCATCGCATTCAGAAGCAATAAACTTTTAAGAGGATTATCGTATACCGTGGTGATCCTCGCAGCAGTCAGCCTGGCCATGTACTACCCTGCCTATTTCAAGACCATCGGGGGATGGAAGCTATCGGGCCTGATCGTTCCCCTGCTGCAGGTGATCATGTTTGGCATGGGCACGGAGCTCAGCCTGAAAGATTTTGCCAAAGTGCTGCGCATGCCCAAAGGAATCATCGTCGGCATTGTGTGCCATTATACCATCATGCCGCTGGTCGGGTTTGCGGTAGCCAGCCTGTTCAACTTCCCGGGTGAGATCGCAGCCGGGATCATCCTGGTAGGCTGCTGTCCCAGCGGGCTGGCGTCCAATGTCATGTCTTACCTGGCCAGGGCCAATCTTGCTTTGTCTGTATCCGTCACCACGATCTCTACCCTGCTGGCCCCGTTCCTCACGCCATTGCTGATGCGGCTGCTGGGCGGAAGCTTTATCGCCATCGATTTCTGGCCCATGGTCTGGGACATTACCAAGATCGTGATCCTGCCCATTGCTGCAGGGCTGGCTTTTCATTATATCGTTCATGGCAAATTCAGCTGGCTGGACAAAGCCATGCCGATCCTTTCCATGGCCGGCATCGCGCTCATCCTGATGGTGATCACGGCAGCCGGGCGGGATAGCTTATTGAAAGTAGGAGCCCTGCTGATCGTCGCCACCTTTATTCACAACGTGGCCGGCTTCTTCCTCGGTTACTGGTCAGGCCGCCTGCTGCGGTTCAGCGAGCGGGATTGCCGGACCATCGCGCTGGAAGTCGGGATGCAAAATGCCGGGCTGGCTTCCGGCCTTGCCCTTACGATGGGCAAGCTGGCCACGGCAGGATTGGCGCCCGCTATATTCGGCCCGATGATGAATACCACGGGTTCTTTTTTGTCCAGCTGGTGGCACAATCGCCTGCCGGAAGATGAACCGGAAACAAAAGAAGAGCAGCCGGTATTGCTGCCCGCTTCCTGATGTTTTATTCACCTCATAAATGTCAAACAGTATGTCAAGCATAAAATACCTGCTCCCCGTTTTTTTGCTGCTTGTTTTTGATCAATCATCCAAAAGCCAGCAGATCTCAAAAGCACAGCTCATTTTCCTGACGCCGGAATGGAAGGGAGAACGGTTTGCCGACGGGCGGCCCAAAGTACCCGATTCCATCCTGGACCGGATGAAGCTGGTGACCCTGGAAGAAGCCTGGGCCGTATTGCGAAATGAAAATTACAAGCACCAGTACGAAGATGGATGGGCCACCATCAATCCCGACAGCGTGCTGGTAGGCAGGGTGGTTACGGCCACTTTTATGCCGGGCCGGCCCGATCTGCAGCGGGTCATCGATGATACGGGGCATATCCGGGATAAACGGATAAAATCACAGAATACCTGGCCGATCGAGCTGCTGGTGAAGCGGGATGTATACGTGGCCGACCAGTTTGGCGCGCATGAGGACGGACCTACCATCGGCGATAATTTAGGCAATGCCATTTTTGCCAAAACAGGCAACGGGATCGTGTATGACGGGGCTATCCGCGACATCAACGGGCTGAAAGAGCTGGGCTCCTTTACTTCTTTCTTCCGCAGCTACCATCCTTCCCATCATTTGAACAACCCGGCAGGCGAGCTGAATACCACACTGATCGGCATCAACCAGCCGACACGGATCGGCAAAGCCACGGTAATGCCCGGCGATGTTGTACTCGGAAGAGATGGCGGTGTCATCTTCATACCGCCGCACCTGGCGGAAAAAGTGGTGAAAACATCGGAGCTCGTACGGCTCCGCGACCTGTTCAGCCACCAGCGGATCAGGGAAGGAAAATATACATCCGGGCAGATCGACACCCGGTGGAGCGATGAGATCGAGAAAGATTTTTCCCAATGGCTCAATGCGCATATCGACGAGCTGCCGGTTCCCAAATCACAGATACAGGAATTATTGAAAGCGCGGACCTGGTAAGACAATCCAACCGGGCATCATTTAAACAAACATCATCATGGCACATTCCACATCGAGAAGATCCTTTCTTACCAAGGCTGCGATCGCCGCCGCCTTCACTCCTTTGGCGCCGCTATCCACCTTCGGCCAGGGCTATGAAAACGCAATCGGGAAAACGCCGAAGTCATCGCCCCCGTCGGACCTGAAAATCACGGAGATCAAATGCGGCTATATACGGGGAAGCCTGTTTGTAAAAGTATACACCAACCAGGATATCTGGGGCTGCGGCGAGGGCGTGGATGCCATTCCCGGCACCTATCACCTGGTCAAAAATTTTGAAGCCCGGCTCAAGGGGAAGAACCCGCTGAACGTGCACCGCCTGTTCGAGGATATCCGTAAATCCGGTTTTTTCCAGGGCGCGCAGGCCGGCATGTACATCGCCGTTTTGTCTGCCATTGAAACGGCCTTGTGGGATGTAGCGGGCAAAGCATTGCATGTACCGGTGTACCAGCTGCTGGGCGGCAAGTTCCGCGACAAGATCCGCGTGTATTGCGATACGGCCCTGTACCAGCGCAACCTGCCGCAGCCAAAAGATTTTGCGGAGGCTGCGAAAAAAGCAAAAGACATGGGCTTCAATGCCATGAAGTTTGACCTGGATCAGGCCAATGATCCCAACAAATATGATTTTTATAACTGGACCGCCAGTCCTGCGGAGCTGCAGCGGATGTACGACCAGGTGGCTGCCGCCCGCGAAGCGATCGGCCCGGATACCGACCTGCTGGTGGATATGCACGGCAGGTACGATGCGGTGACCGGGCAGGCCGTGGCCAAACGCCTTGAACCGCTGAACCTGCTCTGGCTGGAAGAACCGATACCGGCGGAGAACGTGGAAGCCTATAAGCTGATCACGGAATCTACCAGTACCCCAATCGCCGCGGGTGAAAACCATTACCTGGCATATGGGTTCCGGAGATTGCTGGAGATCGGCGCCGTAGATATCGTGATGCCCGACCTGCAGAAAGCAGGCGGACTCGGGGAAGGACAGCGGATCGCCAATCTCGCCAATTTGTATTACACGCCTTTTGCCCCACATATGGTAGCTTCATTCCTCGGCGCTATGGCTTCCGCACATGTGTGTGCTTCGGTGCCCAACTTTTTAATACTGGAATGGCAATCGTATTTCCACACGCAGCCTATGTTTAAGGAAATAGTGCATTACGATGGCG
>JBEVLT010000114.1:0-6792 GCA_040509055.1 Chitinophagaceae bacterium
AAAGGGCCGGATGCATTGTATACCCCGGTTCTGTCCAGCGCAGTGTCGGGCAAGGAAATGCCGATGTCTGCCGCCAGTTTCCAGCCATCTCCTGTTTTTTGCCATACGGTGGCATAGTATCCCTGCGCGGCAGGCTGTGCGCTGTCACGGTTGGCGCTCCATTGCCAGGGACCCGAAGAAAAGCCCATATTGCCGTCTGCAGAAATGCCAGCAAATACAGGCCACCAGAAAAGCAGGGAATTGCCGGCAGGCCTGTTTTGCCAGGAGCCCTTGCCTTTTATGGGCTTCCCTTTTTCAAACAGTACGGTACTGTCCGTGAGGTAAGCGAGAAAAGCGGTCTTTGTGCCTTCAGCCGCGGACCGTGCAGCAAAGCTGTTCTCGGCATCGACCAGCGAGCGGAATAGTTCGTCGGGTGTTTGCCCGTAAGAGGTGGTCTGTAAAGCGACCAGGGCTGCAAGAATGATTTTTTTCATACGGCTACCTGGAAAAAGCAGCAGTAAGTTAGTCTTTTCTGCTTTCCAGTGTAAACCCGATGGTGGTGCCCACGTCTTCGCGGCTGCGCACGTGGATGGTTTGCCCGTGGGCCTCGATGATGTGTTTGCAGATAGCAAGTCCCAGTCCGCTGCCGGTTACATCCAGGCTGCGGCCCTGGTCGGTACGGTAGAAGCGTTCGAAGATGCGGTGCAGGTGGCGTTCGGGAATGCCGATACCGTCGTCGCTGATCTCCACCAGTATGTGGCGGCCATCCATGTTGTACATGCTGGCGGTAATGCTACCGTTCTGCTTGCCGTATTTGATGGAGTTCTCTACCAGGTTCAGCAGCACCTGGCGGATCTTTTCCTTGTCGGCAAATACGACCAGGGGCGACTCGCAGCCCTTTTTGATGGTGCAGCGGATATGGCGCGACTCGGCCATGATCGAAATGCTTTCATAGGCTTCCCGGACCAGGTCCTGTATCACGAAGTTTTGCTTCAGCAGGTTCAGTTCCCCTCTTTCCAGCCGCGATATTTCGTCCAGGTCATTCAGCAGGTTGGTCAGCCGGTCCACGTTGGAAGCTGTTTTTTCCAGGAATTTCTTGTTCACCTCCGGGTTTTCCAGCGCCCCGGCCAGCAGGGTGTCTACATAACCCTGTATGGCGAATACGGGAGTTTTGAACTCGTGCGACAGGTTTTGCAGGAATTCCTTGCGGAATTGCTCATTGGCGCGGAGCAGCTCGATCTCTTCATTGCGTCGCTCGGCCCATTGCTCCACGTCGGCCCGCACCTCGTCGATGCTTTTTTGCGGCAAAATGTATTTGTAATAGGTCTCTTCCCGCCTGGTAGCCTTGGTCTGGTAAATGAATTTGTAGATCAGCTTGATCTTGCGGTAAATGAACCGCTCCAGCACGAACGAGATCAGGAAATAGCCGCCCGCCAGCACCACGGCAAAGGATACTACCACCGGCAGCCACTTTTTTTCATAGATCAATACCAGCGCGCTGGCGGGTATCGACAGGGCCAGGGCGGTAAAGAAGGAGAGCTGGCGGGGAGATATGTTCTTGGTAGAAAGCATGACCAAACAAAGCTAAGGCAGAATCGGTAGCAGCAAAACCGGAGTAGTAAGCTTACAGCTCAAACTTGTAGCCCACTCCTTTTACCGTAGTGATGCAGTCGATGCCGAGCTTCTGGCGGATCTTGCGGATATGCACGTCGATGGTGCGGTCACCCACGATCACCTCGTTGCCCCATACCTGGTTCAGGATCTCGTTGCGCAGGAATACACGGCCGGGCTTTTGGGCCAGCAGGTACAGCAGCTCGAATTCCTTTTTGGCCAGGATGATGTCGTTGGTGCCCACCTGTACAATGAACCGCTCCGGGTCGATGGTCAGGTTTTCGATGCGCAGGGTCTTTACCTCTTTTTTGTTGAGCCGGCGGAACAGGGCATTCACCCGGCTCAGGAACACCTTAGGGCTCACCGGCTTGCTCACGTAATCGTCTGCCCCCGTCTCCAGGCCCCTGATCTGGGTGCCCTCGTCGTTCACAGCTGTGAGGAAAATAATCAGCGTTTCCTTGAAATTGGGTTGCGCCCGCAGCAGCTGGCATACCTCCACACCGGTTTTTTTCGGCATCATTACGTCCAGCACCACCAGGTCGGGCTGGGTGCGCCGCGCTTTTTCCAGCGCCTCGTCCCCGTCTTTGGCCGTAATCACTTCGTACCCCTCGCCTGCCAGATTGTATTTCAGAATCTCCAGGATATCTGGTTCATCATCCGCTATCAGCACTTTATGCCCCTTGTTGTCCATGTTCCGGAAATTTTCGCAAACCTACCTGCTTTTTAGCTGGCATCGTAACCGGGCCTGTTCCGTTCATACAGACTTAATGATAAGTTAATAATCAGGCGGCCGTCCAAAATCTCAGGCATGATTTTAACGGTATATACCCCGTGCGGTCAACTTTGTACCGGTAAAACCCGTCTACAGCCTGCCTTTCAGGCACTTAAAGTTATATCGCCGGAGCAACCTAACTTTGCAATCTATTCTTATGACAGCAGTGGTGAAATATGCCTTTTGGGTGACCGTTTCCTGGATGATCTCCGCGGGGCTTTGTGCGCAGCAGACAAGTGTCAGCATCATGGATAGCTTTGAGCCGGAGTTTCGCCGCCTCATCAACCACGAAGCCATCGACAGGGAGCAGCAAGGCCTGCTGGCCTCCGACGGGCGTACGGACAATGATTTTGTAGCGTCGTCCAGCCCGGATATCAACTTCCTGCTTACCCGCCTGCTGGTAAAGGGCGGCACGGTGGACAAGCTGCAATACCGGATCGAGACGGACTCACTGCTGGATCACCGCCTGAAGGTAAACTACCTGACCGGTGTATCCAACCTGCTGAAATACGTACGCCAGAACTGGCGGAGCAAAAAACTGAACATTATGCAGCTGCCGGCCATTATTGCCGCTTACGACAGCTGTATGCAGCGGGACCTGTCCGGCCGCAGTATCGAGCCGGTGATCAGCCACCTCTCTTACGATGCAGGCACAGCCGTGCTGCAGGCAAATATTTTCAGCAAAACACCCGGGTACAATCAGGCGCGGGAAATGCTGGTCCTGAAGTATTGCACCCTTTACCCCGACCGAATTTTTGTCACGCTGCGCGATAGCCCCGATGTAAGCTTTGCCGACAGCCTGATCATTGCCGTGGCCAAAAGATATCCCGGCCAGCTGTACAACTACGCACAGGCCTCGGACCGGCTGGGCAGCGTGATCCGCAATATCAGCAGCGACGATTTTGTACGCACCGTAGTAAGGATGTCGGGCAGCAAAAGCGGCCAGCAGTATTTCCCCTTCCTGGACAATATCGTGAACGGGAAAATGACATTTGAAGAGATCGACCAGGCCGAGCAGGATTCGGTATTGTACTACCGCCTGCTGGTGAAGACGCAGATGGATTATGTGAACAGGACGCTGAACAAGGATACGGCGCTTGCCTTCAAAGAGCTGACGGCAAAGCTGTCCAAAAAAGCGAGGGAAGTATTTGTTACCACCATCAACGGCCTGCACAACGAGCCCGACGCCGTCCGGTTTCGCTGCCTGCAGCAACTGAATGCACAGGAATTGTATTACCTGGCTGTACTGTCTGACGGGCTGATCTATACCTCCAGCTATACCAACGGGGTGTATCCCCTGATGATGAAGCAGGCGGGCAACCGCGGCGATTCCCTGCTGCTGAGCCTGCATTTCGATCATTACCGCAAGTTTATCAGCCAGGCGGCTGCTTACAATACGCTGGGCAGCTTTCTGAACTCCTTTGCCAGCCACGAAGACGCGACCAACCTGATGAAGGCCTTTGTCGGCCGGCTGGAAGAATCGGATGGACTGGAAGATGGGGTGGATGTGGCCGACTCGTATGCCAGCATCATCGAGACCAATACCAAGCTGGCTGCCGAAGTGCTGAGCCTGGTGCAGCAGAATTACAAACGCAACATGGCGCAGAACAATGCCAGGGGCATGGCCATTTACAATATCCTGAACAAACTGTTCCTTTCTGCAGATTCTGCCAGCCATGTGGACCTTACGCAGGAACTGGGCATTCCCCCGGTATACAGTGTACCTTTTACCACGCTGGCCAACGAAAAAAGCGAGGTGGTCGCACAGGTATTCTTTTACGGCGACAAGGATGGTCAGGGCATTTTCAACGGGTTTCAGAACATGTTTGGCAGCAACTGGGCTATCGACCGCAGCAACCCTCAATGGATCACCATCCGGTCTACCAGGGGCAGACCGGTGATCATCTATGCCAACAAGCCGCTGCCGGAAGAGACCGGCGAGGATGACAAGGCGCAGCAGGCCCTGCGCGATTACCTGGCCAAGAACAATATCCAGCCCACCGTGACCATTCACCGCGGTCATAGCTATTTTGCCAACGCCACCATCAACTATATGGCGCCCTCTTCCCGCATCGTCTTCATGGGATCCTGCGGCGGTTTTCACCTCATCGATGCCATACTGGAAAAATCGGAAGATGCGCATATCATTGCTTCCAAACAGATCGGCAAAACGGCCATCAACAGGCCTTTTTTCCAGCTGCTGACCGAGAAGCTGCGCAACGGCAGCGATATCGACTGGATACCCTTCTGGAAAGAGTTCAAGAGCAAGGCGGCCGTAGAAGGGTTTGAAGATTACATCCCGCCTTATAAGAACCTGGGCGCCATCTTCATCAAAGCCTATGCGCGGACGATCAATGCGGAGGAGCAGCCAAAGGCATTCTGATCGCTGCCCGTATATTGCCGTTGTGGCAAAGTTTACAAGTACTATGTGTATGAAAGCAAGCTGGTTTCCTGTATTTCTTTTCGCTTTACTGGCTGCCTGTGCTGCATACGGACAGGGGGGCAACCCGGACGCGGTGAAAATACCGGAAGGGTATGCGCCGGAGTTTCAGCGCCGCATCAATCATGACGCGATCGACAAAGAACAGTCGGCCATTCTTGCCTCCGACGGCAAAGCCGACAGAAGTTTTTCGCCGCCGGGCGGCCAGGCTGGGGCGCTTACCCGGGCATTGGTACAAAAGACGGATGCCATGCAGTACCTGGTGGAGACCGATACCTTATTTGATCACCGGTTAAAGGTCAGCTACCTGCGGGGCCTTGAAAACGTATTGAAATACTTCCGCGGGAACTGGAAGGCCGCGGCGGCTGATAAGAAAGTAAACCCGGCCAGCCTGCCCTCCATCCTTACGGCCTACTGGCAATGTATGGATCGGGATCGTAAAGGCCAGTCGATCGAAAGCATCATAAAAGGCTTGTCGTACGATGCGGCGGTCAACCTGCTGAAGGCCGGTATTTTTGAAAAGAACTCCGGCTATAAAGCTTCGCAGGATCAGCTGGTGCTGAAATATTGCCTGCTGCACCCGGAGCAAACCTTTGCCCAGCTGAACCAGCATCCCGATGTACCTTTTGCGGCGGACCTGATCAGGAAAGTGGCGAAGCGCTACCCGAGCCAGCTTTATAATTATGCTTCGGCCACGAACAGGACCGGCGCGCTGATCCGCTCCATCGCTGACGACGCATTCGTAGCAACGGTGGCAAAAATGGCCACAAGCAGGAAGGGCCAGCTGTATTATCCCTTTCTCGACAATATCGTAAAAGGCAGGATGAGCCTGGCACAGATCGATTCGGTGGAAAACGATACCCTGGGGTATTACCGGCTGCTGGTGCAAACGCAGATGGATTATGCAGCCCGGGCCATGAAAAAAGACACTGCCATCGAGTTTGCATCCCTTACACAACGGCTGACCGCCCGGGCACAGGGCGTGTTTGTCAATACCATCAATGGCCTGCACGAAGCTGCGGATGCCGTGCGGTTCCGCATCCTGCAGCCGCTTACCGCGCAGGAACTGTACTACCTGGCCGTGCTGTCGGACGGAATTATTTATACCTCCAGCTATACGCGGGGCGTGTATCCCCTGATGATGAAAAAGATAAACAACCGGGGAGATTCGCTGCTGCTGAGCGTGCATTCCGATCATTACCGCCGGTTCATCAGCCAGGCGGCTGCTTATAACACGCTTGGCGATTTCCTGCAATCGTTTCCCAACAGCGGCGATGCCGCCAACCTGATGAAGGCCTTCGTTGGCAAGCTGGAAGAATCCGACGGCCCGGAAGACGGGGTGGATGTAGCCGATTCCTATGCCAGCATAGCCGGCACCAACAAGGCGCTGGCCGCCACGGTGCTCAACCTGGTGAAAGAAAATTACCAGCGCAACCTGCAACGCAACAATGCCAAAGGCATCCGCATTTACAACATCCTGTACCAGCTGTTTCTTTCCGCCGACTCTGCCAATCATACCGACCTGACCAGGGAGCTGGGCATCCCGCCGGTGTATACCGTGCCTTATTCGTCGCTGGTAAGCGATAGTGGTGACGTGGCGATCCAGGTGTTCTTTTATGGCGATGAAGACGGTCAGTATGATTACAAGGCGTTCCAGCAGCTCTTCAACAATGCCGGCTGGAAAACAGACCGCTCCAACCCGCAATGGCTGGTGGTGCGCTCTGCCAAAGGCAAACCGGTCACCCTGTATGCCAACGTGCCTTTTGATGAAGAAACCGGTGATGATGACAGGGCCCAGCAGGCGCTGGGACAATATTTCCGGGACAAAGGTATCCGGCCCACGGTCACCATCAACCGCGGGCACAGCTATCATGCACAAACAACGATTGACTACATGGCACCAACCTCCAGGATCGTTTTCATGGGTTCCTGCGGCGGTTTTCACCTTATCGATGCCATCCTGCAAAAATCAGAAGATGCACAGATTATT
>JBEVLT010000115.1:0-5030 GCA_040509055.1 Chitinophagaceae bacterium
AGCGGCTGCCAGGCTGCAAAGCTGCAGGCGCAGTTGCTTTTTTTCTTCCGATTCTGCCTGGAGCACGGAGTGCTCTGTATAGAACGTGCTGAACGCACGGGTAACCTCGTAGGTATAAATGGCCAGTATGGAAGGATTGTGCTCCTGCAGGGCCTGGTCGAGCACGCTATCGTATTGCTCCAGCAGCACGATCAGTGCCTTCTCCAGTCTGGCCAGCGAAGTGGCCGGCGCGGCTGCCGGGCTACTGCCGGCTGGTTGTTCGGCGGCTTTCCGCAGGATGGACCTGATCCGGGCATGCGTATATTGAATAAAGGGCCCCGTGAACCCGTGAAAGTCGATGCTTTCTTCGGGATTGAAGATCATTTTCCGTTTGGGGTCTACCCGCAGCAGGAAAAACTTCAAAGCACCGAGCGCAATGGTATCGTACAATTCAGTCAGTTCGCCGGGATTGAAATCCTTTACCTTGCCCAGCTCTTCGGTCTTTGCTTTTGCCACTCTCCTCAGTTCTTCCAGCAGGTCGTCGGCATCTACTACCGTACCTTCCCGCGTCTTCATCCGGCCGGAAGGCAGCTCCACCAGCCCGTAGCTGAGATGATAAATGCCATCGGCATATGGCTTCCCGAGTTTCTGCAGTATGAGCTTCAGCACCTTCATGTGGTAGTTCTGCTCGTCGGCAATCACATAAAAGCTCTGGTCGTAATGGAAGTCCTCGTATTTCTTATCGGCCAGTCCCAGGTCCTGCGTGATATAAACGGAGGTGCCGTCCCTGCGCAATACCAGCTTTTGATCCAGCCCGTCTGCTGTCAGGTCGATCCACACACTGCCGTCTTCTTTTCTAAAAAATACACCCTTCTGCAATCCTTCTTCCACAAAGTCCTTCCCCAGCAGGTAAGTATCGCTTTCAAAATAATTTTTATCGAAATCGCTGCCGATCTTTTTATAGGTTTCATTGAATCCTTCGTATACCCAGCTGTTCATTTTCTGCCACAGCGCTCTTACGTCCGGATCGCCATTCTCCCAGTCCAGCAGCATCTGCTGCGTGGCCTGCATGATCGGCGCATTCTTTTCCGCCTCTTCTTTGGTCATGCCATCGGCCATCAGCTTTTCCATCTCTTTCTTATGCTCTGTACCAAACTGCACATAGTAGTCGCCTACGAAATGATCGCCTTTGATACCGGTCGATTCGGGCGTTGCGCCATTGGCAAACAGCTTCCAGGTGATCATCGATTTACAGATATGGATGCCCCGGTCATTCAGGATAGCTGTTTTCACCACGTCGTGGCCGGTTGTCTTCAGTATTTCAGCTACGCTCCAGCCCAGGAAATTATTCCGCAGGTGGCCCAGGTGCAACGGTTTGTTCGTGTTGGGAGAGGAGTATTCCACGATCACGCGCTGGCCGTTCGGGGCGCGCCGGCCCGGTAATTCGCCGCCGGGAGTGGATTGTAAAAACCCTATCCACCAGTTGTCGGTAATGGTCAGGTTCAGAAATCCTTTGATCACGTTAAACGCAGAAAACAGTTCCGGGTGCTGGCGCAGCAGCCATTCGCCGATCTCGTTGCCCAGCTGTTCGGGTGCTTTTTTCAGCTGTTTTACAAACGAAAAAAGCACCAGCGTATAATCTCCTTCAAACTCGGGCTTGGTAATAGTCACTGTCAGGTCCGCCGCTGTAAAATCCTGGTCGTACAGCTCTTTCAGCGCTGCCGCCACCAATGGTTTTACCTGTGTTACAATACCCATTCTTTCAATAATTTAGCTGCGAATTTACGAAAACGATTTCCCCGCAGGCCGTCCATTTTATGAATAGTTTATCATAGCGGCAGGCGGCGGTGACCGGTGAACGGCCAACTTGCAATAATTTTGCGCCCTGTTATGCGAAGACATATGCATACGGCGAGGGACCTGATCCTTCCCGTCATTGATTTTTTTTATCCCCTGTTCCGCCGGTTTATGAACCTGCAGACGTTCCGCTACGCGGCATCGGGCGGGGGCAATGTGTTGCTGGGCTTCCTGGTCTATTTTATCAGCTTCCGCTACATCCTGCAGGAGAGCGATCTTCACTTTGGTTTTTATGCCTTCAAGGCACACGTAGCGGCCCTGTTCCTGTCGTTCTGTGTCACGTTCC
Source organism: Chitinophagaceae bacterium (assembly GCA_040509055.1). Lineage (GTDB taxonomy): Bacteria > Bacteroidota > Bacteroidia > Chitinophagales > Chitinophagaceae > JAJKIP01. Next base: position 2,123 of record JBEVLT010000115.1, read on the forward strand.
CGGTCGGGTTCTTTATGTCGAAATACGTGGTCTTCAGCGACTCGAAAATAAAGGGACACATACAGCTGTTCCGGTATTTCATGATCTGTATGTTCAACCTGGCGCTGAACTATATCCTGCTGAAGATATTCGTGGAGCGGTTCAGTATTTACCCGGTGGTGGCGCAGGTGCTCACCACGGCCATCGTTGTCGTGTTCAGCTACCTGGCACAGCGGCATTTCTCCTTCAAAGCATCTGCGGTTGCCGAAGAGGTCAAAGGCTGAAGTCTACCGACGCCACTTTTACCGAAAGATTGCCCGTACAGTTGCTGCGGATCACCAATGCCTGGCTCAGCGGGTAAATGCCGATCAGGCGGATATCGTCGATACGGCCGGAGCTGCTGACGCCTTTGATCCATTCGTGATTCAGCTGCTGGCTGATGCTGGTTTTGGCACTGTCGATATAGGTGTTCAGGTCAAAGCGGGTGTAGCGGCTGATCTCGGTAATGATCTTCCTGCTGAAGAGCCAGTCGGCTGTTTTCAGCAGCGCATCCTTCGATTTGATGTCGAAATCGATCTGCTGCAGCTCCAGGATATGTTTGTCTTTGTCGTATACCGGTTTACCGGTGAGGTACACGGTGCCGTTGTCGGTACCGGCAAAGTTCACCCTGATGATCATCCGTTCGTTGCCCGAGCCTGACAGCCGGCATTCCTTGATGATGAATTTCTTTTTGACCGGCCCTTTGTTGAAGTCGAACTCCTTGTTCACCACATACCGGTTCACGATATTGCTGAGCGAATCGTAGTTCAGCTGGGCATCCACGAAAATGGAAAACCCCTGAGCTTTTGATGGATTGGCCATGTTGGGTATCGGGAGCGATTTGCCGGCAGGTTTTTCCAGGGTCACGGCCGGGCGGGCCGAGAGGCCGAGGTTCACATACAGCGAATCGTTTTTTGCATACAGCTGGTTGACACGGATGCGCTGCGGGTTGATCTGCAGCCAGCCCATACTGTAGATATTATACGATTGGCTCAGCTGGTTCCAGAGCTGCTGGAACTGCGGCTTCAGGTCCACGGTGCCATAGTTCTTGTCCAGTGCAGCTTTGGCGGCATCCAGCTCCGCCTTCAGCCCGTTCAGTACTTCTTTGGTGATGTTTTGTCCCCAAAAGCATACTTCGCATTTATCCAGCGCCTGCGGTTCGTTGCGTCGTACGTTCAGCTTTATCTTAAAATCGGGCTGGATGCTTACGGAGTTGGAGAAGGATACATTAACACGCCGTTCCGGTTCGGAGAAACCGCATTTGCAGGGTGGCGTCCAGGGTGAAACGGCGGCGCCTGCCACGCACACGCGGGTGCTGCCGATGATCTTATAATAACCGGTAAATCCCAGGTCGAGCGAAGTGCCGGCGGCCTTCATTTGCAGGGGGCTGCGGCGGAATACATATTTATAGCGCGTATCGCAGCCGCTCTGCACCCATCCGTCCGGGTAGTTGGGCGAGGTGAACAGCGTGTCCACCTGTTTTTCGGCCAGCGCATACACCGGTTTCAGGTTGATCTGGATAGGAATATTGATCTCCGAATCGGGCAGCGAGTCCAGTGCAAAGTCGGTAGCGGCCAGCGATGGTTTATCAGGACTGATCCTGAGCTTGTGCGAGCAGGAGGCCAGCAGGAACAGGGCGGCGGCTGAAAAAAAGAGACTTTTTCCGTTCATCAGGGATCGTTTATGGTGTTTTCAACGGCCTGCATGATAGCAGGCAGGGCCGGGATAAAAATAACGAAAGAACGGAAAAGGAAGTGTGAAGAAAACGATACCGTTCCGGTTATCAGGCCGGCATTTCCTTCGGCTGTGTCAGGCTGAACCAGTTGCCGCATCCATCGGTCACAATGCATTCGATGCCGTAAAACTGTTCTTTTGGCTCCGATTTGAACGTGACACCTTTTGCTTTCAACTCTTCGTAAGTGGCGCGGCAGTCGTTGGTTTGCAGCACACCTGCGCCCATCACGCCTTTTTCCAGCAGCAGCTTCAGCGCATCGCGTACTTCCTGTTCCAGGCCATTAATGTGGCTGGTAGCGGGAAACAGCACGATCTCGTGCTCCGGTGCATCCGGCGCCGTTACGGTGAGCCAGCGAAACCCATTTTCCATGGTGGCATCGGTGTGTACGCTGAAGCCGAGTTTGGATACATAAAAATCATAGGCTTTGTCCTGGTCGGTCACAAAGAGCGAAGTGTGGGAAAGACGGGAAACCATAATCGTAATTTAAAATGAAGGTTGTTTGCATCGTTGACAGGCCGGAAGGCTGCTCCGCCTGTCAGGGCATAAAAGTAAAAGGAAGCCTGCAAAGCTGTTTCTCGATTCTTGCTTTTTGGCAGGAGCCCCGTTTTATGTATCCAACCCGTAGCCCGCGATAAAGCAATGCGGGATGGCTGTTTTCGGTTGCGCTTTCTGCTGTTGTTTTTTCAGCCAGGCCATATTGCGGTAATACTGCGGCGCAAAACCGATCTCTTTTTTAAACAGTACGCTGAACGAGCCGAGGCTTTCAAATCCTGTTTCATAGCACACCTCCGTCACCGGTTTGTTTTCTGCCAGCAGGTCCTTGGCCTTGTTCATCCGGCAGCGTGTCAGGTAGCGGTGGGGCGTATGCCGGTAAATGCGGGTAAACAAGCGATGGAAGTGAAACCGCGACAGGAAGGCCTGTTGCGATATTTCGTCCAGCCCGATCGGCTCGTGAAAGTGCTCGTCCATGAACCACTTGGCGGCAATGATGCGTTGATAGAGTTCGGTTGTCATAGCAGGGGGGGGTAATGGGTAATCGGATGATCGGGTCACCTGTTGGCCGGGTTCTTCCAGCTTTTGGCCAGCCGTTCCACGGTTCCGTTGATCCGTTCCCTGCGGGTTTCTTCCCGCTTGGCGGTCACGATCCATTCCACG
>JBEVLT010000116.1:0-20167 GCA_040509055.1 Chitinophagaceae bacterium
ATTATCGCAGGATGAAAAGGTGCCGGTTCCCCTGGCCCTGGCAAACATAGGACCGTAAGTAGGATCTGACCCCAACGGCTGGCCGTTGATCACTGTCGTTGTAAAGGTGGCAGGATCGCTCCAATCGAGCACCACATCCAGCGGGTAACCTACATCCCAGAAATTAGCGATCCGTATCGTGTCCCTGCTGATTCCGTTGCCATTGGTGCCGGGCGTAGGGTCGGAAACTGTAGCCCCGTAAGGCCCCCAGATTTGTGAATTATCGACATAATCCCTCGTGTTAGTGTAATTGCCGGACATCGTGGCCAACACAACGTCGCAATATTTCTGCATCACCAGGGTGTATGTATTCGCATATATGCTCACCGGCACATCGCCGCCGGTGATCGTGATACGCAGGGTATCCCTGCGGCCGGCGGGATAGCCGGCAAAAATGCCTTTGATCGCCAGGCTGTCCAGGCTCTGCCCTGCCGGGATCACAATAGAGGTAGGCGCCGTATACTGTGTACCGGCCACGGCCCCTGTAGAGGAGGAGATAGTGAGCTGGATGGTCCTGTCGGTGTTGGCGACAGCAGTAATGCCGATCGGTATTTTAAATACCGAAGCCGTCGAATTAGTGACAAAATACTTTCCTGTCAGGTTGCTGGTGCCGAACTTCGAAAAGGCAGGCGGTGTCAGTTTCTCGTCATTCACGCCTTTGACACAGGCGGCCAGCGCGACCGTAATCAATGCAGCCGCCAGTATGCGTGGTATATTCCGTTTATTCATTTGATCTGTTTTAAATGATCGTGGGTTGTTATGGATTTTGATCTGCGATGGTCATCGCGTCATTGGCGTCGATCTCGCTCTGTGGTATTTTCATCAGGAATTTAGGATCCTGGTCAGGCAGCGTGGTCACGTTCGGGTTGAAATTGGTGCCGCCATGGTTGCCGGCGCCTGTCGGGCGGTTGAGGCCCGTTTTCAGCCGCTTGATGTCCAGGAGCGAAAATCCTTCGCCCCACAGCTCGATCCGTCGCTGCAGCAGGATCTCGGTGATCAGCGCAGCGCCGGTGAGCCCTGTCGTGGTATAGGCAGGATAACGTGCTTTGACCATGGCTTCCAGCACCGTCTTCGCGGCTGCTTCCTGCCCTGCACCCTGGCGGGCCAGCGCTTCTGCCTCGATCAGGTACATTTCGCCGGCGCGCATAAACACATAATCTCCATCGAACGTAGAGGGGTCGGGCACCCTGAACTTATTCTGGTTGTAATCCGGATTGGTGCTGGTACCGGTGCCGGGAGCACGAAATACGGTTTTGCGCACGTCGCCGGCCGGTATCTGGTCGTACAGCTGCCTGGTGATCTTCTTCTGCATATTGCCGGCCTGGGCATATCCGTATACCGAAGCGTCGATATGCGACCAGAAAGAAAAGAGAGTGGTGCTCTGCTCGTTGTTGATCTGCATACCCCAAATCCATTCGGGATTGGAGACAGAGGAAAAGCCGCCCTGGTACTGGGCTGTGCTCATCAGCGTATAGCCCTGGCGGGCCTTGTTGGCATACGCAGCTGCAGTAGGATAATCCTCCATCTGCAGGGCTACCCGGGCGCGTATACCCTGCGTTGTATTCACATTGATATGCGACATATGCTGACGGATCTTGCCGGTCAGCAGCGTTTCGGCCTGCGTCAGGTCGCTGATGATCTGCGTGTATACCTGCTGCACTGTACCGCGCGGACCGCCCTCGGTAGTCGGCGCCGTATACAGCGGTACGCCTGGCTTGTTCTCATTGCCTTTGTACGTGTGCTGGAAAAAATTAACCAGGTTGAAATAGCTGTTGGCCCGAACGGCCAGCGCCTGGCCTTTGATATTATCCTTGTCTTCCTGAGGCCCCGCGGCTGCATCGATATTGGCGATGATGTTGTTGGCGCTGCTGATCAGGAAATAATAGTAGCTCCAGACAAAGTAAGGACGGCCGGTGGCAGTAACAGAGGCCTGTGCTGTATACTGGTACTCGGGAGTGAACCAGCCATAGCCATACGTATGGATCGTGACATCGTTGCCCATGAGGTCGGCCGTCATGTCGCATGCCTTCTGGGCAAAATTTGCGTCGATCCCTGCATCCCCGTAAAGCATCCAGTGCGCCCTGTACACCCCGTTAAGCGCAGTATAGGCGCCCTGCGTGGTAGCAAACACCAGTTCCGTAGGCGCCTGGTCGCTGGGAGCCGTTTCCAGGTAATCCTTTTTGCACGATACCGTGGCAATCGCCAATAGCAGGTAAAAGCCGTACTGTATTATTTTTTTATTCTTCATGTTGCTTTAGATTATAAGTTTACGTTTAACCCTACCGTCACCGTGCGAACAGGCGGATAAGTAAAATCGGAAGTGCCGGTGAAAGCGCGTTGCGGGTCCATGCCTTTTTTGGCGGTAAACAGCCAGGCATTGTCCACGTTGGCAAATAGCTGCAGGCCCGACAGGTGCAGACGGTTGCGTACCGATGACGGCAGCGTATAGGTCAGTGTCACATTTTTAATGTTCAGGTAAGAGCCGTTGAATAAAAACCGCGTGGAGATCGGCTCCTGGTTGGTAATGCTGTTCTGCACTTTAGGAACATTGGTAATATCACCGGGCTTTTGCCACCGCTGCAGGATATCCGTATGCCAGGAACTGCCGTAGTCGCCGAAGTGCATCAGGCCGGCATAGTTGCCGTCGTAAAATTTGCCACCGGCAGAGAAGGTGAGCAGGAACGACAGCTCGAACTCCCTGTAGCGGAACGAATTGGTAATACCTCCCGTAATGTCGGGAATCGCTGAACCTTTGTAATACAAGCTGGCCTGTGCACCGTTATTGGTCACGGTGCGTTCTCCGGTCGGTTTGCCGCTGGCATCCAGTACGTCTTTGTAAAACAGGGCCTCACCGGTGGATACATCCACGCCTGCATACTCCCGGATCCAGAAATCATAAATGGAACGCCCTTCCATCAGCTTCTTGGTACCGGTAATGATCTCCTCCTGCGGCAGGCGGAGAACACGGTTTTTGAAATGCGTCAGGTTCAGGTCCACACGCCAGTCGAAATTGGCCGAGCGCACCAAATTATAACCCAACTGCAGTTCGATACCCGTATTGCGCATAGCACCTATGTTGCGGGTAATGCTCTCATTGCCGGTGGATACGGGCAGCGGCACGTCAAACAGCAGGTTATCTGATTTGCGGTTAAAGAATTCCACGGTGCCCTGCAGGCGGTTGTTGAAAAGCGAGAAATCTGCACCGATATTGAGCACACTGTTGGTTTCCCACACCAGGTCCCGGTTGGGCAATCCTGCCGGCAACGCACCCGGGCTGCTGGCATTGTTATATCCCAGGTAATAAAGGTTCTGGTAAGCATAATAATTGGAAGCCCCGCCGGAAAGGATATCTTCATTGCCCTGCTCTCCATAGCTCACCTTCAGCTTCAGCTCGTTCAGCCATTTTACGTTTTGCAGGAACGGCTCCTGGGAGATGCGCCAGCCGGCCCCCACAGAATAAAAGTTGCCCCAGCGGTTTTCTGAAAAGAACCGGGAAGTACCGTCGCGCCGGAAGCTGGCAGACAGCAGGTATTTCTGATCATAATCGTAAGAAAGGCTGGACAGGTAGCTTTCGATGCGGTGATTGTCCTGGTAAGAACCTGCATCTTCCGTTTCCACGGCTGTATTCAGCTCTGTAGTGCCCGGGAAGGGAAAGCCGGTGCGGGTGGCGCTGAGCTGCTCGAACTGCAACCGGTAGTTTTCATGGCCGGCCAGCACACGAAGATTGTGGTTGCCAAACGATTTGGTCCACGACAATATCTCATTGAGCGTATACGAAGTGCTGCGATTGCTGGTTTTGATAGACCTTCCGCTTACCCCTGCGGCATCGCCTACAAACGGGTTCTGGAAGTACGTATTGTATCCGGTACCGTAGTTCAAGCCGAAAGTGGTTTTGAAAGAAAACCCATTCAGGAACAGGATCTCGCCGTAGGTATTGATATTACCATTGAATAACCGGGTGGGCTGCTCATTGAGCTTCAGTAGGCCGATGAGGTTGCTGCCGCCGGCATAAGGCCGGGTACCCATTTGTTCCGGACGGCCGTAGTCGTAGGCCGGCTGGCCCGTGGCAGGATCGATCACGAAATTACCGGCCGCATCACGTTCCCAGACCGGGTATATCGGTGCAATCTGGCGGGTGAAATAAAAGGGATTCAGGTTGGCCGAACCATCTTCGGCATATCCTTCCGACTGGGAAAAAGCACCATCCAGGTTAATGCCGGTCTTGAACCATGATACCGGGTTCACATTCAGGTTGATCCGGGCGTTATAACGTTTGTAGTAAGACTCGATCACGGTACCTTTTTCATCCAGGTAGCCAAGCGAAATATAATAATCGTTTTTATCTCCGGCACCGGACACATTTAAATTGATATTGGTCCGGGGGGCCGTGCGGTATGTTTCGTCATTCCACGAATCTTCCCAGAGCAAGCGGGCATTCGGGTTCAGCTTGCCGGTGACGGGATCCACCAGCTGGCTGCCGGGTACATTGTAGGAATTATAACCGAGATGGTTGCCATCGGTCAGCGTTTGCGAGGCTTGCTGTCCTGCCGCGGCAAAAGAAAGATTGGTAGGACCATATACCAGGGCATTGCGGATACTCTCCCATGCCACTTCATAATAATCCTTCGACCTGATCATGTCGTATTCCGGGATGCCGCGGCTGACAAAGCCCTGCTTTAGAGAAAGGTTCATCTTCGGCTGGCCTCTTTTACCCGATTTTGTCGTGATCATGATCACGCCATTGGCAGCCCGTGAACCATACAGGGCGGCTGCTGCCGCATCTTTCAGCACCGTAACGGACTCGATATCCTCCATGGCAATCGAAGCGATCAGTCCATCATAAGGCACCCCGTTCAGCACGTACAGCGGGGCGCTGCTTGCATTGACCGAGCCGATACCGCGGATGCGGACATTCGCATTCGATCCCGGCTGGCCTCCGCCATTGGTAGCAATCACGCCGGGCACCAGCCCTTCCAGCGCTTTGGTCACCGAAGTCACCTGCTGCTTCTCCAGCGTGCGGGCCCCGATCGTAGATTCTGAACCGGTAAACGCCGTTTTCTTCACGGTGCCATACGGCACCTGCACTACGGCCGCTGCCAGCTCCTGCACCACCTGCACCATTTGTGCATTAATGGTGTTGCTGCTGCCGATACTCACCTGCAGCACTTCCATGCCGATGGAAGAGAACACGAGCGTGGCCGCATCGGCCGGTATGGATAATGCATACGTTCCATCTGCTTTGGTGCTGGTGCCCGTGGAAGAGCCTTTTACCTGCACCGAAACGGCCTGGAGCGGATCGCCCTTCTCGTCTGTTACCCTGCCGGTTACGGTTCGTTGCGCAAATAAAACCGTTACCAGCAGCGAAAATGTTGTTAACAGTACTGTTTTTTTCATTGCCTTTTTAGTTTTGAGAATAGAATGGTTTCAGTCAAGGCAACAATTTCTGCAGAGATGTTTCCTGCAGCCGGGTGTTTATTGCTGAAGCATGAAGAGTGGACACTGAAGCGGGCATAACCGGCACCCGGGAAAAAACAGGTTACCGCATTTAATTTACCGATGACTGATTATTTTATTCCCAACAGCAAAAGGCCGTACAAAATGCAACACCGGATGACCGTCATTTTTTAACAACGCGGGCTCCGATCTTTAAAATGCCGGGGCAGCAATACGCTGATCAGCAAAATAAACCGCTGAACCATGAATTATACTGTATGAAGCAGCATTATCGGCCAAACAACTATCTGTTTAGATAACGACGAAGGTTCGGGCCGTTTACCACTTGTACCTGAAATAGTCCAGGTGAAATAATTTATACTTACTTAACAGTTTGTACCGATAGTTTTATACCCCGAAGCTCGTTATACACACCACACATGAGAAAGCCAGGAAAAAAAACCGGATTGGAAACCCCTGACCACTGCTATGGTAAAGGATCTGTTGCTGAAAATCATTTTTATACCCTTGCTGGGCATAAGCCTGCCGCTTATCTCGGGCCTTCTCTCGTATGGTGAATATACTTTTATCGAGCTGGCTGGCGCCAATGCTTATTTCATACTCACTTCGTTTGCCATCTGGAAAGGATGCTTCTGGATCCACACGCGGCTGCGCCCGTTGTACCGGCCTATTGCCGGCTCTTTGTCCAGGATAGCGGCCGTCAGCTTTGTATCGGCCCTGTATGGCGGCTGCACCGGCGGCCTGGCCGCCCTGATCTGGCTGTCGCTGTCGCGCGAACCCTTTTCGCATACCGGTGTATATATATTCATCCTCGGCTGCATCGCTTCCGTTATCATCTTCACACTGGTATATGAAATATTGTTCCTCACCAAAGAAAGAGAGTTCGATACCCGGATCGTAGATCAGCTGGACAAAGAACGCTCGCTGGCCGAGCTGCAGGCGCTGACCAATGAAATGGACCCTCACTTTATTTTCAACTCGCTCAATACACTGAATCACCTCATCCTGAGCCAGCCTGAGCAGGCGCATTTATTCAACAACCGGCTGGCACAGGTATATAAATATTTCCTGATCAATAAGAACCGGGAGCTGATCCCGCTGAAGGAAGAGCTGGAGTTTATCGACAATTATTTTTACCTGCTGCGCATCCGCTACGACGATAAGCTGCAGCTGGCCAAATCGCTGACGGAGAAAAACGGGACGGTGATGATACCGCCCTGCTCGCTGCAGATACTGGTGGAGAATGCCATCAAGCACAATGAATTTACCGAGGAGAGGCCGTTGAAGATCCATATCTATATCAACGATCACTACCTGAAAGTGAGTAATAATATCAAACCAAAATCTTATCCCGTGAATTCCACCGGTATCGGGCTGAAGAACCTGAGTGCCCGGTACCGGATTCTTTTTCGCAGGAATATCGCTATCGAAACCAACCGTGAAAATTTCGTCGTCAAACTACCCCTGATCGCATCACCCTAAAAACTATCGCCATGCTAAACGCCGTAATCATCGAAGACGAAAGACCTGCCATGGAAAGCCTGATCACGACCCTTACCTCCATCACCGACGATGTACAGGTGGCCGCGCGCCTGGGCAGTGTAAAGGAAAGCATCGCCTACCTGTCGCAACCCGGCGACGTGGACATTATTTTCAGCGACGTACAGCTGAGCGACGGGCTTTCGTTTGAAATATTCAGCAAAGGACTTATCCGCATCCCCGTCATTTTCATTACCGGCTACGACGAGTTTATGCTCAATGCCTTTGAATACAATGGCATCGACTACCTGCTGAAACCCGTGGACAAAGACAGCCTGAAAAAAGCACTGGTGAAATACAAAATGCTGGAGAAACATTTTTCCCACCACAACCCGATGGACAACCTGCTGCAATATATCGGCAACCACAGGAAGAAGCGGATGATCGTAAAAAAGGGACTGGAGAATATCTCGCTCCGGCTCGACGACGTAGCACTGCTCTACACCGAAAACAAGATCGTATATGTACTGGACCGCTGGGGCAAAAAATACCTGGCAGATAAGAACCTCGCCGAACTGGAAACCGAGCTGGATGAAAATTCATTTTTCAGGGCCAACCGCCAGTACATCGTCAACATCAATTTTATCCGGGGCTTCAAACCCTATGAGAAAGTAAAGCTGATCCTCGACCTCACCCTGCCGGAGATCAACCACTGCATCATCATCAGCCAGGAAATGGCGCCGCAGTTCAGGGAATGGATGCATAATGCCTGAATGTTTGAGGTTGGGTGAACTATTATTGTACGTTGTTCACTGGTATGAACGCGGTCTGTATCCGGTTTGAGGTTTGAGGTTAGTGAGCTATAATTTGAATAATATTACTGGAATGGAAGAGGGTTACAATTGGCTGGAGGTTGATGTTGGGCGAACTATTATTGTACTATTCTTCCTGGAATTGAAGAGTCGCCATAGACGGTTCAGGGTTTGAACCTGACTAACAACACCATCACCTAAGACAACCCGCTATCATCGCGAGGCACTAACACCGAACCTCAAACATCAAACTTAAGGATGCTTCCAACCACAGGACACCAAACATCGAACATTACTTAAACAACCAACAAACTACATCCTCTTAAATCACTATGATCCAACCGTCCGAACACATGAAAGCTTCCGTCGGGGAAAACCCGTCCCGCATCCTCGGTGGCGATAAAACTGCAGGAATGGATATTAGCCAGGTCGATAATATTGATAGCGCCGCTGCCGGGCCCTTCGTATACGGACAATGGATCTTCGTCGTCCCGGACCAGCACCTTCATCCATGGCGGGCACCGGAATAAACCCTCTCCTGCCGAATACGCCTGCGACAGCAGCTCCGTCATACCGTATTCCGAATGAATGACCGGTGTGTGAAAAGCCTGTTGCAGGATATCGTGCACTTCCTGCCGCACCAGTTCCTCCCGCCGGCCCTTCATGCCGCCTGTCTCCATGATGACCGTATGCTTCAGTGGCATGGGGCAGTGCTCTGCAAAATCCAGCAAGGCAAACGTAACGCCGATCAGCAGCGTCTTCTGCCCTGCACGTTCCAGCCGGTTCAGCAGTGCCGCCAGCTGCTCCTGTTCATACAGGTAAAAACCGCTGTCGGCATGGCCGCTTTGCCGCACCAGGTCGTCTGCCATGTACACCAGCGAAGAATGCTGCCGCTCCAGGTACGATGGCAGCAACCCGATAATGCACCAGCCGGCGGCGGAGCCGTAGAACGATTCAAAACCGCGGGTAAAACTTTCGCGGTACAGGCCCGCATCGCTCACAAAATGACGGCTGGGAACAGTGCCTGTGGTGCCGCTGCTTTCGAACACGATGGCCGTCTCGGCAGCGCCGGTCTGCACCCGGTGGGTTTTGAAAAAACGGATAGGCAAAAAGGGGATCTGCACAACAGAGCGGACGGCGGAAACGTTTACCTGCAGGGCATTCACATAGTCACGGTACACCGCATTGCCGGCATACTGAAAGCGAAAGATTTCCAGCGCCAGTTCCGCGAAACCGGCCGGCGATACGGCAAAAACTTTATGGTTTCCATGACTATTCACCACCCTGATTATTCCTGTAAAATGAGTTATATTTGTTTAAATTTCAACTGTCATTATGCGATCAATCCCTGTATTTGCCATCCTGTCCCTGACGATGCTGCTGGCAGCCTGCGGCAAAGATAAGTTTGAGACCAAACCGCTGCTTGAAATAAAGGACTACAGCGCAGAAGCCGTATCGCAGGGCGAATCGGTACGCATCCGCGTCAATTATTACGACAAGGAGGGCGACCTGGGAGAAGGTGATTTTACCTATATCCGTGTACGGACCAACAAAACACCGATCCCCAACCCGGGTACTTACGACAAGACCGATACCATCCGGTCCAAAGTGCCTGTATTCCCTTCTAAAAATACCGGGGAGCTGACCTTTAACGTGGCCTACGAGTTCATGGACGAAGACCCGAACCGCAACGACACGATGTATTTTAAAATTGCCGTGGTGGATATCAAAGGCAATGCAAGCGACACCATCACTACCGGGTTGTTTGTAGCCCGCCAGTAATGAACCCGACAGCTCATTACCGTCGCCATCCTCTCTTTGCTGCTTTACGTTTTGTTATTTACAGCAATCTCTTTATTGCATGCTGCGCCGTGCTGATGGTGGATCAAACCACCCGGCTGCTGCTGCATGCCGCACCGCAGGCCGGTTTTACCGGTTTCGTGTTTTTTGCCACGATCTGCAGCTATAGCTTTCACTGGTGGCTGACGCCTGATATTGAACTTCCCTCGGACAGGCTGCGCTGGTTAAAAAAGAACCGGCCGGTACACCTGGTACTGTTTTTTGCCGGGTTGGCCGGCTCCGCCTGGTTCGCCCTGGCCCTGCTGGATCACTGGCCCTGGCTGCTGCTGGCCGCTTTTATCACCTTCCTGTACTCCGCACCCAAAATACCGCATCCCCTGTTCAGGCTGCTGCGGAAAGTGGCCCTGGGCAAAACGATTTTTCTCGCCTTTGTCTGGATGTACGTCACCACCCTGCTGCCGGTGCAGCTCAGCGACCGGCCCTGGCAAAACGATTTTTCCCTGTTTGCCGGCAGCCGCTTTTTCCTGGTCTATGCCATCTGCATCCTGTTCGACTACCGCGACCGTGACTACGACCGCTCTATCGGCATCCGTAGCCTGATCACCTGGCTGCATGAAAGGGGGATCCGCTTTCTTTTCATCCTGTCTTTACTGATCTTTGCCGGTCTCACCCTGCTATTGCTGCCATATGGTCATGCGCCGGGCATTATCGGCATGCTGCTGGCGCCGGGCATACTGCTCGCCTTGCTGTACAGGCGTGTCACCCGCAACTTTTCAGACATGGTGTATTACCTGCTGCTGGACGGGCTGATGGCGTTATCGGCACTGCTGACATTAGCAGCAGGCATTTAAACATGTATTTTAAAAATAATAATCAGGTAACCCCGTAGCCTGCCACGCTGTTGAAAACTTTAACTATCTGCCAACCATCCTTTAGCACAAAAATTGATATTAGATAAGCCTTATTACTTTAACCCCCTCTGATGCAAATACTTTTCAATAGGATCATTCACTTTACGCGCCTGATCAAAGCTGGCGGACGCCTGCGCGAGTTCAACCTTCGCAAACTGCAGCAACCCGGCAAAGAGATCTTTTCCGTAGACACCGTAGACGACCGGGGCAACCGCATCATTTTCCGGATGGAAAAAGAAAATGGCGGTTCCTGGCAGATTGTACCCGATACACAGATACTGCCTGGCTGGATCACAGAAACGGAAAATAAGCTCCGCGATGTGATCGAAGAAGAATTAAAGCACCCGACCGGCAGCGACCGGTAAGCCGATCCCACGCAGCTTTTATTATATTGCAGGATGCGTTCACCCAACTTCCTGTCCATGACTTATCGCCTCCTTGTGCCGGCGGTATTGCTATTTACTGCCTGCGCCGCTCCTAAAAAAGCAACCGTACCCCCGCAGCCCGGGCAGCTCGTGATCGATGGCAAGATATGGTCGTCGGTATTCCAGCAGAAAGCTGCCGAGTACAAAGCCCTGTGCCTGCAGGCATTCAACATTGCCAGGCTGCGCATCGACGAGTCGGTGCAACAGGGCAGCCAGGGGAAACCCAAAGCCATCGTGACCGATATCGACGAAACCTTTCTTGACAACAGTCCGTATGCCGTGCACCAGGCCCTGCAGGGCAAAGATTATGAGGCCGCTTCCTGGTACGAATGGACCAGCAAGGGCCTGGCAGATACCCTGCCCGGCGCCCTGGCCTTTTTCAACTATGCCGCGTCTAAAAACATTGAAATATTTTACATCACCAACCGCGACCAGCAGGACAAAGCAGGTACCCTGCAAAACCTGCAGCGGTTCCGGTTTCCCTTTGCCGACGAGCGGCACCTGATCGTAAAGCAAACCACCTCGGGCAAGGAAGACCGCCGCCAGCAGGTAGCGGCCACGCATGACATCGTGCTGCTGCTGGGCGATAACCTGTCTGATTTCAGCGCCCTCTTCGATAAAAAAACAGAAGCGGAACGGGACCAGAACGTGTACCGCCTGGCCGGCGAGTTTGGCAAAAAATTCATCGTGCTGCCCAACACCAATTACGGCGGCTGGGAAGATGCCATCTACCAGAACGCCCGCCACTGGATGCCTGCACAGAAAGATTCGCTGCTCAAAGCAAACCTGAAGGGATATTAATGATGCTCGTTTTCGCGGAAACGCTTGCGGATCACGGATAGCTGGCTATCCTGCAGCGGGGAGGTCTGCTTCAGGACCTTGATAAAATGCTCCACTTCCGCTTCGCTGGCGGGACACCCGCTATTGCTGCCGGCATCCGGCCCTTCACCGGGTTTTCTTATTTTGGAGTCGGCCAGCAGCTTACCATCCTTGTCAAACACCAGCCAGTAAGGAATACCCTGCTCACCGCCATGGTATTTGGTGAGCAGCTCCAGCGCACCGGGGTTTTCGAGGTGCTTGTTTTTATCCGACTCGTATACCGTCAGGTGACGGATAACATAGTTGTTGTCGAAGAATGCCTTTACCGACCGGTCGTTCATGGCCGTGTCCATTTTATGGCACCAGCCGCACCAGGATGCGTGAAAGAGAATGAACACGTTTTTTTTTTCCCGGGCGGCCGTGGCCCTGGCCTCCTGCAATACCGATTCGGCAGAAGCCGGTTGTTGTGCCGCAGCAGAAACAGCCATACCCGTCATCAAAAGCAATAAAAGAACAGCAGTGCGCATAGTACAGAGTTATGAGCCTGTAAGATAACCGATCTGCCGCTGATGCCGGTTTAATTTAACATTTGCTTTTTTAATTGCCGGGAAAACAAAACCTTTGCGAATTGATCTATGGTACAAGCCTATAATTTTCTTGCTTCCTGGCAGCTCTTCCCTGAAAAAGGGGTGTATGAACGCGGCGAACGCCCCAAAAGCGGTACGTACAGGATAGAAGCGCCGGAAGGTAAAAAGGAGCTGAATGTTTCGCACAACTGGGTCACCCTGACCAATGAAGCTTTTGCCTCCGAATACCGCATGAATGCCGATGGCAACCTGAATCCTTTTGACCAGCCGGAACTGGCCGATAGTGTGCAGGTCAGCTTTCCGGACAGCATCAGCCTGAATATCCATTTTTACAAAAAAGGGGAAGTAGTACTGCACATCGTGCACGAGATACAGCCCAACGGCTACCTCAGGATCGTGCAGCAGGGTACGGGAGAAGACGGGAACCCCTATACCAATTCGGAGATCTATCACAAGCAGCTGAGCGTGCTGCCCTATTCGGCCTCGGTATCCGGCGCCGTGATCCGTGCCAATGAAGAAGGCATGATCAAGCACAAGGCGCTCACCGCGATGGAAGAGCAGACCAATATGCAGCTGCAGCAGATCCGCCGGCAGATCGAGCTGCTGGCCCTGCAGGCACAGGAAATTCAAAAACGAAAAGACCTGTCCATGATGATCTACAATGCCAGGCTCTCCTTCAAACCCAATATCGGGCAGACCTACTACCTGTATGAAAAGAAGGACGGCAACCATATGCTCTCGCTGGTATCGCCTAAGGAATGGGGCGCAGGCGGGCCTTTTCAAAAATTTATCGCTGGCGTAAAGCTGCTGGCCGATCATACCTGGATGGAGCTCTGACGACCACAATGAATGACCCGATGAAAACCGAACTCAACTTTCCCCTCACCGTGAAAAAAAGCCGCATCGACGGCCGGGGCGCCTTTGCCCGCACCGATATACCCGCCCGCCGCAAGCTGGGCAATATGGGAGGTGAGATCATCTCTTTCCGCGAAGCCCGCCGCCGGGTGAAAAACCAGCACGGACGGGTATTCATGGTCGAGTTCGATAACGAAGACATTGCACTGGATGCCAGCGTGAATGTGAACGAGCTGCGTTTTATCAACCATTCCTGCTCGCCCAATACCTATATGCGTCTTTGTTACCGCAAAGTGGAGTTCTATACGCTGCGGCCCGTGCGCAGGGGCGAAGAGCTGACCTGCAACTACGGCGAAACCCACCACGACGGCAAACTACCCTGCCGCTGCGGGGCGCCCGGCTGCAAAGGGTTCCTGTAAGGGGATTATCACGCAGCGTACGCAGCGATAAAGAAAATTGAAGCCCTTGGTTATTTCGTTGCGTTCGCAGCAAACTAACCTGGCCATCCCACACTGACTGCGTTGCGTTCGCCGCGTGAAAAGAAACTAATTTTGCAGTATGACAAAGCTTTCGGTCAATATCAACAAGATCGCCACCCTGCGCAATTCCCGCGGCGGCAACAATCCCGATGTGGTCAAAGCGGCAAAAGACATCCAGCGTTTCGGCGCCGATGGCATTACCGTGCACCCGCGGCCCGATGAGCGTCATATCCGCTACCAGGATGTGCGCGACATCAAACAGATCATCACCACTGAGTTCA
Source organism: Chitinophagaceae bacterium (assembly GCA_040509055.1). Classification (GTDB taxonomy): domain Bacteria; phylum Bacteroidota; class Bacteroidia; order Chitinophagales; family Chitinophagaceae; genus JAJKIP01. Next base: position 13,942 of record JBEVLT010000116.1, read on the forward strand.
ACATCGAAGGCAATTGCACCGAGCAAAAGTTTGTAGACCTGGTGCTGGAAGTGCGGCCCCACCAGGTGACCCTGGTGCCCGATGCCCTGGGGCAGCTCACTTCCGATCATGGGTGGGATACGGTGCGGCACAAAGCCTACCTGCAGGAAATGATCGGGGTGTTCAAACAAGCCGGCATCCGTGTGTCCATCTTTGTAGATCCCGTGGTGAAGATGGTGGAGGGCGCTGCCGAAACCGGCACCGACCGCATAGAATTGTATACCGAAGGCTATGCCCGGCACTATGCAGCCGATGCCCAAACAGCCGCAGCTCCGTACGTGGAAGCAGCGCAGGCAGCCCGGCAACTGGGCCTGGGGCTGAATGCAGGCCACGACCTGGACCTTCAGAATCTCCGGTTTTTCAAACAGCATATCCCCTGGCTGGACGAAGTAAGCATCGGTCATGCCCTGGTCTCCGATGCCCTGTACCTGGGGCTGGAAAATACCGTACAGCTATACAGGAGACAGCTGGCCTGATTTTACCATTCCCCCCGGATCTGCAAACCTGCTATAAAGAAAGATGCCGCTCCCGGCTGTCCGGCCGAAAGCAGGCCGGTGCTGAGGTGCCGATCGTTACTTGTCAAAGATTTCTTAATCTGGAACGGCCGGCCGCCGCCGCCATTCATATTGCCGGATTTCTTTTTATATTTAGCAGCACAATCTTCCGCTATGAGAAAACCACTGACTTTGCTGCTGGCCCTTGCCGCCATGCTCCCTGCCCTTGCACAGGATGCACCCAAGCTCCATACCCCGGCCGAAATACTGCAGATACTTACCGACTCGAAAGTGCAGTATGAAATAGGCATACTGGCACAGCCGCTCCGGCCAACCGACCAGACACAAAACCTCAACTACAACAACGTGTACCGCCGCAGAACAGCCAGCGGGTTCTCCACAGTCCGGTATAGCCAAAGCGATGCGCTCGAAAACGTAATGACCAAAGCAGAAAATGCGTTTGCCGGCAAACAATACGATAGCGCACGGGCTTATTACCTCCAGGCGCTTGAAACAGACACTTCTTACTATACCGTCCTCACTTACATCGGGCAAACCTATGGCATCCAGAAAAACTGGGACAAGGCCATCGAATGGTACCAAAAAGCTATCCGCTCCAACTACATCGATTACATGGCCCACTGGTTCCTGGCAGATGCTTATATCGAAGTAAAAGAGCCGGAAGAGGCAAAGAAGGAAATCCTTATTGCCCATATCCTCAACCGCAATAACCCGCGAATCAGGCTATCGCTCAACTATGTCCTGAAAAACAATGGTTTGTCGATGAACACCTGGATATTCAACCCGCAGTACACCGTGACAAAAGATGCGGACAATAAAGTAAAGGTGCAGTATGGCGATGGCTGGCTGTCCTATGCACTCACCAAGGCCGTGTGGGCCCATGAGCCCGGCTACAGTGAATCAATGGGGTATAAAAACGATTCCTTTTTCAGGGAGCTGGAAGAAAAAGAAGCCCTGATCGGTATGCTGATCAGCGAAGACCCCAAGACGCAGGCCCTGCCAGAAACCCTCGCCCTGCAAAAAGCTACGGCAGACGGTAAGGAGAACAGGCTGCAGGAGTTTGTATTTTACGAAATACTATTGCCTAAGCATCCTGCCGTGGCCCTGCAGCTGCCGGACCAGCTGATCGAAGATATCATGGCCTATATCCTGGAAGTAAGGTGTGAGAAAATATAAGCGGGCGGCGCTCCGGATAATGCTGTAACTTTAGTCATCATGCACTAAACCCTTTGCTATGGGAAACCAATTCTGGTCCCGCCGCCATTTTATCCGCAATCTTTCCCTGGGTGCAGCAGCCCTGTCGCCTGCCCTTTCTGCGATGGCAGCCCGTAAGGACAGCCACCGGAAAGATAAGCTGGGCATTGCCCTGGTGGGCCTGGGCAGCTACAGCACTTACCAGCTGGCGCCGGCCCTGCTCGAAACGAAGAATTGCTATCTCGCAGGCATCGTAACAGGCACGCCGGCCAAAGAACAGGCATGGGCCGCGAAATACAACATCCCCGCTAAAAATAGCTACAACTACCGCAACTTCGACAGCATCGCCTCCAATGACGACATCGATATCGTATACATCGTGCTCCCTGTGTCCATGCACAAGGAGTACACCATCCGTGCGGCACAGGCCGGCAAGCACGTGATCTGCGAAAAACCGATGGCGCTTAACGTAACCGAGTGCGAAGAAATGATCGCGGCCTGTAAAAAGGCTGACCGGATGCTCTCCATCGGCTACCGTCTGCATTTTGAACCGTATAACCAGGAAATGATGCGGCTGGGACAGCAACAGGTATATGGCAAGCTGCTGGAGATCGACTGTGCCAACGGGTTTACCTATGGCCCCGCTACCGATCCCAATATCTGGCGGCTGAAGAAAAGCATGGCGGGCGGTGGCAGCCTGATGGACATGGGCGTGTATGCCGTGCAGGGCGCCCGCTATACCACCGGCGAAGAACCGGTGTCAGTAACAGCCCGCGAAGAAAAAACAAGACATGACCTGTTCCGCGAAGTAGATGAAACGATTTATTTTGAGCTGCAATTCCCTTCGGGCTGCACGGCCAAAGGCATTTCCAGCTACAACAAAAACCTGAATCACCTGAAAGCAAAAGCAGCCAATGGCAGCTTTGAACTCTCGCAGGCATATCGCTATGGCGGCATGGCAGGCCGCACCCCGGCAGGGCCAATGAATTTTCCGTCTATCAACCAGCAGGCTGCCCAGATGGACGATTTTGCCGCCTGCGTGCAACAGCAAAAACAAACCCGTGTACCGGGCGAAATGGGACTGAAGGACATGAAGGTAATAGAAGCTATTTACCGCAGCATTGCATCCGGCCGGAAAGAAAAAGTATAATGCACTTTTAAACTCAGTTTATGAAACCAATCATTGCAGCCTTCCTCTGTCTCCAGCTACTGACCCTGTCCGCAACGGCACAAGAGACCGGCGCCCCTGCTGCCATGCGCCGGGTATTGCCGCCCGGCGGGCAACCCCTCGTTATCGTGGACTCGGTGGTCTCGGATCTCAGCCACTTCTTCGTTTCGGCCACCAATATCGCTTCCATCGACATACTGAAGGATGCGGATGCCGCTGCTTATGGTGCAAAAGGCAAATACGGCGTTATCATCATTCACACCAAACAAAATGCAGGCGTCCTGGATATGACCGGTCTGCTGGATGCCTACCGGGTGCCGCAGCATCAACGGGCCCTGCGGGTATGCGTGGACAATGTACTGGTGAGCGATCCGGCAAGGATTATCGCAGATAAAGAAAGCATCGCCGGCGTGGAAGTAATCACCGACATCTGCTGGGCTACCCCGGCCAGCCCCGGACCGGAAGAAACGTATATCAATATCATTACACAACGCAGCGCCCGGCTTTTACAATAAGCTTCATCAACACGGCTGATAAAATCTGATCGGCTGACCCGAAAATCCTGCAGGACAATCACGGGCTAACAGGGACTCTCTTCAGCCTGGCGGGAAAATAGTCGACCAACACAGTAGACCGCTAATGCAAAAAGCGGTAATTTTAATGGCCACTCCCCCGAAGAAATCATGGATATGAAGCCAGCATTTTACCAGCATATTTTCGACAAGCAGCAGGACATGGAAGCCGTACCTTCCAACGATGTCATTGCTGACTGGGCACAGGAACTGATCCATATCCTGTATCCTGAAAAAGCCGAATACCTGCCGAAATCGGTAGCCGAAATAGAAGAAAAGATCGATACGCTGCAAAAGCAGCTGGCCCGCATCCTGAATGCCACCAAAGCCTGCAGCAATGACGACAACAGGGAAAAAGCAGCCCGCTTCTTCAGTGGCGTGCCGGGCATTTACGCGGTGCTGAATACCGACGTGGAGGCCATCCTGGCCGGCGACCCGGCAGCCATCAGCCCGTTTGAAGTGATCAGGGCCTATCCGGGATTTTATGCCATTTGCTTTTACCGCATCGCACATGCCCTGCTGCAGCTGGATATTCCCCTGCTGCCGCGCATTCTCACCGAATATGCTCATTCCAAAACCGGTATCGACATTCACCCGGGCGCATCCATCGGCCGCTATTGCTGCATCGACCACGGTACAGGGGTGGTGATCGGCGAAACAACGGTGATCGGCGACCATGTAAAGCTGTACCAGGGTGTGACGCTGGGAGCGCTGAGCGTAGACAAGGGTATGGCCTTTACCAAACGCCACCCTACGGTAGAGGACCATGTGGTCATCTACTCCGGCGCCACCATTCTGGGCGGCGACTGCACCATCGGGCACCACAGCATCGTAGGGGGCAACGTATGGCTCACCAGGAGCATTCCGCCCTACTCCACCGTATACCACCGCCCGGACATCGAAGTGGTGGAACAAACCAATGTATAACCCATGGCAGGCATCATCGACCTGGTAGGCCGTACGCCGCAGGCGGAAATAAAGCGGCTGAATCCCACCCCCGGCGTGCGCATCTTTGCCAAGCTGGAAGGCAATAATCCCGGCGGCAGCGTCAAGGACCGGCCGGCGCTGAACATGATCCGTTCGGCACTGGAGCGGGGCGATATCCGCCCCGGCGACCGGCTGATCGAAGCTACCAGCGGCAATACGGGCATCGCCCTGGCCATGATCGCCTCCCTGTACGGGCTGGAGATCGAGCTGGTGATGCCGTCCTCCTCCACGCGGGAGCGTACCCTGACCATGGAAGCCTTTGGCGCCACGGTGACCCTGCTGGACAGCATCGAGACCTGCCGCGATTATGCAGAAGAAAAAGCAGCTGCCGGCAATGCCTTTATCCTGAACCAGTTTGCCAACCCTGACAATTACCTCGCACATTACAAGACCACGGGCCCGGAGATCTGGGCCGATACCGAAGGGCAGATCACGCATTTCGTCAGCTCCATGGGTACCACGGGTACCATCATGGGCTGCTCCCGGTTTTTGAAAGAAAAGAATCCGCAGGTGCAGATCGTCGGCTGCCAGCCTACCGAAGAGTCATCCATACCCGGCATCCGCCGGTGGCCGGCAGCCTACCTGCCGAAAATATTCGAGCCGCAGCGTGTGGACCGGATCATGGATGTATCGCAGCAGGAAGCGACGGAGATGGCGCGCAGGCTGGCCCGGGAAGAAGGGATTTTTGCCGGCATGAGCAGCGGCGGGGCTGCTGCGGCGGCCATCCGGCTGGCGCAGGAGATTGAATCAGGTGTTATTGTGTTTATTGCCTGCGACCGGGGGGATCGGTACCTCAGCAGTAATTTATTTGGGGGATAGCTGTGGATCGAATTCCTAAGGCTTATCATCAGGCAGACTCCACCTCCGGAATGGCATTTGCGAAACCTTGGATGATCACAAGTCCTCAAACCGCTGTACGGATGATTTGGTAATGATGATCTTGTCATCCTGGTAGGTAATATCGATCCTATGGCCGGCCTTGAATCCTGAATCCTGTAGCCATTTGCCGCAAAGCTGGATGATCGGGAAACGCACATGAGTCTGACATGGGCGATCAAATGATTTATTGCATACCGTCATTTTTCTTGTTCTCGCACCAGTTGCCATAGGAATAATTTTTTATACAGCAAATAACCGATGCCCGGGCTTTGTCTCCTACATAAAAAAAGTGTATTTAACAGGTTAACATATAGTAATTTACTTGTATTTTACCCGGTAATTTTTGTAACTTCCCTTTGTATTAAACTCATTATCCTTATGCCCCAAACTATCAAATCTAACCATAAGATACACGAAGGCCGCAATGTAAAGCGCTTCCGCGAAATGCTCGGCATTAAGCAGGACGTACTGGCTATTGAACTGGGCGACGACTGGAACCAGCAAAAAATATCGCTGCTCGAACAAAAGGAAACGATTGATGCGCCTTTGTTGCAGAAATCTGCTGCACTCAAAATACCGGTTGAGGCTATACAGAATTTTGATGAAGAACAGGCAGTGAATATTATTGCAAATACGTTTGATAACGGTTCTTTTTTGAATACTTGTCACACTTCCACTTTCAATATTAATCCTATTGAGGAGATAAAGAAGTTACACGAAGAAAAGATGACTCTATGAACGAATGCTGAGAGAAAAAGATGAAATGATGGTGAGATTGGAGAAGTTGATTGAAAAGAAGTAATTCTTATCGCTATTGAATTTGCAAATGATAAACTGGCAATTTTTCCCAAAGTCTGATAAGGTTACAAACA
>JBEVLT010000117.1:0-3635 GCA_040509055.1 Chitinophagaceae bacterium
CTTCGCACTGTTTACCACTGCCGTATCCGCCCAGCAGGGCCGCATAGCCGATCATCGCCGCATTCAGAAGGGGTTTGCTACCGGCCAGCTCAGCCGTGGTGAAAAATTCAAATTACAGCAACACAACCTGCAGTATAACCAGGCTAAACGCAAGGCCTTCCGCGATGGCAGGCTGTCGCCGCTGGAAAAAAGAAAGCTGTATACCATGAAGCGGCATAATCGCCAGGAGACTTTCCGTTTCAAACACAATGCTCGCAGAAGAGTGATCTAAGCACTCCGCATAAATCAGGGTTTAGTTTTTAGCGTTAGGTAAGTCCCGGCCCATGCGGGACTTTTTTTCATTCCCGCCACTCGCCCAGGCCCTGGCGCACCACCACCGGTTCACTACCCGTGCAGTCCACGACCGTGGAGGGTATCATGCCGCCGATGCCGCCATCCACCACCACATCTACCTGGTTCCCGAAATTCTCGTACATGATCTCCGGGTCGGTATAATCTTCTACCATTTCACCCGGCAGCGAGGCGCTGAGGATAGGCCGGCCCAGCTCCCTGATAATGGCGCAGGCGATCTTATTGTCGGGCACACGCAGCCCGATCGTATCTTTTTTGCTCTGCAGTATTTTGGGCACCATCTTGCTGGCCGGCAGGATGAACGTGTAGGGGCCGGGCAGGTATTCTTTCAATAACCGGTAAGTGGCGGTCGATATCTGCTTGGCATATTCGCTCAGGTGGCTCAGGTCGGGACAGATAAAGGACAACTGGGCTTTTTTGGGGTCTACGTTCTTGATCCGGCAGATCCGTTCGATGGCGCGGTGCTGCAGGATATCGCAGCCAAGCCCGTAAATGGTGTCTGTAGGGTAAATAATAATTCCGCCCTGCTGCAGGCTATCCACGGTGGTCCTGATCTGGCGGGGCTGCGGGTTTTCGGGATGAATATGAAGTAACATCTCGCTGTCTAACGGTTTGAAATTCAAAATATTTTACAAAACTATCTCATCTATCCGCTGTAATTGTGCCACAATTTGTAATTTTCGCTGTTCATTATCTTTGCCTAAACTGCATATATGCGCCTGAAGCCGGTTTCTACTTTTAATACGATTGACCCTGAGGTGTTTAAGAAAGATTTTTACCAGCCAGGAACACCTGTAGTGATCAAAGATCTTGCTAAAACATGGCCGGCCTATCACAAATGGAACTGGGATTACTTCAAAGGGCTGGTAGGAGATAAGCGGGTACCGCTGTACAATAATGTAAAAAGCGATGCGTATACCCCGATCAACAAGGCTGACGATTACAAGACTTTTGGCGAATACATCGATATGATCCGGCAGGGGCCTGCCGGCTGGCGCATCTTCCTGTTCAACATTTTCGATCACGCCCCGCAGCTCATTGACGATTTTATCTGGCCCGAGCACCTGATGACGGGTTTTGTAAAAAAATACCCGATGCTGTTTACCGGCGGCGCCACCAGCATCACCCATATGCACTTCGACATCGACCTGTCGCATATCCTGCATACCCAGTTTGCCGGCCGCAAGCGGGTGCTGATGTTCCCCTTCGAAGAGCAGCACAAGCTGTACCGCAAGCCGTTTGAAGTGCTGAGCATGGCCGATTTCTCGCACTACTACGAGCAGAACGGTACGCCGGATTATGAAAAATTCCCGGCCCTGAAGCTGGCCGAAGGATTTGACTTCATCCTGGAACCGGGCGATACCCTGTTCATGCCGGCCGGCTACTGGCACCATATGGAGTACCTGGACAGTGGATTTGCCATGAGCCTGCGCGCCCTGCAGCCTACGCTGTCCGGTAAACTAAAAGGGGTATGGAACCTTTTTGGCATGCGCAGCATCGATACGCTGATGAAAAAAACAGCGCCGAAATTCTGGTACGAGAACAAGAAAAAGAAGATATTCCGGAATGCGGAGAAGGAGCTGAGTGAAAACTAACAACCGGTTATTGAGCTGATTTCCCCGATCCTTTTCAAATATTCTTTTTATTCCATTCGCCAGGCGAATGACCTCTTCAAACGACATACTGCCCGCGAACGATTTTCGCTTTCTGCATACCAAAAAATACTTCTTAATTCAGTTGTCGTACGCGGATAAACCACCACTGGTTGATATCGTCCCACACAGGATGACTGATGGACTCAAATGTCCTGCCCTCCCGGATCATTACTTCCGGGGGAGGCATCACACCATAGCGGATGCCGTCTGCAAACTCGGATATATCCTTACCGGAAATATGCTCGATCTCAAAAACCACGTTTGACCGTTCGCCAAAACTGGCATCGATGGAGCCACCGCAGGAAATAAACCCATCCCATACATTCCGGTTGCCAAGCTCATAGCTTCTTGCAAAATTCTCCAGCTGCCCATCCGGAATTCTTAAGCCGCGATAGATATACCGTTCCGGGTAAGTGGGCAATTTGGCGAGGGCTTCGTTGATCAGGCGGGAAATTTCACCGGTTTGCCCCCTGTTTATTCTTTCCCTCAGCCACCGGTTCAGGTTGCGGTAAAACAGGTTGGTCGTGTATCCCCAAATTGCATACACATCACATTCATCCATGCCGTAAGGATTGTGGTCTATCAGTTCGTCTATGTCGTGGAAAAATCGCCCGCCGGCTCTGCCGTTATTATAAGTCCTGAAATAATTTACCACGGTATTTTCATCTATTCCGAATGTGGCCATGGCATGTTTGAAACATGCCGGCAGCTTCCGGCGTACATAGTCATTATCCACCGTGTCGCCAACGGGTGGGGGCGTAAGACCAAGCCGCTGCGAACCGGTATTGGCCGGCAAGGCTACAATGCTGGCCAGATCGATCAGCGGAAAATCAGTGGTACGCAGTGAAAGGCTGGCCTGCGAACCACCCCGGTTGGCAGTACCAGCGCCGGCAGGCAGGTATACCTGCACTCTTGTTTGCTGATAGCCGTTGGGAAAGAACCGGACATAATAGCCATCCGGGTGCAGGCTCCACCGGCCTTTCTTAAATTCCGGCCGGTCGGCTTCGGCGGCGCCGGGCAGGATAGCAATGTCTTCCAGGGCCTGGTACGAAGACGCTCCTCCCGCAATCGCCGATCGTATTTTATTTTCCGCTTCCAACACCTGCTGCAGCGGCCGCGACAGGTCCTGCTTCCATTTTTGCACCACTTTTTCCGGCACAATGCCCAGCACCCCACCGTTGAGCTCAAATATCTCTTTCGGCGTCAGCAACTGCGCCCCCACGGCTTTTATATCGGAAGGCAGGTTTTTAAAATCCGTCCGGGCAATGATAGCCCAGAGCAGGAACTGTACATCCCGCTGTTGAACGGAAGGCTTACGGGACCAGTTGCGCAGGATGGAATGCACGATATCGGCCCGGTTCCCTTTCAGCGGTGCATACAGGTATCCATCGCCCTGCGAAGGCCCGTGTGTACCGGCACGCAGGCAAAAGCTTTTGCAGGTATACTCATAAAAACCCGGCCGCAGCATGATCGCCCCTTCTGCCGTTCGTGGCAGTATGGCCAGGTCCTGCGGCCGCTTATCATTGCCGAAGTCATCGGCGAGTACTGCTTGTGTGGATGCATCTTCGAAGGCCGTACTGACCGGGGCCGGCTTTTTCAGCACGTCGTCAAACTGGCTGATATTGCCGA
>JBEVLT010000118.1:0-21022 GCA_040509055.1 Chitinophagaceae bacterium
ATCAGCGCGCTGATCGAAGAGAATTATTTAAACGAAGAAAGATTCGCCATTGCCTATGCCGGTGGCAAGTTTCGATCGAATCATTGGGGCCGGGTCAAGATCAAATACGAATTGAAGCAGCGACAGGTCAGCGAGTACTGCATCAGGAAGGCCATTAAAGAGATCGATGAAGACCAATACCTTTCGGTACTAAAGGAGCTGGCGGATAAGAAATTCAACTCACTCAAAGGTGATCAACACCTGGTACGAAAGAAGAAGACGATGGACTACCTGCTTAACCGCGGATTCGAGATGGATCTGATAAGAGCAGCAGTTGAGGATAAGAAATCATGACAACTCCCCCAACAGAATAATATCATTTCTCATGTCTACACTTACTATTTCCATTATTCAGAGCGAACTCCATTGGGAGAACCGGGATGCCAACCTGGAAATGTTCGAACGCAAGATCGAAGGACTTCGCGGTAAGACGGAGGTTGTCATTCTTCCGGAAATGTTCAGCACCGGCTTCAGCATGCGGCCCGCCGCCCTGGCCGAAACCATGCAGGGCCCGACGGTGCAATGGATGCAGCGACTGGCCGGAGAGAAAAAGATTATCCTGGCCGGCAGCCTGATCGCCGAAGAAGACGGCCGCTACTACAACCGGCTGGTATGGATGCTGCCCAACGGGCAATACGGCACCTACGACAAACGCCACCGCTTTGCCTTTGCCGGCGAAGACGAACAATATACCGCCGGCTCCAAACGGCTGATCGCCTCCGTAAAAGGATGGAAGATCAACCTGCTGATCTGCTACGACCTGCGGTTCCCGGTATGGGCGCGGCAGGCCGGCGACGGGCATCCCGAATACGATGTGCTCGTGTACGTGGCCAACTGGCCCGAGCGGCGCATCCTGGCCTGGAAAACCTTACTGCAGGCCCGCGCCATCGAAAACCAGTGCTACGTGATCGGCGTAAACCGTACCGGCGACGACGGCAACGGCATTCACTACAGCGGCGAAAGCATGGTCATCGACCCGCTGGGCGAAGTGCTGTACCACAAAAAAGAGGAAGAAGAGAATTTCACCATCACACTTGATAAGGCACACCTGCAGGCAGTGCGGGACAGGTTCCCGTTCTGGAAAGACGCCGACCGCTTCACCCTCTTCAGCGGCGGCGATGATTAATTGGTAGTGCCGGTCTTTTGCTTATCCTGCCTGATCAGCTCCATCGTTTTGTCCAGCTTGTAATCGGCGCCGGCCCGGATAGCAGGCACCGTAGGTCCGGATTCCACTTCGGGCAGTATGCCGCGGCCGTCCTTCGGGGCATTTTTATCGATCACGAGGCGAAACAGCGGCAGCCGGAACCGTACGCCGGTCTCCGGCAGCGTCACGTCGGGGATCAGCCAGGCCGTATTGCCATAGGCGCCGCCGCCGGTTTCTTCGCCCACCACCGCTACATTGTCCTGCTGCATCACCGCACCCGTAAAGAGCGTGGTAGCGGAAAAGGAGTTGCCGCCCGTAAGGATGTAGACTTTACCATCGTAATGGTTGTTGCGTTTCGGCTTGAAGTAATGCTTTTCAAAATACCGGAAATGATAACGCCCGTCACGCCGGCGCCGCGCCAGGAAGGTCATGAACAGGCGGTTGAAGAAATCGCTTTCGATGTAGCGGCCATACCGCTTGCGTTTGGTGATGGCATACAGCGAATCGCCGGTCCGGAACCGGTGGCCGGCAATGTACCGCGTGAGCAGCGTGGAGTTGGTCACGCTGCCGCCGCCGTTGCTGCGCACATCGATGATCAGGTGGCGGATATCGTTTTTTTCCAATGCCCGGAACGAGCGGCGAAAAAATCCTTTCAGCCCGTAATTGCGCCCGAAGGAGTGCAGGTCCATCATGGCCACATGATTGGCCGTATCGATCTTCAGCAGCCGTACGGCATTGCGCCGGCGCTCTCTTCGCTCGCGCCGCGAGGGAGTGGGATGCACCGGGCGGGTAACAGGCGGGCGGGCGGCGGCAGCGCCCCTGCCAGCCGTATCGGCAGCCGGGTAATAGGGCCGGATGACCGTGCTGCGCTGCACACCGGCGCTGTCCTGGTAGCCGATGGTATAGCTGTCGGAAAATCCGAAGATGCCGGAGTACAGCGAACCGAAATAACCGCGGTTGCTTAATGATTGGTATTTGTGCGTGGTGTTGTACCCGTCGGCAGGCAGGTAGCCAAACAGCGAATCGGTAATGGCAGCCATCGGCAGCCCGTTGACCGAGGTGATCACCGTGCCGCGGGTAAGCAGGCTGTCCCGCCGGTAAAGGTTGGCCGTGATCACCGCGGTATCGCCCCATAGCTTCAGGCTCAGGGGAAACAGGCGGGTGATGCGTGCCGTGTCCAGGTATTTGCTATAGCTTTTGGAAGCCCGCACCGAGGTATGCCCGCAGCGGACCTTGCTGGTCACGTACGTCAGCACTTTGCGAAATTCGGGTTCGGTCATGGAGTCGGTGAGCTGTGCGCTGCCCCATTGGAAGTACCGGTCCATGCTGTCTTTGGAGGTATACCAGTACAGGCCCGGGTGCGCCTCCTCCAGCGTGTGGCGGTATACGGCATAATCTCTTTGCAGCTGCTGCGGGGAATACTTCCCGGCCGGCGAAAACGGCGCTTTGCTCACCGCGCAACCCGTAAATGCACCCCCGGCCAGGAGCGCCCCTATCCATCGGCTCATCATCCTGCTTAAACGCATAGCTCCTTACTTATTGTTTCAAATGATTCCAGCCCTGTGCGGTGATCGCATGCCGGCTGCCGCCCTTGGTAATGATATGGGCGCCCTCTTCGGCTTCGGTCATGTACCCGATCACGCTGATCTGCTCGTTCAGCACCAGCTTCTCGTACTGCGAGGGATGAAGGGTAAACAGCAGCTCGTAATCTTCGCCGCCGCTGAGCGCGCAGGCCGTAGGGTCTATTTCAAACTTGAAGGCGGCCCTGCGCATCTCTTCGGCCACCGGTATCTTTTCTTCGTACAGCACGCAGCCGAGATGGCTATCCCTGCAGATATGCAGGATCTCCGAACTGAGCCCGTCGCTGATATCCATCATGGCCGTGGGCACGATTTCCGACTGCGCCAGGAATTCGACAATATCTTTCCGCGCTTCCGGCTTCAGCAGCCGGCCGATCACGTACGCTTCGCCTTCGAGATCGGGCTGCACACCGGGGCTTCCCCGGTAGATCAGCTTCTCCCGCTCCAGGAACAGCAGGCCCACATAGGCCGCGCCCAGGTCGCCGCTCACGCAGAGCAGGTCGCCCTTCTGCGCCGTGTTTCTTTTCACGTATCGATCCGGGGCCACTTCGCCGATAGCCGTCACGGAAATGATGAACCCTTTTTGCGAAGATGTGGTATCGCCACCCACCAGGTCCACGCCATAGGCCGCGCAGGCCGCATACACCCCTTCATAAAATTCGTCCAGCGCTTCCAGGCTGAAGCGGTTGCTGAAAGCCAGCCCGATCACGATCTGCGTGGGGGTGGCATTCATGGCATACACATCGCTCAGGTTCACCACCACGCTCTTGTAGCCGAGGTGCCGCAGCGGCGTATACATCAGGTCGAAGTGCACGCCCTCCACCAGCAGGTCGGTGGTCACCACGGTTTGCTTGCCGAAATGGTCGATCACGGCCGCATCGTCGCCCACGCCCAGCAGGGACGATGCGTTTTGCAGCTCGATGTTTTTGGTCAGGTGGTCGATCAGGCCGAACTCACCGAGTGATCCTATTTCTGTTCTTTCGCTCATAATCGTATGAAGGTTTAACACATGACCCCGGCAGTGCGGGCAGGTTCATCTACAGTTCTTTCCGGTTATTGATCACGTCCAGCAGCTCGTCGTGCATATGGCCGTTGGTAGCCAGCATGCCGTGGCGGTAGGGTGAATACGGGTTGCCGTCGAGATCCGTTACCCGGCCGCCGGCCTCTTCCACGATCAGGAAACCGGCCGCACTGTCCCAGGCTTCCAGCTTGTGCTCGTAAAACCCATCGAAACGGCCGCAGGCCACCCAGCACAGGTCGATAGCGGCCGAGCCAAGCCGGCGTACCGGCACACCCTTGCGGATAAACCGGTCAAACACTTCCAGCGGTCCATTGGGTGTATTGATATAGGTATACGGGAAGCCCGTGACCAGGCAGGCCTTGATGGCCGCCGTTTCCTTGCTTACCCGCACCGGTAGATCATTCAGCGTAGCGCCCTTTCCTTTTTCGGCCAGGAAAAACTCGTTCATATGCGGGTTGTAGACCGCGCCCAGGATGATGGCGCCCTGGTGCTCCACCGCGATGGAGACGCAGTTGAGCGGGATGCCATGGGCAAAATTGACCGTGCCGTCGATGGGATCGATGATCCATTTATAGTCCGACTCCTGCCTGATCTCGCCGGCTTCCTCGCTCAGGATATAATGATCCGGGTACTGCGACCGGATGGCCTGCAGGATGGCTTTTTCCGCGGCATGGTCTGCCTCCGTCACCAGGTTATTGACCCCTTCTTTGTTGCTGATGGTAAAACTGTTGTTGAAAAACCGCTGTATTTCCGCGGCGCCGGCTTTTGCGGCTTCGACCAGGGTATGTTTGAGCATGCGCAAAGATACAACCCGCGCGCTTGCGTAGGATTGTCCGCAACCCAATTGGCCTTATATTCGCTGCTTTACAACCCAAACATTGATTAACTTTATCTAAACCTCTCCTTCGCTGTTTTTCATACATGGCTACTATTATTGATATAAAAATACCGAAGGCTATTGCGGCGGCACTGCGCTTACCCCCCAACGATGCCCGCCGCCAGCAGATACGTGTATTGAAAAAGCTGCTGAAAAAAGCCCGGTTCACCGAGTTTGGCCAGCACTACCGCTTCGACGATATCCTGCTGAGCCGCCATGCCGGCAAGCGCTTCCAGGAGCTGGTGCCGGTGCATGATTACAACAAGATCTACGAGGAGTGGTGGAAAAAAACCCTGGACGGGGTACCGGATGTAGCCTGGCCCGGCAAAATAAAATACTATGCCCTGAGCTCAGGCACTTCGGAAGCAGCCAGCAAATACATACCCGTAACCAAGGAGCTCCTTCGGAGCAATACCGTCAATTACATACGCCAGCTGATCAGCGTGTTTGGCTACGAGGATGCCAACCGCAAAGCCCTGACCAAAGGATTCCTGATGCTGGGTGGCGCCACCGACCTGCAGAAGGGAGCGGCCGGCTGGTATGCCGGCGACCTGAGCGGCATCCTGGCCAAGAAGCGGCCGTTCTGGTTCCAGACCTTTTACAAACCCGGCGGCCGCATAGCCGCGATCAAAGACTGGAACCAGAAGCTGAACGAGATCGTGGAGCATGCGCGGGAATGGGATATCGGCTACATCGTAGGCGTGCCGGCCTGGTGCCAGATGTGCATGGAAATGGTGATCGAGCACTACAAGGTGAAAAACATCCACGAGATATGGCCCAACTTCGGGGTGTTCGTGCATGGCGGCGTAGCCTTTGAGCCGTACAAGAAAGGATTTGAAAAACTGCTCGCCAGGCCCATCGTATACATCGAGAACTACCTGTCCAGCGAAGGCTTTATCGGGTACAAAACCCGCGAGCATGCCAAAGGGATGCAGTTGATCCTGAATAATAATATCTTCTTCGAGTTCGTGCCTTTCGACGACAGGAATTTCGATGCCGACGGCTGCATGGTGAACCGGCCGGATGCGAAAATGATACACGAGGTGGAGGAAGGCAAAGAATACGCCCTGCTGCTGAGCACCAATGCCGGCGCCTGGCGCTACCTGATCGGCGATACCATCAAGTTCGTCAACCTCGAAAAAAGCGAGGTGGTGATCACCGGCCGCACCAAGCACTTCCTGAGCCTGGTGGGCGAGCACCTGAGCGTGGAGAATATGAACAAGGCCATCAGCGAAGTAAGCGAAGAGTTCAACATCAGCATACCCGAATACACGGTAGTGGGCTTCCCCCACGAAGGGTTTTTTGCACATAAATGGTATATCGCTACCGATGATGCCATCGACGCGGCACAACTGCGCCGGCGCATCGACGAACATCTCCGCCGGCTGAACGACGACTATGCCGTGGAGCGTGATAGTGCATTGAAAGAAGTGTTCCTGCAGGTGCTGCCCCAGGATGCTTTCCTGAAATTCATGGAGCAAAAAGGCAAGCTGGGCAGCCAGCATAAATTTCCCCGGGTGATGAAGGGAAAGATGCTGAACGACTGGAACCACTTCCTTGAAGCGGAAGGCTTTGCACAGAAATAATCCTGTTGCACCCGGGCTCCCCCTCACAAAGTTTTAACAATTTGCAGACAGGCAAGAATCGTATGTTTAGCCCATGAACCGGCTGCTATTTATTCTCCTGTTGCTTTGTTCTGTTGGCGCTTCTGCACAGACCGGCTACCTGTTTGTAAAAAAGGCATACAAAAAGAAAAGGACCTATACGGAAGGCGACCACATCGTACTGCGCCTGAAGGATGGCCGCAAGCAACAGGGCCTGATCACCCAGCTGCGCAACGATACCATCTTTCTCAGCGGCAAGCCCGTGCCGGCCGCCTCCGTGAAAACCGTATTGCTGGAGCAGAAAAACAGGCGCTTTGACCTGGATGCAAAGACCTTCCTGCTGATCACCGGCGGCGTGGCGCTTACCACGGCCGGGCTCTCGCTGAGCAACCAGGCTTCTTTTGAAGAAGCGCTGACGGCCGGGTTGGTGATCGGCTACGGACCGCTGCTGATCGCTTATATCCGCAGCAAGATCTCGCTGAAGCGCAAGCAGTACCGCATCGGTAAAAAATTTCACCTGCAGGTACTCGATTTTCATTTGCCGCACCATCGTGGATTTTAGCCGGCTTATGGCTATCATTGCACTATCGAAATGAAAGCCAGAGCCCTTCTTGCCCGCACATGGCGATGGATCAAAAAGATATTCATCGTTCTCTTTATCGCCCAGCTCGTGTACATCATCCTGCTGCGGTGGATCGATCCGCCCATTACCATGACACAGCTGGTGAGCTGGATAAGCGGCCATGGCCTGAAAAGGGATTACGTGGACAGGACCGCTATTTCTCCCTATGCCGGGCTGGCCGTCATCTCCTCGGAAGACCAGCTGTTTGCCGACCACAACGGGTTTGACTGGAAGAGCATCAAAAAAGCGCAGCAATACAATACCAAAAAGCCGGGCCGCGTGCGCGGGGCCAGCACCATCAGCCAGCAGGTGGCCAAAAACGTGTTTCTCTGGCAGGGACGCAGCTGGTTTCGCAAAGGGCTGGAAGTTTATTTCACCTTTATGATCGAGCTGGTCTGGAGCAAGCGGCGCATCCTGGAAGTATACCTCAACGTGATCGAAATGGGAGACGGCATTTTCGGGGTGGAACGGGCGGCGAATATTTATTTCAACAAGTCCGCCAAAGCCCTCACGCAGCAGGAAGCGGCATTGATCGCAGCCTGCCTGCCCAATCCCAAACGCTACAAGGTAAAACCGCCTTCGCGCTACATGCAGCTCCGCATGGGGCAGATCGTGCGGCAGAT
The DNA here is from genome assembly GCA_040509055.1 of Chitinophagaceae bacterium. GTDB lineage: Bacteria > Bacteroidota > Bacteroidia > Chitinophagales > Chitinophagaceae > JAJKIP01. Next base: position 7,511 of record JBEVLT010000118.1, read on the forward strand.
GGGGTTCCTGTATCCCGACCCGGATATCCAATACATCATCGGTATCACGAACGTGAAGCCTGCGGCTGATAAAAAAGAAAAGAAGAAATAAGCAGCAGGCCTTGCCCTTACTCCTGTCCTTCTTCCATGCTGCCGCGGTTTCCGGTCCCTTTCTTCCAGGGTGGCCATATCGGCATCGCTGTACATCAGTCCGTTTACATTCGTGGCAAATTCGTCACGGGATTTGGGAGCCTGGGCTGCAGCCGTAAAAAAAGAAAGGGCCAGCCCCATACTGAAAAGAATCCGGTTCATAGCAGCGGTTTTTATAAATAAAAAGGATGCTCCGCTGTTAGCATTGCATAAATAGTTATAATATATTGTTAACCGCTTGTACAGCTTTTGCTACTCTTTCCTCGTAATTGCCGCTGATCTCCACCCAGGGCACGGCCTGGTTGACCAGGATATCCCTGTAAATGGAATACAGCTGCCGCCGCGGTTCCGGGTCCGGGTACTCGCGCAGTTCATCCCGCACCCAGGGCAGATCGATATTGCACAGCAGGTACAGGTCGTATTTCCGCTCCACCACCTGGTCCAGGATAAAGCGATGGCAGTTGCCGAACACAAACTCGCACCATACTTTCATCACGTACATATCGGTATCGATGAAAAGGAGACCGGAAGAGCTGGAAACAGGGGAAGAAGAGTGTTGGGTAGTTGAAAGAGTTTGGGCAATGCGGACCTGTTCTTCTTCCAGCGCCAGCTGCCCTTTGGCGATCGTGAGCAGGTCCTCATAGGAATAACCGGTGCCGTGCTTCAGCAGGTATTCACGGGCATACTCCGGGCACCATACCGTGCCGTAATGCCGCGCCAGCTGTTCGCACAACCTGCTTTTCCCGGTACTTTCCGGTCCGATAGCAACAATTTTCTTCAGCATTTGATATGGAGGCGCCGGCTTATTGCGAGAGGTGTTTCCCTGCCGGGCTGATGCAGTAATGATATTCATTTTTTTGCTCCTGGACAAAAACAGGGATCATAAGTCCATCATCTTTTTCAGGAAAAGAAGGTTTGGTCTGCGATCTTCAATCGCCAGGCGATGCGGCAAGCTCTTGCCGGCGCAGCTCACCGTCTATCGGTTCTTCCGGCGTATAGCAAAGAATGACGTACAGCAGGTCGCATGGCCGGTGTGCAAAATCGATAAGGGCAAGATGCCCGCGGTGCAGCGGCATGAACTTGCCAGGCACAACCACCTTTATCATATCCTGCTTTTTTTATAGGCTGCGGCTCTTCGCTTCCACTCCGCCAGCCCCGCAAAGGCAAACCATAACAGGATGAAATAATACACGCTGGTAAATACCAGTCCTTTTACAAAATACAGTGGGATGGAAGCGATATTGGTAGCGATCCACCAGTACCAGCTTTCCACTTTCTTGCGCGTCATCAGCCACATGCCGGTAAAGGCCGTGGCCGAAGCAAAGGCATCGGCCCAGGGAATAGCGCCTTCGAAAAAATGCTTTTTCAGGTAGGTGAGCGCAAACCAGATAGCGATATAAAAAAAGGCAAAGAAGGCTAGCTGGTACAATGCCATGCGTTTGCCGGAATGGGTGATGTGCAGCACTTTTTGCTGCCGCTGATCTCTTTTCAGCCACATGTACCAGCCATACAGGCTCATGACGGTATAGTAAAAATTGACGCTGGCCTCGCCCGGCAGGTGATAGGCAAAGCTGAGGTAGATATAAAACGTGGTATTGACCAGGCCCACGGGATAAGTAAGTACGCTTTCGATGCGGCTGAACCATACGCTGGCGATGCCGGAAAATACGGCCATATATTCCAGCCAGGAAGTATGCTTCATGCCTTCAATGAACCGTTCGCAGATCTCCTGTATCGTCAAAACCCGGTGTTTTTTTCAAAAATAAATCAGGATGAGTTGGGGCGGCGGTATTTCTTCCAGGAGCGCAGGTAGCGGATACCCTTGCTGGTTTGGAAGCGGGTGGGCACTTGTTTCCATTGGCCCCTTTCATCAAAGGTCCATACCAGGAAATGCAGGTGCGGCAGCGCCGCATAGCCGGTCTTGCCGCTCAGCCCGATCACCTGTCCCTGCTGTACGGTATCGCCCACGCTGACCAGTGCGCCGTCTTTTTGCAGGTGCCAGTAGCCGGCCCGCGATCCATCGGCATGCTGGATCACGATATTATTGCCATAAGGCCGGTACTTGCGGTTCCAGCCGCCACGGTCTCCATCTTCTTTCGCACGCACCACCACGCCACCGCGTGCTGCACAGATGCGGGTGCCACGTTTCATTTTAAAATCCAAAGCCGCCCGCTCCTTGTGCGAGAAACGGCTGAAATAACCCTGTACCAGGAAATACCGCCCGCCTTCTTCAAAAGGCAGGGTATACACATAGCTCGTATCGTCTTTGATCACTCCCTTTTGCAGCAGTTTGACTTCCCGGCGCAGGGGATTCCTGCTCACCGAGCAGCTGTATAATAGAATTAACCAGATGGAAAAGAAGGCCAACCGTTTCATGGGCGCAAATGTCATTCAATAATAACGAATAAAACAGGAACCGGTTGCACCACCCGGATAAAGACAGAAGAGAAGGGATATATACAGGCAGTAAACCACTTCTTCGCTACGTATCTGTGGCTAAAGCCAGCTTATTTTTTTACTGCTTCCGGGTCCGGAAGCCCGGGTAATAAATTATAAAAAGACCTGATCTTATTCAGCCATGGCTGTCAGGATTGGCTATTTATTCCAGGCCTGCTGAGGATGCAGCTGTAACCAGGGCCTGCTCATTTTCTTTGTCGTTTGGTTGTATCTTCCTCACATGGAAAAAATAAACCTTGCAGAAAAACTCTCGTTGTTTACCGATCACTTCAGCCCGAAAGTAGTAGGGGAGCTGAACGGGCAGCAGGTGAAACTGGTAAAGTTCAGGGGTGAATTTGTATGGCATCACCATGATGATGAAGATGAGCTGTTCTATGTGGTCAAAGGCAGTTTTGATATGCAGCTTCGCGATAAGACCATCACCATACACGAAGGTGAATTCCTGGTGGTGCCACGCGGGGTGGAGCACCGGCCCGTAGCGGCGGAAGAAGTACAGGTGATGCTGTTTGAACCCGCCGCTACGCTCAATACCGGCAACGTGCAAAATGAGCGTACGGTAAGGCACCCCGAACGGCTCTGATCTCAGCTGCCAAACTTCAGCGAACCGATATTGATCACTTCTTTGTTGCTCGTCACCCGCAGGTTGACCGTCTTTTTTTGCTGGGTGGGCCGGCCAAAGTCGGTGTACAGGTCGGCCCGGATGGCGATCGGGCCTCCCAGTGTCTGCCGGCTGTCGCCGTACAGGTTCACCTCTACGGTATAGTTGCCATTCCTTGCTTTTCTGAGGCAAAACTCTTCCGGCCCGTAGCCCTGCGTCACGTCGGACGAGAGCTTGCCGCCGATCGAGGTTTCCTTGTGCTCGTAAAAACATTTTTCTTTACGCGGGTCGGTCACCCACAGGTCGATATCCGAATTGTCGGTATTCCACCCCACCACGATGCGCACATCTACCGGCATGGCATAGATAAACCGCGGATCGACGGCCGATATATTTACCCGGCCTGCATGCGCGCTGGCGATGGCATTCAGCTCGTTCAGGGCAATGGCCTTTACATCGCCGAAGCGGCCGTCCCAGGTACCGAGCACCAGTTTATACAACAACTCCAGCGCCTCGTCGTGCCGGCCGGTTTCATTGCAGGCCAGCGCCAGGTCGCGGTAGGATTGCGGTTCTTCTTCGCGGATCTTTAGTACTTCGCGAAGGGTTTCCACGGCCAGCTCTTTTTCACCGGCGTCCAGCAGCTGGTTGGCCACCAGCCGCAGCAGCTCTGCATTCTCCAGCTTCATTTCGCAGATGTTCGACAACACGAGCAGGCCGGCGGGCTTGTCGCCATGCTCCAGGAAGAAACGCGCCACATCGGCAAAGAAAGACGGCTGATCGGGGTATTGCTTTTTCAATGACCGGTATATGCTGATCCGTTCAGCAGGAGCGGCTTTCTCCAGCGCCGCCAGGTACGGGGCATCGGGTTTCCATTCGTTCAGCCTGATGGAAGACTTTGCGGAAAACAGCTCTTCTTCCTTGTCTTTATCATATCCATCGGCCCTGCCATCCGCCTCTACTCCAAAAAAATATCCATCCTGTAAGGATACCCTGTTGGCAGCAATATTGGTACCCGCAGATGGTGACATCATTCTGACACTTCTTGTATCACCTGCACCAACTGAAAAAGAATCCGGGCTCACTCCTGCTATTTCCAGGTTTTCATAGGCTGCATTATATTGCATCAAAGGGTTTCGTACGGCAACAGCGGAATCTGCCATCCCGATAGAATCTGCGATAACAACAGGAACAGTCGCCTGTTGTCTTTCTGAATAATCCGTATTCCACCACTCCTTCAGCTGCGTCATGGCTGCCAGCGCTTCGTTGAAGGCTGTAGCTTTTTCATCCTGTCTGGTCTTTTGTTTTTCCCGGAGCAGGGAAAAATATTCTTTCTGCAGTTCGGCCGGCGGCGTTATTTCATATTGCACATAATCCTCCACCCGGTCCAGCACCAGCAGCGAGGTATTTTGCGTGACGATGGAAAACGCCTTGCCCAGCCGTGTGATCTCGGTCTTGTTCTTTTCGTATTCCAGTTCCAGCCGGTCGATGGCCAGGCCGGCCCAGATGCGCTTTACCTGGCCGTAATCGCTTTCGTTGCTCCTGGTAATGGTAATGGTTTTGGTCATCGTGACCTGGTTGCCAAAACCCAGTTCAGCCCTTACCACGGCAGCGGATGCGTTGAGCTTGCCGGCAAAGGACAGCCCGGTATGCCCTACCGGTGTGGCCTGCACCACCATGTCTTCGATCACGGCCGGGTCGTACACCAGGTTGATCACCTGCAACGCCTGGCCCTGCAAGGCTGCCAGCGCCGAAGCAGTTTCCTGCCGGCCCAGGTCGATAAACGAACCATGTGTTTGCTGCGCAATAAATTTCAGGTACGCATAATCGGCCGAAGGAGAAGATGTAATGGTCGTTACCGGCATAGACCCGGCATGCAGATCGTGCCGGCCAAAAGTGGAGAGCCCGTCAGAAAACAGCAGCACCTCGTCAAACCGGTATTGGTTGAGGTCGATAGCACCGAGTTGCGTGCCGCCGTCATACACCAATGTCTTCAGCCGGCTGACCAGACTGGCGGCATCGCCGCCCCGGATCGCAAAATCTTCCTGTGGCTGTGCAGAAATATGAAAGGGGATCAGCGACACCGCTGCATCACCCAGCCCGGAAAGATATTGCTGCAGGAGTGCTGTTTCTTTTGCCAGGTCCCTTTTGTCGCCGGAAGCCGATACATCCCAGAACACGCCGATAGATGCCGGCTTGTTCTTTTTATTGAACTGCGGCTCCACCCGGCTGTTCACATAGAAGTAGGTATCACGGCCCGCATTTTCCGTCAGCACGACGTCTTCGTTATCACCAGTGCCCGGAATGGAAAAAGCAATGGTCTGGCCGGCCCTGAACCGTCGCTGGTGATGTTCGGCCACAAACGCATTCTTCCATTGCCGGAACTGGAAGTTGGCCAGGGTATTGGGTTCCAGCTGCGGCTGCTCTGCACTTTTGATCACGGTTGTTTTCAGCGAAAAGCTATCGATCAGTTCCTGCGCATACAGCGGCAGCTGGTACAGCAGGTCTTTGCTTTGCTGCTCCAGGGTCTGTTCGATGGCGATCACTATTCTTTTATAGCCCTTTGCAGGAAGCGGGTAAATCCGCGTCCGGAAATTATTGCCTTTTGTTTTTTCCACCAGTCCCGGGTCTATGGTCCGGCGCACGGTATTTTCAAAAGCTACCCGGGCTTTGGCTTTTTCCACTACCACCCCTTCGCGCAGGGCGCCGTTCACGCCCAGCGCATAGCGGGTAATGCGCTGGCCATCGGCCAGGGGAAAATCAAATTCCCCTTCCAGTACCCGGTTGTTGGGGTTATAAAAACTGATGTCGAAGGTGGTAGTAGCGATGTTGGCGGCTACCGTCACATCGATGGACAGTGAAGAGATCTTCAACGCAGCAGCCGTGGTATCGCCGGAAATACGCAGCACCGGGATGGCACTGGGCAATGGCGGGTAACGGTGTGCTTTTTTTACCTGTGCGCAGGAAAATACCAGGCCTGCGGCCAGCAGGCAGAAGAGGGCGGGCCTTGTCATAACAATTGGTTTTATCACAGCAGTAAGATGTACTGCTGCCCGGATTGCATAAAGCAATGGAAAAAAGCGAAGCGATCTCCTGCCGCTGCTGTGAAAATTGTTGTAAAACGAAACGGGTCAATGCACGGCCCGGTAAAACCGGCCTGGCCGCAGGTAGCGAACGCCCCTGCGGGTCCGGAACCGCGTGGCCAGCTGTGTATAGTTGCCGGCAGCATCATAGCCCTGCACTTCGAAGTGAAGATGCGGGAAGGCGGAATAGCCGGTATTGCCGCTCAGCCCGATCCATTGACCGGTCTTTACCGAATCGCCGGTACTGACCATCACTCCCTCCTGCTGCAGGTGCCAGTAGTGGGCCACCGAGCCGTCCTCATGCCGGATGGAAACATAGTTGCCGTCGGAAAGGTGTTCGGGTTTCAGGCCGCCATTGCGCGAGTCTTCACGTGCGGCGATCACTACACCGCTCCGGGCCGCGCAGATCCGCGTCCGCTTCTTCACCTTGAAATCGAGCGCCCGCTCGCCGCGATGGCTCATTTTGCTTTCATAGGCCTGGATAAGAAAGACTTTCTTCCTGTTGGCAAACGGCAGCGTATAAATGTAGCTGCTGTCTTCTTTGAACTTACCCGCTTTAAGATCATGGATGGAATAAGGATCCTGCGCCAGGCAGGAAGCAGGGAGCAGCAGTAAAAACAGGTAGCGCATATGGATGGGGTTACCGGGACAAGACAGGTGCGCCCGGCGCCCGGTTGCAACCGGTCCCTGTTTTTTGCATTGCCGGCCCGATTTCGTGTTATGCGCGTTTCGGCTGCATCCGGAGCAGGTAGTTTCTCCTGCACAGGTAAACGATACCTATCAACAGGCCGGCCGCGCCACCCAGGTAGCTGCAATGATGAATGGCGCCAACGATGATGAACCGGTTGCGGTCCAGCAGGTCAGGAGGCAGCCACCAGTCCACCCCGGTCACGACCAGCCAGTACCGTCCCCACAGGAACCCGGCTATCCCAAACAGCACCGCCGTTATAAACACGATGGCAAGCGCTGTGGTAAGTGCCCGGCGCATGCTGCGGTGATCGGGAAAGATCAGGGCCACCAGTCCCAGCACCATGCCGGTGCACAGACCGGCCCACCAGGTGGCCAGGAAACCGATCACGGCCACGGCAGACCGGTGCCCACCGAACCGTTGCGGATCAAAACCAACCTGCCGGTATTTGAATTTGGTAAAATACTCCGGCGACAGGGAATAGGTAAGCTGATCATGCAGAATGCCATAGAGCCCGGCTGCCACAACAGACAGGAAAATAACAGATGTCAGTATACCAAATTTTCTCATTGTATTACAGCAGGCGGATGTGAACAAACCGGTCGGCCAGGATAAGGGCGGAAGACAGGAGCATGACCAGCAGGGTGGTGATGACAACGAGCTTTGCAGGAAAGCCGTACTGCCGCGTTGTTTTATACAAGAATATAAACAGCAGCGTGGCAACAATGACCGGCAGCGTAAATGTGCCAATGCCGAGCCACTGGCTGACCCTCGCTTCATCATTGGGATGAATGAGGCTCATCACCCCGGCCAGCACGCGCATGTAAAAACAGGTAAACAACAAAGGATAGAGCAGGTACCTGCTGCGCTGCCGCATGAGCATAAAAACCAGCACCGCCTGCAGCAGCGTAACCAATGGCCCGGCAGCGCTCACCAGTTGTTCCTCCCGGCCCGTACGAAACCGGCTGGACGCCGGGTAAGCAGCATTCAGCGTCATGTGCATATCGTATCCCAGGGCGGAGCCTGCGATCCAATGACACCCTTCATGAAGCAGCCAGGTGGCAGGTACGGCCACAAGCGCAGCAGCCATATACCGGCCATTGATCCGGTAGCGGTTGGTTTGGTCCATGCATACAAGATAGCAGGATGCAGCCGGCCGGAGCAGGACTATCCGGCCAACTGCACCGGCGTCCCGGTGAAATGCTGTTGCACGCAGTTCAACTGTTATGAAAGCAGGAATAAAACAGCAACCAGGTAAGGTGACCGTCCATCGTGCTGTTACTCTCTTTTCTTTTTCACCCCGGCACGAACTCTTCTTAATAAAGCGCAACCAACTACAACCGCCGGCCCGCTAATTTCTCAGCCTTGCTTCCTCCAGGTCCAGCTCCCACTCCCGTTCACGGATCAGCTCTTCGTTGTATTCATTGGCATGGCGAAAGCGGTTCAGCTCCCTGCGCCGCACTTCTACGATCTCCACCAGCATCTGGCGGTAGCGCGGCAGAAAGGACATCGCCTCGTCTTCCGCCTCTTCCTGTTCCAGCTTTTTGCGCGCCACTTCGATCATGCGTTCATAGCGGTCGCGTACCCGTTTATAGGTCTCATTCTGTTCGATCTCGTCCTGGTAGTTGGTATCGAGGTAGGCCAGCACTGCTTCGGCCAGCTGCACGCGCAGCGCCAGCGACTGTGTTTTTTCCGATTCCTTTTCGTTTGTCCCGATCTTTAAAAACCGGATCAGCGGCTGCAGGCTCAGCCCCTGCAGCACAAGCGTGAACAGGATGACGACAAAGGTGATGAACAAAATAAGGTTGCGGTGCGGGAAGCTTTCGCCGCCGGATAGCGTAAGCGGTATGGCCAGCGCAGAGGCCAGCGATACCACGCCCCGCATGCCGCTCCAGGCCACCAGCAACACCGATTGCCAGCCGGGATTGGGTTCGCGGTCCCGTATCTTTTTAAACAGGTAGCGCGGGATATACGCGCCGGGAAACACCCAGATCACCCGGATGAGGATGGTGAGCACACTGATGATGATGGCATACAGGATAGCCTGGCCAATGGAATAGTTGCCCAGCCCGGCCACGATCGCAGGCAGCTGCAGCCCGATCAGGATAAACACAAACCCGTTTAGCAGGAATACCAGCGTTTCCCATAGCCCCACCACCTGCAGGCGCGATTCGTAGCTGAACAGCTCCTGCGAACGGAATGTCAGGAACAGGCCGCCGGTGACGACCGACAGCACGCCGGAAAAATGAAAATGCTCCGCCGTGATGTACATGATGTAGGGCGTGATGAGCGTAATGGCCGCATCGATCACCGGCGTGGTGGGAAAAAAACGGTGGATGGCATACACGATATGCGCGATGGCCAGGCCGATCAGGATGCCCATGAATACGACCAGCCCGAACGATTTAGTGGCTTCCCAAAAATGAAACTGCCCGGTGAGGATGGCCGCCAGGGCAAACCGGAACACGATCAGGCTCGATGCATCGTTCACCAGACTTTCGCCTTCCAGTATCGTCACCACCCGCTTGGGCACCCGCAGCCCCTGCAGCACCGAAGTGGCAGCAATAGCATCCGGCGGGGATATGATGCCGCCCAGCAGGAAGCCGAAGGCCAGCGGAAAACCGGGGATGATAGCATGCGATACAATGGCCACAGCAGCCGAAGTAAAGATCACCAGCCCGAAGGCCAGCAGGCTGATGGGGCGCCGCATGGCCCAAAAGTCGTTCCACGACGTATTCCAGGCGGCAGCATACAGCAGGGGCGGCAGGAAGATGAGAAACACAAGGTCAGGGTGCAGCACGATGGAGGGAATGCCCGGGATCAGGCTGATCAGCAGCCCGCCGATGACCAGGAAGATCGGGTAAGCGATCTTCAGCTTGCTGCTGAGCATGGTCAGCATGGTGATGGTGAACAACAGCGATAAAACAAGCAGCAGGTTATCCTGGATCATGGTATGTCAAGATAAGTAAAAATACAGTTCAGGTGGCTGCTGGTTAACAACCCGGCACCGGTATTGTTTGCGGGCAATAGCATAAGCCCGCCTGCTTGCCGTTTTATCATTATCTTTTGCACTCAATTATTGCTATGTACAAAACCCTGTTACCGGCAGCGCTTGCTGCCTTTCTGCTCGCAGCATGTGGTGGTGAACAAAAAACCGCTGATACGGACGGGCTTGCCGCCTTCAGCGCCGACAGCCTGGCCAGCCATATTCAAACGCTGGCCTCGGATGAATTTGCCGGCCGCAAACCTTTTACCGGCGGCGAGACCAAAACGATCCACTACCTGGAGCAGCAATTTGCCGCAGCAGGGCTGGAGCCCGGCAACGGCAACAGTTATTTCCAGGAAGTGCCCATGGTACGCATCAGCACACAGGCAGCGCCGCAGCTGCAGGTAACGTCGGCGCATGGAAATTTTTCACTTACCGGTTTTGACGATTACGTGATCTGGACCGACAAAACGGATTCCGTTCTTGCGCTGGATAAAACCGAACTGGTCTTTGCCGGCTATGGTGTAGTGGCGCCGGAATACAACTGGAACGATTATGCCGGGCTGGATGTAAAAGGCAAAGTAGTGCTGGTGCTGGTGAACGATCCGGGCTTCAATGCACACGACACCTCGCTGTTCAAAGGAAAAACGATGACCTACTACGGCCGCTGGACCTACAAGTTTGAAGAAGCAGCCCGGCAGGGCGCCAAAGGCTGCCTGATCGTTCACAATACCGAAGCCGCCAGCTATCCCTTCACCGTGGTGCAGAACAACTGGAACGGGTCGCGGCTGCGGCTGGACAACCGCGGCAAGCAGGAAACGCTTTGTGATGTGATCGGTTGGGTATCGGCCCCTGCCGCCAAAAAACTGCTGGCTGCAGCGGGTAAAGACAGCTCATTACTGGCGCAGGCCGACCGCCGGGATTTTAAAGGCGCCCCGCTCGGGCTACAGCTGTCGGTAAGCATGCGCATCAAAGCAGAGTACAATAAATCGCATAACGTGATCGGTAAGATCACGGGTACCAAATACCCGGAGGAAACGATCATCTATACCGCGCACTGGGACCACCTGGGCATCGGCAAACCCGATGAGACCGGCGACTCCATTTACAACGGCGCCCTCGATAACGCCAGCGCCACGGCAGGACTGCTGGAGCTGGCCCGCGCCTTCAAAAGCATGCACACCCAGCCGGAACGGACCATCGTGTTCCTGTCGGTAACCGCCGAAGAGCAGGGACTGTGGGGCTCGGCCTGGTATGCGCAAAACCCGGTGTACCCGGCGGCCAAAACCCTCGCCAACATCAACATGGACGGGCTGAACTGGTATGGCAAAACCAAAGACATCATCGTGGTGGGACAGGGACAGAACGAACTGGAAGACTACCTGCGTCATGAAGCCACCAAAGCAGGACGTACTATTTCGTTTGAAGCACATCCCGAAGCAGGCTCTTATTACCGGTCCGACCATTTCAACTTTGCCAAAGCAGGCATTCCTGCCCTGTATACGAGCAGCGGCATTGAAGTGACCGGCAAAGACAGCACGTATGGCAAAAAAATAAGAGATGCCTACACGGAAAAGAATTACCACCGCCCTTCCGACGAATACGATGCCACCTGGGTGCTGGACGGTGCCATCGAAGACCTGAAACTGCTGTTCCAGGTAGGCAGGCAGCTGGCCTTTACCGATAAATGGCCGGAATGGAAAGACGGGTCGGAGTTCAAGGCTATCCGGGAAAAGAAATAAACCGGCGTCCCGATGTTCGTCTTCGAAAAGAAAGAGATGGGCCCGATCTTTTTGAAAGAGATCAATAAGGTAGTCGATCCCGGTATTTACGTTTCCTGCCTGGCAATCTGCTTTCATGGACTGTACCATCAGTTTTACAGACGGGCCCGAGTATACATTAACAGAAATGACCGATCAACGAAAATTGCTGAAGGTACATACCTGGAAGTTGTACCGATTCGATATGACCAGTGCCGATACCCTGATCTCCTTTTTCGGAACCCGTTTCTCAGGCCATATCCTACCGGCAAACGAGGCGTATGTAATGCCAATAATTGCCGGGATGTTCCTTTTCGATGAAAAATTCCGCAGAAAGGCTGAATCGGACTGATGCAGGCCGGCTTCGCTGCATACCTTACTTGGCGCCACAGCTGATCAGGAATGCGATGGCCAGCCGGGTAGCTTCATCTTCCCCATTACCCGGCCTGACCCGGCCTACCTGCTGCATGTAAAACTGCAGCACTTCTTCCGGTGTGCACTGGAACAGGCAGCACAGAATGAAAAGGTCGCGGGTCAGGGTCAGTTGGACGGTCGGTTGCATGTTTGCTTCGTTTTAATCAGTTCAGCATACCAGTCATCGGCCAGCTTCCGGTACAGCTCTTCTTTTCGCTGCAGGCGCAGGCCGGAACGGATCAGGTGCACCAGTTGCCGGATGCAACGGATATGCAGCTCCCGGGCCGCATCAGGAGGTGGCGTGGTGGCGCGCCGGGCGATATACGCTTTGAAGATGGAAGAGGCCATGGAGCGACGCGTATGGTCGGCCGTGGTAAAATGCACATAGACCGATAGCTGATCGATCAGTTGCTGCAATGCCGTTTGCGGATCGATGTTCAGGTTTTTGCAGGCATTGATAAATTCCACGGTCAGTTCCAGGCTGAACGTAGCAGGCGGCGAAGCAGGCATGCTGTTGACATTTTTTGATTTACAGTTCCGGTTTAAGAACCTGTTCGTGAGCCGGGTAGCTATAGCCTGGAAGCCTGGTTGAACGGGGAAACTTACAACAGAGGGGATAACGGTGAGGCGCTGCGAAAATGAGTTGTTTTTTTGAAACCGGGAACGATTGGCAAAGAAAAATTTTCATACCCAATACTAAACAGAGTAACTTATGAACAGAAAGAATTATCATAAACCATTTCACCTTAACTAAATGAGAGAATTATTTGAAAAAGCGGAGAAGGCCACATCCTTGTCTGAGCTAAACGGGATTATTGCTTCAGATAGTACTATTTCGAAAACCATAAAAGAGTTTGAGCATAAATATCCAAGGTTTGACCTTCAAATTAAACCACAGCAGGTACAGCAATTGAAAGAAAATCGCTTTTTAAATGAAGACCATACAATCAACCTGGAAAGAGAGGCTGAATTCACGCCCTTTGAAAAGTTTTTACTGGCTGTACTATGGAAGAACGGGCAGATATTCCGTGTACAGCCTATTGTGGACGGAATTGTTGGAATAAAAAAATCTGAATCAGAATTCGGGATTATATTCAATCAGTTCGGAAGACATCTTGCTGATCCCACTGAACCCATTGTTGATCAGCATGTGTTGCGGGCTTTTTGTGAAGCAACAGGGCGTAAAAAGGTACCAAGAAAGACTGTTTTTAAAACTTCTGATCAGAAAATGATTGATGAATATCGAAATTGGTTTAAAATAATCTTGCAGCGTATCACAGAACAGGAAAAAGAGGAGTTTCGCTACAAGCTGGATAAGCTACTTTTTACTATTGGGAAACAACTGGAATAAAGAAATAGTACTAATCTTAATAGAGCATAGATTACAATTTTTAAATACT
>JBEVLT010000119.1:0-4150 GCA_040509055.1 Chitinophagaceae bacterium
TGAAGCTGACCTACCTGCCCAAGATCGGTATGCAGATACAAAAGGCCAAGCAGATGTTTGCCAACGCCTTCAAACGGCACAAGTACGAGGGGAAATATTTTTATTGCTACTGCACCAAGAGCTCGCATTTCAGCTTCGTGGTGGAAGAGGCGCTGAAAAACGAGATCCACCTGGAAACCTCGTATGCCTACGATATCGAGATCATCAAAAAGCTGTACGAAAAAAAGAAGATCACCAAGGACATCCATATCATCTGCAACGGGTTCAAGCAAAAAGGCTATACCCGCCGCATTGCCAGCCTGATCAACTCCGGCTTCAGCAACGTGATACCCGTGCTGGACAACAAGGATGAGCTGAAGGAATATGCCAAAACGGTAAAAGTGCCGTTCAAACTGGGCATCCGGGTAGCAGCCGAGGAAGAACCCACCTTCCCGTTCTATACCTCGCGGCTGGGGATCCGGGCCAAAGATATCCTGGAGTTCTACGTAGACCGCATCGAAGGATATGAAAGCAAGTTCCAGCTGAAGATGCTACACATCTTCCTGAACAAAGGCATCAAGGACGATGTCTATTACTGGAGCGAGCTGAACAAGATCATCAACCTGTACTGCCAGCTGAAGAAAATCTGCCCCGAGCTGGACTCCATCAATATCGGCGGCGGTTTTCCCATCAAGCATTCGCTCGGGTTCAACTACGACTACCAGTTCATGATCCACGAGATCGTGCGCAATATCAAGGTAGCCTGCAAAAAAGCCAAGGTACCCATGCCGAACATCTTCACGGAGTTTGGCAGCTTCACCGTAGGCGAGAGCATGGCGCATATCTACAGCGTGATCGGCGAAAAGAACCAGAACGACCGGGAAAACTGGTACATGATCGACTCCTCTTTCATCACCACGCTGCCCGACACCTGGGGCATCGGCGAGCGCTTCCTGCTGCTGCCCATCAACAAATGGGATGCGGAGTACCAGCGCGTGGTGCTCGGCGGCATCACCTGCGACAGCCACGACTATTACGACTCCGAAGAACATATCAACGAAGTGTTCCTGCCCAAAGCCAACGGCGAACCTTTGTACCTCGGCTTTTTCCATACCGGCGCCTACCAGGACCAGATCAGCGGCTACGGGGGCATCAAGCACTGCCTGATCCCTTCGCCCAAGCACGTGATCGTGGGCTATGATAAGAACGGCAAGCTGGTGGACTGGGTGTATGCCAAAGAGCAGACGGCCCAAAGCATGCTGAAGATACTGGGATATGTAAAATAAAAAACCTGTAAGGCCCGTCCGCTAAGCAGGAACGATCGCCTTACAGGTTGATCCGGCATTTCTTTCCACTTACCGTCTCCGGCCGTGGTAGCGGCGCCAGTCATGATACTGCTGGTGCTGGTAGTAGCCCCTGTTCATATACCGCCTGTCGAGGTAATACCGGTTATCATTTCCACGCCAGTACATATACCCGTTAGCCCCGCGGTAATAATAGCGGCCATCGGGATACCGGCTGATCGCCATGCCAGGGCCGGCATTCAGGATCAGCGACACCGAAGCACGCGGCGGCGGGGGAGGGTAGGATCGGTAGTCGCGGCTGGTGGTACAGCCCGTGAGTACCGCCACGAAAAGGACCAGGGCTGCCGCCTGTACAATTCTTGCTTTTTTCATAACGGAATGCTTTTATTTTTAGAGACGACAATTGTGCGTCCAAAAGAATATAAACTCTGTTAAGATGCGTTATTTTTTCATCCTGTTAACAACATTGTGTGCAGCCGGCCCCATCCGGGCACAAACAGCCGAAGATTCTGTAAAAGCAGTGATCAACACCCTGTTTACCGCCATGCGCACCGGCGATGCGGCCCTGTTCAAAACCACCTTTGCCGACAGCGCTATCCTGCAAACGATTGCCCGCAACAAAGAAGGGAAGACTATCATTCGGAGCGAAGGCCTGGCTGATTTTGCAGCAGTAGTAGGAAAACTGAAAAAAGATTCCGCCGACGAGCGGATCCGGTTTGAAACCGTGAAGATCGATGGTCCGATGGCCATTGCCTGGACGCCATACCAGTTTTATTACAACGGGCAGTTCAGCCACTGCGGCGTCAATTCCTTCCAGCTGGTCCGCTTCAATGGCGTATGGAAAATCCAGTATCTGATCGATACGCGCCGAAGAGACGGGTGCCTGTAGTGTTTAAAGTTTAAGGTTTACTGTTGCCTTGCAGGCTGAAGGATTTCTATTGTTTTGGAGGGCCCGAAACGCTAAACTTTTAGCCTCTTCAACTTTTAAACCTGGTCTTTACTTCCCCGTCAACCTGTACTTCTTATTCACCTTCGGGCTGTTGAAGTAGTTGTTCAGCTCTTCTTCGGTCATGTTGTTGGTGATATCCAGCGGCACATCGATCAGCTGCATCTGGCTTTGCTTCAGCTCTTCTTTCAGCTTGGTGATCTTACCGGTGATTGCCGGGTCTTTGTCGCCGACCAGGGTATAGTCGTAGAGCATGTACTCCAGCCGCTTGATGGAAGAACGGATCAGGGAAGCCTGGTTTTGCTCCACCACTTTGTTGGGCGCTGTGGCCTCCTTCACCGGTACCAGCGCTATGCCCACGCTGGGCAGGATCTTACCGGCCGTTTGCCCGGACTCGCCGCCGGTGGTAGACAGAATGGTGCCCGATAAGGCCGTGGTAGCGGAAGTAAGATCGAAGGAGGTGCGGGCGGTCTTCGTTTTCTTCATCTTTTTATCCAGCTGCAAAAAAGTAAATTTCAGCCGCAGCAGGTAATTGCGGATGTTGGCCACCACCATATCGTATTCCTGCCGGGCCACGGGGTAGTTCAGCGCATCCTTTACAACGATGCGCACCACGGCGGTATCCCTGACGCGGAAACGTGTATTACCGATAAAAGAAAGCGTGACGATCCTGACCCGGGCAGAGTCGGTCTCTTTCACGAAATCGAAAGCAGGCGTCCAGGTAAAATCGTCGTCGCAATGCTTGACCAATGTGAAATCGTGGATCGGCACATTGCTGGTAAACAGGATATCGTCGATCGGGAAATTGCCGGCCTCGCACTGCACTTTGAAAGAAACGGTTTCTCCTTCCTCGATCATCAGGGTACCGCCTATCGTCGGCTTTACCTTCGGCTGCAGCACCTCTGTATTGTAAAACACCAGCGTGAAGCTGGTATCCACCCGGTCTTTGGGATCGGAAAGGTTCTGCACCCCGATCTTTACGGAATATTCCACATCGTATTTCAGCTTGCCGGAAAGAAAATAGGATTTCTCCGCTTTGAAGGTGAGCAACCCGTTATCCTTGTTGATCTTCAGGCCCACCGGCGAGTTTTTGAGAAACCAGTAATACCGGCTTTCATCGTGGTTGATGGCCAGCTGGTACGACAGCATGGAATCCACATGAAGGGTAAAATAAGGATTGAGGTTCACGATCCGCAGCGAGGTATCGAGGGCGGGAGCAGGGGCGATGAGGGTATCGGGTTCCACCTGGCTGTTGGCCATTCCCGAAAAGAAAATACTGATTACAAAAAGTAGAACGATCTTTTTTATCATAGCATGTAGCACTTCTGCAAACTTACCGGATTTCAGCTGAAGCAGGCGAACAGCAAAATAAAAAACCCCATCGTGGAAACGACGGGGTGTAAACCAAAACCAACTGCTTATGAGAAAGCTTTTTATTACTGGATTGTAATTTCTTTTGCTGATGTTTTGACTTCTTCCTTCTTCGGAAGGTTTAATGTTAAAACACCATTAACATATTTTGCTTCGATGCCGGCCGCATCAGTTTTTTCGTCGAGTGTAAAAGATCTTTTGAATGAACGGTAATTGTACTCCCTGCGGATTTCCTTCGGTGTATTTTCTTTGGCCTCGTTTTTCTTTTCCGCAGATACAGTCAGTATGTTCTGATCCACATTGATCTTAAAATCCTGCTTGTCAAAACCAGGCGCTACCACTTCAACGCTGTAGGCATTCGCACTTTCATGAATGTTTACCGGTACGAAACCTTTCCACTCCTGGTTGCTTTTATACAGGACGGGCAGATCGGAGAAAAGGTCATCAACGAAATTGTTAAAGCTTTTTTCGAACGGAAGGCGGGTGAATTTTACTTGTGTCATAGCTATTTTTTTTTTGAGTTTGAATTTTTTGGTTACGCCAGGATATT
>JBEVLT010000120.1:0-11346 GCA_040509055.1 Chitinophagaceae bacterium
ATCATCAAATAAACAGAACCTATGGCAACGACCGACCTCCGGTACCCGATAGGCAAGTACGAGCCCCAACCTTTTTCCATTGGCACCAAGGTGGAATGGCTGGCCGATATTAAATTTCTCCCCCTGGCGCTGGAGAATGCGGTGCTCAACCTGGACGAGCCGCAGCTGCAGACGCCTTACCGGGAGGGTGGATGGACCGTGCACCAGCTGGTGCACCATGTGGCCGACAGCCATATCAATGCCTATTGCCGCTTCAAGCTGGCACTGACGGAAGATAATCCTACCATCAAACCTTACGAGGAAAAATTGTGGGCGGATATGAACGACGTGCAAAAGCTGCCCGTCAATATCTCGCTCACGCTGCTGCACGCCCTGCATGCCCGCTGGCACGAAGCGCTCAAGTACGTAAAGGACGAAGAGTGGAACAACCGTACCGTCTTTCACCCCGAGCATAAAAAGACGCTGCGCCTGTGGTTCCTGCTGGGCATGTATGCCTGGCATGGCCGCCATCATGTGGCGCATATCACGGCGCTGCGCGAAAGGATGAAATGGTAATGCAATACGCACAATGATGAAAGACCTGAAATGGAAAACCCTGTCATCCGAAGAGCTCTTCAGCGACCTGTGGTTCAAAGTGCGGAGGGATACCTGCGAAGCGCCTGATGGCAGGATCATCTCGCCTTACTATGTATATGAGTTTCCTGCCTGGGTGACGGCGCTGGCCCTTACCGAAGACGGCAAGGTGATCATGGAGCGGCAATACCGCCACGCACTGGGCGAAACATGCCTGGAGATACCCGGCGGTTGCGTGGATCCTACCGACAACAACCTGGAGGAAGCCATTGCCCGTGAATTGTTGGAAGAAACCGGCTATGTCTTTACTTCGTTCGAGTACCTCGGTAAAATATCGGCCAACCCCTCTACCAACAGCAACCTGATGCACATGTTCCTCGCCAGGGGAGGTAAAAAAGTGGCATCGCAGCACCTGGATGCCAACGAAGAAATTGAAGTGGAGCTGTTGACGATTGATGAGGTAAAGCAATTGCTGCGCGCCAACGGCCTGCTGCAGGCTATGCACGTCACCTGCCTGCTTTATGGGCTAAGCAAGCTGGGTGAGCTGACTTATTAATGGTCTACTTCTGCTACAAGGAAAATACTGCCGCACACCAGCACCAGGTCGCGGGCTCCGGCCTTTGCTTTTGCTTCTTTCAGCGCTGTGTTCACATCAGGCCAGGGTTGGCCTTTTAAGCCCATTGCCAATGCCTGCCGCTGCAGGTCCGCTGCAGCAAGGGCACGGGGTATACCCGCCTGTGTAAAATAATACTGTGCATTGACCGGCAGCAGCCGGAGCACCTTTTCAATGTCTTTGTCTTTGACCATGCCCAGCACGATATGCAGCTCGTGGTGATCCGTTACTTCCACCTGCTCCAGCATTTGCCGGATGCCATCTTCGTTATGCGCTACTTCCAGTACCACGTCCGGGTGGCGATGGATGAGTTCCCAGCGGCCATGCAGGCCGGTGAGTTTTTTTACCTGCTTCAATGCCGGGAGCAGGTAAGGTTCAATGTTCCAGCCCCGCTGCTGCAGCTGCGAGCAGGCGGCCAGCACTACCGGCAGGTTTTTTACCTGGTACAGTCCCGTAAGATCAAGGTGATATACGCGGTGATCGATATGATGCTCTTGTGCTATTTCCACCACCAGCTCCTGCTGTTCCCATTGCCAGTTCAGCGCATGAAAGAGATGCGGGGCTATGAACAGGGGAGCCTTGTTGTTCTGCGCTGTTTTTTCAAATACCGGCTGCGTTTCAGGCAGCACTTCGCCCACCACTACCGGTATGCCCGGTTTAATGATGCCGGCTTTTTCGGCAGCAATCTTTTCCAGGCTGTCACCCAGCAGGTTCATATGGTCCCAGCCAATATTGGTGATCACCGAAAGTTCGGGTGTGATAACGTTGGTGCTGTCCAGCCGTCCGCCCAGCCCGGTTTCGATGATGGCAATATCCACCTGCTGCTGTACAAAGTAATCAAAGGCCATGGCAACGGTGATCTCGAAAAAGCTGGGTTCCGTCTCGTCGATGGCCGGCCTGATCCGCCCGGTAAAATCAATGACAAACTCCTGGCTGATCATGTCGCCGTTCACTTTGATCCGTTCGCGGAAATCTTTCAGGTGCGGCGAGGTATACAGCCCGGTCTTGTAGCCGGCGGTTTGAAAAATGGCGGCCAGCATATGGCTGACCGAGCCCTTGCCATTGGTGCCGGCGATGTGCACGGTCTTCACCTTCCGGTGCGGATCGCCAAGATAGCGGCAGAGCCGGATGGTATTGTCCAGGTCTTCTTTGTAGGCAGCAGCGCCGATGCGGCTGAAGAGCGGCAGCCGGGTAAGCAGGTAGTCCAGTGTTTGCGCGTAGTCCATAGGCCCGGGTATATTATGCTGCTTTTGTTTTGAACAGTTTTACCATAAGCCATATGATGGCGATAGCCATTACAGCCGTGCCGGCAATCAGCAATGGATCGGCATACGGCCAATGTAAGACTTTCATCAGCGCTGCAATGGTCCTGACCAGGAAGCCCGACAGCAGCAGGATCAGCGGCCTTCTGAAGGGATAGGTTGTTTTCATGCGGCATCCGTTTTGTCGAGCAGCTGCCGGTATATGGAAAGGTTTTCGTCATCGAAGCACACAAATAAAACCTGTGTGACGGACGTTTGCCGGCGGAGAAAAGCCGCTACAGTTTGTACGGCGATAGCCGCTGCTTCCTGTTTGGGATAGCCATAGATGCCTGTGCTGATATTGGGAAAGGCGATGGTATGTAAGCCGTTGTCAACCGCCAGCTGCAGGCTGTTGCGATAGCAGGCGGCCAGCTTTCCGGCTTCGTTCTTTTTGCCCTGGTTCCATACCGGGCCCACGGTGTGAATGACAAACCGGGCGGGCAGCCGGCCGGCCGTAGTGATCACAGCTTCGCCGGTAGCGCAGGAACCCTGCCGGGCAATGATCTTCCTGCATTCTTCCAGGATGGCAGGCCCGCCGGCACGGTGGATAGCTCCATCCACACCGCCTCCGCCCATCAGCGAAGAGTTGGCGGCATTCACGATGGCATCGGCTTCTGTTTTAGTGATATCGCCTTTTACCAGGCTGATCCTTTCCATGCAAACAAAAATAGCGAATGCCGGAAACAATACTGCCACACCGGGATGATGTGGCAGCAATATGATGAATCAGGGATGCTTAACCGTTGACGCGGAAATTGAATTGTACCGTTACCACCGATTCGTGGTCGGATTGGTTGAACTTGATGCGCCGCAGGTATTGAACGATCGCTGAACGGTAAGCGGAGCTGGAAGAAGAGGAGCCCCGTGCAAACTGCACGAACTGCCCTGTTCCGTCGGTTGATACTTTTATCTCGGCTAAGATCGTGGCTTTGTCCAGGTCGCCTTCAAATGCATAGGCGCTGACGATCCTGCGGTCGCCTTTGATGACGCTGGGGCCGTTGCCGCTGCCGATACCCGGTCCGTTTCCACCGCCTGATCCGGAGCCCGTGCCACCACCTGAGCCACTGCCATTGCCTGCGCCATAGCCGGTACCAGCACCACCTGCCCTGTCATAAGTGCCTGCTGCTCCGCCGCCCTGTCCGTTGCCGGTGAGCGTTTTTCCCACCACGGCTTTGGGTTTTGGAGGAGCCGGTACCTGTGGTACAGGCTTGGGTGTGGTAACAGGAGATTTATTTTCATTGACCCTGGGGGCCTTAGGGTTTGGCTTGTCGGGTTTCAGGATGGCCGGGGCGGCCTTTTCAGCCGGGTCTTCCTCGATGTCTTTGGAGTCGTCCTGCGTGCCGGGATCGGGTGGGGAATAGGGCGCCACACCGGCCGGTCCGCCTGCCTCTACGGGATGGCCGCCGCCACCGCCGCCATGGGCCAGGGCGGTCAGCGGTTCTTCGATGTTCAGTTCCACCAGCATCTCCTCGGGAGGCGGTGGTGGAATGATCGCCGGGATCGTCCAGCTCCAGGTCAGCATAAGCAGCAGCAACAGGCCGGCAAATCCCGCCGTGATCATTGCTGCCTGCGAGTTCTTTCGTGTTTCAAAGGATGCCGGCATGGTGTAAACGTTATTCATACAAAAATAGAAGTTGAACGATGAAAACGGGTATAGCCATTTTTCCACACCTGTTATTAACGTTAGTAAAGACCGGTAACTGATGCAGGGAAGGCAAGATTTACTGTTAAGATTTTGCAAAACCGGGCTTATTTCTTCAGGTTCAAAAGGTTGAACATGCGTTTGTTGCTTTGGAGTATTCATTGCGACCTGCTATTACCAGGCTAGTTTTCCACAGGGTTCGGGATTTGGTAATGTTTTTGATTTCGTTAACGCAATCCGATTTTTCATTTTAAAACCCGTACTCATGAAAGCTTTATTTGTTTCAAAAAGAGCATTGCTCGCCCTGTGCCTGAGCGCATCATTGTTTGTTATCTCCTGCGACAAAGATGACGATGCCATCGACGACAATACCGAAGTATATGCTGTATCCGGCAGCGGAACCGGTGCACAGGTGGTGCCGGTGGTAACCACCACTGCTACTTCCAGTATCACCGGTACGTACAATACCAATAACCGGAATCTTCAGTATACCATCAACTGGACAGGCCTGGCGGGTGCGGCCAATGCGGTTCGTTTTTACGGACCGGCTGCGATTGGTTCCAATGCTACCGGCGATGCGCAATACAATGTTTCCATTACCACGGCGGGCATCACGGGCAGCGCCACGGGTGATATAACACTTACTGCTGCGCAGGAAACCGACCTGTTGTCCGGCAATTGGTACTACACGGTAGGTAATGCTACCTACGTGGCCGGGGAAATCAGGGGCCAGCTGGTGGTAAGTCCTCAGTAATAAAATTCTACATCAGCATAAACAAAAGCAGCATCTCTACCCGGGATGCTGCTTTTTACATTTTTCCTTACTGCTGAAGCTCAGTGATGCGCAAAGTCGATCTCGAAGTTGCCTTTGATCCGTTCAATAGGAGGATTGAAATAGCCATACCTGAGCCGGGGAAACTCATTGCGAAGCTCTTCCTGCAGTTGTTTGACTCCCATGCAGTCGCCGGTATCGGTCACGCCGATCTTGCCCAGGTACCAGTCGGGATCGATGTTGAAGTTGCGCCACTGGATCATATTCAGGCCGGTTTCCCGGATCAGTTTCCGCAGGGCTTCGTATTCCTGCTCGCTGTCCGTCATGCCGGGAAATACAAAATAGTTGATGGAGGTCCAGCCGCCATAGCCGTGCACGACCTTCAGGCTTTCGATAATGTCGTCGAAATCATAATTATTCGGGCGGTAATAGGGCATATAGATTTCCCTGCGTGCCGAATTGGTGCTGACACGTATGGAATCAAGCCCGGCCTCGCAGAGGGCTTTTACCGCGTCCGGCCGCGATCCGTTGGTATTGATGTTGATGCTGCCTTTGGGCGTGTGTTTACGCATGGCAATGATGGCATCGCGTATCGTTTCCCACATCAGCAGCGGCTCGCCTTCGCAGCCCTGTCCGAAGCTGACGATCGGGTAGGGCGCCGATTCCAGGTGGGGCACCGTGTATTCCACGATCTCTTCGGGTGTGGGTTTGAACTTCAGGCGGTCCTGCGTGGAAACGATCGGCTCTTCGTCAGGTTGCAGCGAAATACAACCTACGCAATTGGCATTGCAGGCCGGCGAAGCAGGAATCGGGCATTCCCAACGGCCTAAAAAATAATTCCGGGCCGCAGGGCAGTGATAGGTGAGGGCGCAATTATTGGCCAGGTGATTGACGAGGCGATTGTACGGGTAAGCCTTCAGTAGTTGCGCTACGCCGGTCTCCACTTTTTGCTGGTCGTAGCCGCTGCAGTCCTGCCGGATATCAGGTTCGATGCGGGTGGCCGGCACATAGGTCTTGTCGTTGTACCAGCCTGCTGCCGTGTAGCAAAACAGGGGCAGGGTAGGTGCGTCGGGGGCTGTTTCATATGCCGCCAGGTAGAAGCCGGTATGTGCCGGGGGGATAAAGGCGGCCACCGCCCAGCCTTTTTCACACAGCCGCATTTCTCCGGTCGCTACATCGATGCCGATGCCCCTGCGGCCGGGCAGTTCGTACAGCGATCCGCCGTCGGGCAGTTCGATCCACTCATCATCGGGTATGGGAACGGCATCCCAGCCGGTCCGGCCGGTCACATATAGCGTGTCGTCTTCAAAGATGTTGCCTTTGCCGTCGGAGTACAGGATATATGGGGATTGTGACAGGCTCATTTTTTCAATTGCTCCCTGCAAAATTCGTTAAACTCTTTTTCAGAATACGTATAATCTTTGGCGCCTGCTGCCGGCTCGGCCTGGATCACCCGGTCGTTGGTAAAATCCAGCGTAAGCAGCCCGTCTTTTAACACGATATTGTTGAAGGAAGCCCAGGGGTAGCTCCGCCTGGTCAGCCCGGCAATCACCACATCGGTGGCCGATAGGGAAATAACCAGTTCCTTGTCCATACTGTGCTGCAGCAGCAGCAACACCAGGAAAAGAATACCAAAGTACCAGAACGGTGTCTGTGTCGTCCACACGGCGGTCAGCAGCAGGTACACCAACAGGTAGGACCGGTCTTTTTTCTTCCTGTAAAGCCAGGTATAAAGGGCATAGGCCAGCAGGATGACCGAAACCGATAACAGAACGATCTTTTGGGAAATAACAGCCGTACCCCATCCCATCATGAAAAAGACAATGGCATTGACCAGGAAAAGCAGCGAGGCGATCCGGCTGTAGCCGCCGGCCCGTTTATCTTTTATGGTAAACCGGAACTGGTTCATGCGGTTCAGCTGTTACTGGCGACCAGCAGGTTGCAAAGTTTAAACAATACCCTTGCACCTACATTGGCATTCCAGTCCGAATCGCTGGTGCCCACCTCGCTCAGGTCGAAGGCGATGATCTTCCGGCCGCTTTCGATCACTTTGCGGAAGAGGTAAAATACTTCTGCCGTTTCAAACCCGCCGGGTACCGGCGTGCCGGTATGCGGGCACAGTTTGCGATCAAGCCCGTCGATGTCGAAGCTGATAAATACTTTTTCCGGCAGCTGGCTTACGATCTCTTCCGCGATCTGCTTCCACATAGTGCCTTCAAACTGGCGGGTTTTAATGTCCTTGTCGAAATAGGTTACTATCCTGCCATTGCTGTTTTGAATGTATTCCCATTCCAGCCGGCTGTAGTCGCGCACCCCGGCCTGGACTATGCGGCTGATCTCGGGTATCTCGTTCAGGGCATTGTGCATGACGCTGGCATGCGAATAATGAAACCCGCCATACGATTTGCGGAGATCGCAGTGCGCATCGATCTGCAGGATGCCGAATTGGCCATGTACCTGGGCAATAGCTTTGAAAAAGCCAAGCGCGGTGCTGTGGTCGCCGCCGAGCACGGCTACCAGCTTGCCCCTGTCCAGCAGGGCTTTGGTCTGATCGTATACCCAGTTGTTCAGGTATTTGGCGCCTTCGTTCACGTCCACCAGGGTTTTGCACATAAACTGGTTGGCGCCTACATCGTCTCCCTTTGATATGTAATCAATGTAAAGCTCTGCTTCCTTGCGCAGGTAGTCGCTTTTCATCAGCACTTTGCGGTCGATGGGGCGCATGTAATAGCCCTGCTGCCAGCCTTCCGGCACTTCGGGGTCGTAAAGGTCCACCTGCAGGCTGGCCTTGCAGATGGCTTCCGGCGCCCGGGCCGTACCGGCGCCATAGCTTACCGTTACCTCCCAGGGCACCGGCACAATGATCAGTCTTGCGTCTTCTTCATGGCTGGGAAGGCCAAAAATATTGTTGTTGGGATTGCTGATGTGATCGGGATCGTAATTGGACAGGTCTACCATGCTGAAAAAAATTGAAAAAGCTGTGCAAGTTACGTCGTTTCCGCCACACCGGGCCGGGATGATTTTCCCATCAGACCTGCGGTTCCTGCTGGCTCAGGCAGTGAAAGCTGCCCAGGCCCCAGATCAGCTCGGTAGAGTCGATGCCCTTTACTTCCCGGCCGGGAAAGCAGTCTGCGATGATCTGCAGCGCTTTATCGTCTTTGTCGCAGCGGTAAGTAGGCACGATCACGGCCTGGTTGGCAATGTAAAAGTTGGCATAGGAGGCCGGGAGGCGCTGCTCTTCCCAGATCACGGCATCGGGCATCGGCAGCTCGATAATGTTCAGCTGCCGGCCATCGGCCAGCCGCATCTGCTGTAATTGTTTCAGGTTGTGCTGCAGCAGCGCATAGTTCTCATCGCTTTTTTTCTCTTCCACCACGGTCAGCACGGTATCTTCATTCACAAAGCGCACCGTGTCGTCGATATGGCCATCGGTATCGTCGCCGATGATGCCTTCGTCTACCCACAGCACCTGCTCCATGCCGTAATATTGTACCAGGTAGTCTTCGATCTGCTGCTGGTTCAGGTGGGGATTGCGGTTCGGGTTCAGCAGGCAGGCCGTGGACGTGAGCACGGTGCCTTTGCCGTTAAATTCCACTGAACCTCCTTCCATCACGATGCCCGGATGAAAAACGGGTAGCCCGAACTGACGGCCGATCAGGGTGGGGATCACATCATCGAGGTCGTAGGGAGGATATTTGTTACCCCAGGCATTGTAACCCCAGTCCACGATCACTTTTTTCTGTTCCGCGGCGGGATTGACCAGGAAGGCCGGTCCATGATCGCGGCACCAGGCATCGTTGGTGGGATGAAAAAAGAACTCTACTTTTTGCAGGTCGGCGCCTGCTGTTTGCAAGTGAGCCACGGCGCTGGCTTTCATCGCCTCGTCTGTTACATTGATACGTACGATCTCGCCTTTGGCCAGCTCCTTTACGAATTGAGCATAATATGGATAAATGGCATCGATCTTTCCCGGCCAGCTTGCTTCCTTATGCGGCCAGCTCAGCCAGGTAGCGGCATGCGGCGCAAATTCAGCAGGGAAGAAGTAGCCCAGTTGTTTGGGCGTAGCGCCGGTAGGGTTTTTAGACGGTAAGTCCCGAAGATTGCTTAGGTCCTGGTGCATCATCTGTTGTGTACTTTTTTTAGCGAATTTCTCAATCCATTTATCATTTACCAGTATCTCCCGCACATCTTATATTCTTTCAAACTGGTTGTTGCCGATGACCCCTCTGCGTTTGCCGGGGTACAGGCAGCTGACCACTTCGATGTCCGACCGCAGGGCTATTTTCCAGCAATCGTCCAAACGCTGCATTCGATTGTCCGGTGGAGCCTTCTGCTAACCAGTAGCCTTTGCAAAATTATGAAATTGTCTTCCTGACTATCGGCCTCAAACTTTCAGCTTACTCCTCGTCGATATACCGTTTCGTAATGGGCTGGTACGAGTCGATCCGCCGGTCTCTCAGGAACGGCCAGTGGGTACGGTAGTTGTCCGTGGTTTTGGTGTCGATGGTGACCACCGTTACTTCTTCCTGGTCGTGCGAAGCTTTGTACAGCAGGCTGCCAAACGGATTGGCCACGAACGATCCGCCCCAGAATTGCATAGCGCCATCCTGCTCCAGGCCCACACGGTTCACGCTTACCACGTGCACACCGTTGGCTACTGCATGGCTGCGCTGGATGGTCTGCCAGGCATTGTATTGTTCCGTATTGGTTGGTTCGTCCTGCGAAGTGGCCCATCCGATAGCCGTGGGATAAAATAATATCTCGGCTCCCATGAGCGACGTGATCCGCGCTGCTTCAGGGTACCATTGGTCCCAGCAGATAAGCACGCCGATGGTAGCGAATTTTGTTTTGAACACTTTATAACCCAGGTCGCCGGGGGTGAAATAAAACTTTTCGTAATAAGCCGGGTCGTCGGGGATATGCATCTTGCGGTACTTGCCCAGGTAGCTGCCGTCTGCGTCGAATACGGCCGTGGTATTGTGATACAACCCTTCGGTTCTTTTTTCAAACAGGGAAGCGATAACGACCACCCCGGATTCTTTCGCCGCCTTGGCGATTACGTCGCTGGAGGGCCCGGGAATGGGCTCGGCCAGCTTGAAATTGTCGTAATCCTCTACATCGCAGAAATAAAGAGAAGTGAAAAGTTCCTGTAAGCAAACGATCTGCGCGCCTTTGGCTGCAGCTTCTTTTATCTTTTCCACCGCTTTCTGCAGGTTGGCCGCTTTGTCTGCCGTGCAACTCATTTGTACCAGGCCAATGTTGATTTTCGCCATGCTTGATAAAAATTGAAATGCAAAAATAGTCAATAGTCGGGAGCCGGAAAGAGCGAAAGCCGATAGTTTGAAAGACCGGACGTCAACAGACGGAAAGATCGGACAGAGGAAGACTTCCCAACATAGCGTTGGGGCTCCTGATTTTTCTGACTATGCGCTTCCGGATTACTTCTTACCCATTTGCCGCAGGTAGGCTACATGCGATACCACGGCATAGCGTACACGCGTGTACTCGATGTAGTGAATACCGTATTCCTGGCAGGCTTTCTTGATGATCTTGCTGATGGCAGGGTAATGTATATGGGATATTTTGGGAAACAGGTGGTGCTCGATCTGGAAGTTCAGTCCGCCTACCAGCCAGCTGACCAGTTTGTTTTTGGTAGCGAAGTTAGCGGTCGTTTTCAGCTGGTGTACGGCCCACTCATCTTCCAGCTTGCCGGTAGTTTCGTCCGGTACGGGAAAGTGTGTATGCTCCACGGTATGTGCCAGCTGGAATACGATGCTGAGCACAAAGCCGGCAAACAGACCATACGCGAGAAAACCGATCAGCCAGGGTGTGAAACCGATCACGTAGATCGGCAGGAAAATGAACAGCGCCAGGTGCAGTACTTTGAAAGACCAGAAAGAAATATGATCGGTCAGCCCCATTTTTTTCAGGGGCATGTTACCCACTTTGCCGGAGAAATATTTTTTATAGTCGGTGACGAATATCCAGTACAGGTAGAGCAGGGAATAAGCCGCCCAGAAATACAGGTGCTGGTAGCGGTGCACTTTGTAGTGCTTCTGCGTTTCGCAAAGCCGGAGGAAGGGCTTGGCGTCGATATCATCGTCAATGCCGTCGATATTGGTATAAGCGTGGTGGATAACGTTGTGCTTGGTTTTCCACATAAAATTGTTAGCGCCCAAAAAGTTCAGCGAGAGTGCCGCCAGGTCGTTGACCCACTGGTAGCGGCTGAAGCTGCCGTGAGCACCATCATGCATCACGTTGAACCCGATGGCGGCGGTAAGCCCGCCCAGCAGGATACACTCGGCAATGGCCCAGAAAGCTCCGGGGGTGAAGAATACAAGGTGAACGTAAACAAATATGAAACTGATGACCAGTATGATGGCTTTTATAAACAGGTTGTAATTACCTGAAGTGGCTTTACCTACTTCACGGAAATAGTCACTGA
>JBEVLT010000121.1:0-7996 GCA_040509055.1 Chitinophagaceae bacterium
AAACAGGAATTTAACAGTAATACCACGCGGGACATGGTGAATTATACGCTGCGAGGAGCGATGCCTGCGGGTCCTTGCCTGCCGGCAGGGCTGGTCCGTGGTTCAATCCCTGTTTTCCTGTAGCTTTATTGCAAATTCATGCCATGAAATTCCTCAAATGGCTGGGCGCTATCCTGCTGGTACTGATCGTGATCTACTTTCTGGGGCCCCGGCCGGCAGCACCTAAATATACCAGCGATCTGCCCGCCGTTCCGGCGGCACCCGCAGCGCTGGAACAGTATATCCGCAACGAAGAAGCCCACCATCGCATCAAACCCGACAACGAGTCCCGCATCGTCTGGCTGCACGACTCGCTGAAAGAAAAAACCGAATATGCTGTCGTGTACCTGCACGGCTTTTCTGCCAGCCAGGAAGAAGGCGACCCGGTTCATTACGGGTTTGCGCAAAAATTCGGCTGCAACCTGTACCTCCCGCGCCTGGCCGAACACGGCATCGATACCACCGAACCAATGGCAGCCCTGACAACAGACAAGCTTTGGAATTCGGCCAAAGAAGCCTACGCCATCGGCAAACAATTAGGCAACAAGATCATTCTTGTCGGCACCTCCACCGGCGGCTCGCTGGCGCTGAAGCTGGCCGCCGAATATCCCGATATTGCCGGCCTCATCCTGCTTTCTCCCAATATCGCCATCAACGACGGGGCGGCCTGGGTGCTGAATAACCCCTGGGGACTGCAGGTAGCGCACCTGGTAAAGGGCAAATACAATACGGCAAAGGATACATCGGCTGTTTACCGGCAATACTGGTACAACAAATACCGCATGGAATCGGCCGTGGAGCTGCAACAGTTTCTCGAGACGGCGATGAAGGCCTCCACGTTCGAGAAGGTGAAGCAGCCCGTGCTGCTGCTGTATTACTTTAAAGACGAAGACCACCAGGACCCGGTGGTAAAAGTGTCGGCCATGAAACGCATGTTCCGGCAACTCGGCACCCCGGATTCGCTGAAAAAAGAAGTGGCCGTGCCCAATGCCGGCGACCATGTCATCGGTTCCTGGATCAAATCAAAAGACCTGCAAACGGTGGAAGACAACTGCGAAAAATTTGCGCAGGATGTGCTGAAATTGAGTTTTGCAAAGAAATAGCTGCGAAAGCCGTTTTATGTTCGCCGCAGCTGAAAAATGCATCATTCCAACTGATAGCTTACACCGAACTACCGGCAAACTGAAACCGTTTCATTCACAATAGTTTCAATTTGTTTAGTTTTCCTATCTTCCTGCCAAATTATTGCTTGCTATGTACAGCACAAAGATTGCCGGCATCGGCATGTATGTTCCTGAAAGGGTGGTGACCAACAACGACCTGACCAACTGGATGGAAACCAGCGATGAATGGATACAGGAACGCACCGGCATCAAAGAACGCCGCTATGCCCACCGCACGGCCGAAACCACCACCACCATGGGTGTGGAAGCTGCAAAGATCGCCATCGAAAGAGCAGGCCTCACCCCACAGGATATCGACTTCATCGTTTTCGCTACGCTAAGCCCCGATTATTACTTTCCCGGTTGCGGCGTACTGCTGCAGCGGGCCATGCAAATGAAGGAAGTGGGGGCGCTGGATGTGCGCAACCAATGCAGCGGTTTTATCTATGCCCTCAGCGTGGCCGACCAGTTCATCAAAACCGGCATGTACCGGAACATCCTGGTAGTAGGCAGCGAAAAACATTCCTTCGGGCTCGACTTCAGCACCCGCGGCCGTAACGTATCGGTGATCTTCGGCGACGGGGCCGGCGCTGTGGTGCTGCAACGCGCTGACAAGCCGGACCAGGGCATTCTCTCCACCCACCTGCACAGCGATGGCGAAAGCGCCGAATTGCTGGCCATGTTCAACCCCGGCACCCATGCCAACCATTGGACCGGCGGCGGACAGCAGCTGGCCGACTTTGACGAAGCGGAAATGGGACAGATGTTTTTCAGCCATGCCATGATCGACAAAGCACAGGTATTTCCCAATATGGACGGGCCGGCTGTGTTCAAAAAGGCGATCGTAAAGTTCCCGGAAGTGATCAGGGAAGCGCTTGCCGCCAACGGCTACCAGCCGGCCGATATCCGGCTGCTGATCCCGCACCAGGCCAACCTGCGCATTGCCCAGTTTGTACAGCAGACCCTGCGACTGAGCGACGACCAGGTCTACAACAACATCCAGCGATATGGCAATACTACCGCCGCTTCGGTACCTATCGCCCTTTGCGAAGCCTGGGAACAGGGAAAGATTAAGGAAGGCGATCTCGTTTGCCTGGCCGCTTTCGGCAGTGGATTCACCTGGGGCAGCGCCCTGCTGAAATGGTAATGTTCCCTTAAAGAAAATAAGGGAGCAAGCTTACCCTGTTTTTCCTGCCTTTTGGTAAGGTTATTGAAAAGATCAGGTATGAAGAAAATATATTTCCTGGCCGTCTGCCTTTTCTCTGCATTGTTCCTGGCTGCCCAGGACAGCTGGAAGATAACGCTCAACAGCAAAGCCCTGCTCAGGACCAGCACTGAAGATGAACAGGCCAATACGAAGACGATCAACGCAGCAGACTGGAATGGAAAAGGCAAACTGGAAGTATGCTATACGGAAAAACCTGCTAAGAAAGACTGGCGCCGTTCCCTCCTCTTCACCGATGAAAACGACAACGAACTAATCCGTAAAGACGGCACGAGCCGTGTAAAAATTTCGCTTGCTGAACTGAAACAGGCTTTTGCCGGTAAAAAGAAGATCAGCATTTATACCATCTCCCTTCCCACTGATCCCGATCTGGCTGCCAGGGTTCGCGTTCGCAGAGTACATTTGTGCACTCTTGAACTACCCTAAGCGGATGCAGCGACATATCATTTATATCATCAACCCGATCTCCGGTACCAGGACCAAGCAGGACCTGCGGCAGCTGATCGAACGGGAAACGGCCGGGCGGGATATACCTTTCCAGGTATTTCCATCGGTGGCCAGCGGGGATTATTCTTTTCTCCATCCGGTCATCAGCGAGCAAAAGGTGACCGATATCGTGGTGGCGGGTGGTGATGGCACGGTGAGCCAGGTAGCCGGCAGCCTGATGGACCAGGATATCAATTTCGGCATTATTCCCTGCGGCTCCGGCAACGGGCTGGCCTATGCCGCCAGGATACCTAAACAGCCGGCCAGGGCACTGGACATCGTCTTCAATGGCAAGGCTTCCGAGATCGACGGATTTTATATCAACGGGCAGTTTGCCTGCATGCTGTCCGGTCTCGGGTTCGATGCCAAAATAGCCCATGAATTTGCCCAACAGCCGAAAAGAGGATTGACTACCTATGCCGCCCTGGTGGGTAAAAAATTTTTCTCGGCTGACCCATACCGGTTCCTGATAGAAAGCAACGGGCTCAGCTTTTCGACCGAAGCTTTTTTTATCAGCATCGCCAACAGCAACCAGTTTGGCAACAATTTTACCATTGCGCCAAAGGCCCTGCTGGCAGACGGATTGCTCGATATCGTGATCGCCAAAAAAACGACCAAGCCCCTGCTGCTGTTCAACCTGGTGAAGCAGATCTTTGCCGGCCGGCTGGACAAGGTGGAAAGCTCGCTGAATAACCCGATCATTTATTTCCAGACCAGCGCACTGGTCATTCACAATTCCGACCAGGCGCCGCTCCACATCGACGGCGACCCCGCCGAAACAGTAGACAAACTGGACATCCGCGTAAAAAAGAAGTGTTTCCGGCTCATACAGCCCGCTACGGAATGACCGGTTTTGGCTTTTCATTTCCCAGCAGCTGCAGGAGTTGCCGGGCGCTTTCCGCATTGAAATAAGAGTGGACCGATGCTTTGATATCGAGCTTCTCGCGCCGGCTCAGGTGAAAGTTCAGCGCGGCCTTGTTCTCTTCCTTGTCTGCCGCATACTGGAACAATACCTTGTGCACCGTGCGCCCCGGGTGCTCGCTGTAATAGCTGAGCATGTCGTTCTGGAAATACTCCATCATCTTGAACCAGTTGTGCTGCAGCAACAAAAACGGTTTGGTGGCATGATCGGTGATGTCGTCGGACAGGTAAGGGTATTCCCATCCGCCGGGGCTGCGGTCGCGCAGCTGGATGATAAGCACGCCGCTGGTGTTTTGGTTGATCCAGTCGTCGAATGCTTCGAGAAAACGAAGCGTGGTTTCCTGGCCGTAATTGTCCCGCAGGCCGGCGTCCATCACATCGATCACCGGGTCGGAGGGCAGCCACACATTCGGCAATACGATGGGGAAGGTGGCATTCATCCGCAATGCCGTAAGAACGCGCAGGTCGTAGGGGTTCTGTTTGGCGAAGAAAGCGCCGAAGTCGATGGCATCGGGATCCATTTCCGGCATAGCCGTGGTGTCCTGCCAGCCCTGCATCATAAAGCTGACGGGCTGGGTGCTGATGATCATCTTCCGGCTGTCGCGGGTCACTACCGAGTTGAAAAAGTACAGCGGTATGTTTGCCGCTTTTTCATCAGCCGCATAATCCCTGAGCTGCTTATCCAGCATGCCCCTGGTATTGCTGTTCATCTTTTCTTCAAATGCATAGCCCCTGTCTTTCACATAGGTGAAATTGTTGATCCGGAATTTTTGCGCCGGCGCAATCAGGTCCCTCGCCACAAAAGAAGAAAACAAGGGATTCAGCACATCGCTGGCGATGTCATCCACGTATTGCATGTCCTGCAGGTGAATATTCGCGCCATTTTGCCTGCGCAGGTACAGCTCCCTGAAGTACGTAGCCCCGATCATGCCGCCCGAAGCGCCATTGACCAGGAATATCTTTTTCATGATGGCACCGCCCGTAATGCTGTCCAGGTGCTGCAGCATGCTCATGGTAAAAGTGGCGCTGCGATGTCCGCCGCCGCTGGTATTCATCACCACCAGCACCGGCTTTTCTGTGCCCTGGTGTTTCTTCCAGCTCTCCAGGATGGCGATCATGTTCAGGCTGTCTGCTGTTTTCTTATCAGGCGTGCAGAGGGCCAGCAATCCTTCCCGCGTATAAGCCGGACGTTCGCTCCTGTTCGCATAGTTCAACCCATACCCTTTGTTGCGCGGATCGATCCAGTCGATGCGGTACAGGAAGTTCAGCAGCAGCAGCAGCACTACGAGATAAGGAATGCTCCAACTCTGGAGAAAATAAGAAAAAGCCCCGGCCACCCCGATCAGCACGGAAAAAAAGATGGTGATGCTGGCCGCGGCCGGTATCTGGAAAAAAGGAGATTCCAGGAAAAAACCCAGGATGATCAGGAACAGGAAGGCAGCAAATACACAAAGAATGGCAGCAAAGTGATGCCGTTTGAAAAGTGAATCGATAAATTCCGGCGTGTAGTGCCGGACGTCCCGCACGGGCCGCAGCACCAGTGGTGAGTCGAAATACGATTCCGCTTTGATCAGGCCCGGCTGCTCGTATATTTCTTTGGACGGCCGCAGGTGGGTGATGTATTCGACGGGGTTGCGGATCACCGGCATCATGCGGCGGAGAATGGAGCGGTCGGCCCGGAAAAAATAGATCAGGGAAACGGCCAGGATCAGGGAAAGACCGGCTACAAAGCCACCGGCCAGGATCAATATCTCGGTCGTACTGACCAGCTCTTTGTACCGGGTGAAATGATAGGCCTTGAAAAAATAAAACAATAAAAACACGATAGGAATGATCGCGTTGTTGATACAATATTTCAGGAAGGGATTGGTGGTAGCAGCCAGGAACCGGAAATGCCGGCTGAAGAGGATAAACGTGCTGATGTTCCAGCTCATGATAAACATGCCGATGGACATACCCACCAGCCCGGCGCTGAGCGCGTTCACATTGCCCAGGTACTCAGGCGCCAGGTACAGCGAGTCGGCGCCGAATGTGTGCATGAAGCTGCCGCTCACCGTGCTGAACAGGATAAACCAGAACACCAGCAATACCTGGTACTTCCTGAAATGCAGGAACAACAATTGTACGGGAAAGGAAAAAATAAAGCCGCGGAGCCATGTTTTCATGAACAGGAGCTTGGAGTATCTAAATTAGGATAATTGCGGTAATGCGGAACGGCATTACCTGTTAACGTATAAACGGCTCCGGGTAATATACAGCAGCACGACAAGCGAAAGCAGCAGCAGCATGGCCACAAACTGGTGCGCCGCCCCCAGCCACAGGAAAGAGCCCGGGTTGGCCGCGTGCAGCACCGTAAACACACCCAGTATCACCTGTGTGAGTACGATCAGCAAAGGCCAGCTTTTTATCCGCTGAAAGCTGCGGGTACCGGGCACGCGGGATGCACGAACGGTCCATACTATCACCAGCAGGGTGATAGCATAGGCCAGGTTGCGGTGAATAAAATGAACGACAAGCGGATGGTCAGTAAGGAAGCTGAGACCCGCAAAGGTGCGTCCGCCGAAATGATGTACGTCGCCCGGCCACCAGCTTCCGTTGATGTCCGGCCAGGTGATGGCCGCCGGGGCAGCCTTTAATCCTGCCATAAAAGCGCCATACACCAGCTGCACCGTCAGCAGGGCTACCAGCCAGCCGGCAAATTTTTTCAGCCCCGGCTGCACTACCAGCTGGTGAGCAGGTACCAGCAGCTGCAGGGCAAACCACAACGTATAGCACAGCAGGCCCAGCGCAAAGATGAAGTGGATGGCCAGTTTGTAATGGCTTACATACAGCAGCTCCGAATCGTCCAGCCCGCTCCGCACCATGATCCAGCCCACCAGCCCCTGCAGCGCGCCCAGCAGGAACAGTACGAGCAGGGGCCGGATCATTTCCTTTTTGAACCGCTTCTGCACAATGAAAATGACAAACGGGATGATGAACACCACGCCGATCAGCCGTGCCCACAACCGGTGAAACCACTCCCAGAAGAAGATGAACTTGAAATCGGAAAGGGTAAAATGAGAATTGACGTATTTATATTGGGCGATCTGCTGGTATTTTTCAAACGCAGCCTGCCAGTCCTGTTCGTTCATCGGCGGCAGGGCGCCCATGATCGGTTTCCACTCCGTGATCGAGAGTCCTGAACCGGTGAGGCGGGTGATGCCGCCCAGCAATACCTGGATGACGATCATGAATACGCCGGCGAGCAGCCAGATGGCCACCGGCCTTGAAGAGCGGGGTTGCGACAGTGGATTTGCCATACCGGCCGCAAAGTTAGGACCGATGTGCGCAAAATAATTTCCGGAAAAATCTTTTTTAAAAGATATTGCGCCATGCTTCATCCATTCTACCACGAAAACCATATCGAAGCCGGCTGTGATGAAGCAGGCCGCGGTTGCTTTGCAGGCCCCGTCTTTGCCGCTGCCGTCATTTTACCCAAAGACTTTTATCATCCCACGCTCAACGACAGCAAGCAGCTGACCGCTGAAGAGCGCGACGAGTTAAAGGTTTTTATCAAGGCCAATGCGATCGCCTATGCCGTGGCGATGGTTGACAACGAAGAGATCGACCGGATCAACATCCTGAAAGCTTCGTTCAGGGCCATGCACCTGGCACTGGACAAGCTGCGCAGGCGCCCTTCGTTCCTGCTCATCGACGGGCATATGTTCTATGCCTACAAAAAACTGCAGCATCAGTGCATCATCCAGGGCGATGCGCAATATGCCAGCATTGCCGCAGCCAGCATCCTGGCCAAAACGCACCGGGATGCCTACATGAAGCAATTGCACCACGAATTCCCGCACTACAACTGGAAGCAGAACAAAGGATACGGTACCCGCGAGCACCGCAATGCCATCGAAGCACATGGCATCTGCAGGTACCATCGCAAAAGCTTCCGGCTGCTCCCAGAACAGCCTGAGTTGTTCACCGAAATCATCAGTTCCCCGGCCGATTGTTAATTATGGTTAATCGCCTTGCAGCGGTTAAACCCACCGGGCCATGCTTCGTCCTATCTCCGGACAGTTTATTGCAATAACAGAACAACCGAATGGACAGCAAACCTGTACATGATTGGTTTCACTACATCTTATCATTTTAAAAAAGATCCACAATGAAAAAAATA
>JBEVLT010000122.1:0-6249 GCA_040509055.1 Chitinophagaceae bacterium
ATCCAAAGCACAGGGCGGAGGGTGCAGTATTTTAAAACTGAAACAAGAAACGTAGTATACAATGCAATTACTTACTCCCGAATTCGGGTTGCTGATCTGGACGCTGCTGGCCTTTCTCGTTGTGTTTTTTATCCTGGCTAAGAAAGCCTGGCCGGCTATCATCAAGGGGCTGCGCGACCGTGAGCAAAGCATCACCAGCTCGCTGGAAACCGCCGAGCGTGTAAAAGCCGAAATGGCCCAGATAAAAAGCGAGAACGAAGCGCTGCTGGCCAGTGCCCGCGAAGAAAGGGCGCAACTGCTGAAAGAAGCCCGTGAAATGAAGGACAGGATCATCAGCGAAGCAAAGGAACAGGCCAAGGCCGAGGCCGGTAAGATCATTTCAGATGCACAAGCTTCCATCAATTCCCAGAAAATGGCTGCGCTGACCGAAGTAAAGAACCAGGTGGGCCGGCTGGTGATCGAAGTGAGCGAGAAGATACTGAGAAAGGAACTGGCAAACAAGGATACACAGGAAGCGCACATTAAAGGACTGGTAGAGGAAATAAAACTGAATTAATTAGATAATGTGCTGATGTGC
This sequence comes from Chitinophagaceae bacterium, assembly GCA_040509055.1. Lineage (GTDB taxonomy): Bacteria > Bacteroidota > Bacteroidia > Chitinophagales > Chitinophagaceae > JAJKIP01. The sequence continues at coordinate 578 of JBEVLT010000122.1, forward strand.
CAGTGTGCTAATTTTTTCAACAAGTAAGATCAGCACATTTGTTCATTAGCTAATTAGCACATTTGAATATATGCCGAATCCACGTTTAGCATCGCGATACGCAAAATCACTGATCGGCCTGGCCAACGAGAGAGGTCAGCTGGAAGAGGTGTATGCGGATATGCAATGGCTGCAGGCTGTTTGCAAAAGCAACCGCGATTTCGTGACCCTGCTGCGCAGCCCGGTCATCAAGGCCGATAAGAAGAAGAAGATCGTCGAAGCCGTTACGTCCGGAAATATATCTGCGCTCACAGAGGCCTTCAATGCCCTGCTGATCACCAAAAACCGGGAGAGCAACCTGCCGGAGATCATTGCAGCGTTCATCAGCCAGTACAAGGAGCAGAAAAATATTTACACGCTGCGGCTCACCACGGCCGCCCCTGCCAGCGAGACGATAAAGAAAGCCGTGATGGAGCAGGTAAAGAAATCAGGGGGTTTCGAGAATGTGGAGCTGGAAGAAAAAGTGGACGAGGATATCATCGGCGGTTTTGTGCTGCAGATCGGCGATAAGCTGATCGATGCCAGCATTGCCTACGACCTGAAGGCGATAGCCCGCCAGTTTGAGAACAACGACTTTATTTACAAGATAAGATAAGCGGGTACGAGGCCCGAAGACGGAAGTCCGGGGCAAGGGCCGGAGCAGGATAGCCTGATCGACTTTACGATATACACAGAAAAAAGATAAACAGCAAAATATGGCAGAAATAAAACCAGATGAAATAAGTGCGATACTGCGTCAGCAGTTAAGCAATTTTAACGCCAGCGCCGACCTGGAAGAAGTAGGTACGGTATTACAGGTCGGTGACGGTATTGCCCGCGTATACGGCCTGGGCAATGTCCGCTATGGTGAACTGGTGGAGTTTGAAAGCGGGGTGCGTGCGATAGCCCTGAACCTGGAAGAGGACAATGTGGGCGTGGTACTGATGGGAGAGACCGGCAACATACAGGAAGGCGCCAAAGTGCGCCGTACCGGCCAGATCGCCTCCATCAAGGTAGGCGAAGGCATGGTGGGACGTGTGGTGAATACGCTTGGCGAACCTATCGACGGCAAGGGCCCGATCCAGGGCGAGCGCTACGAGATGCCGCTGGAGCGGAAAGCTCCAGGCGTTATTTTCCGCGAGCCGGTAAAAGAACCTTTGCAAACCGGTATCAAGGCCATCGATGCCATGATCCCCATCGGCCGCGGCCAGCGTGAGCTGGTGATCGGCGACCGGCAGACCGGCAAAACGGCCATCTGTATCGATACGATCATCAACCAGAAGGAATTTTACAAAGCAGGCAAGCCGGTATATTGCATTTACGTGGCCATCGGCCAGAAGGCTTCTACGATTGCCGGTGTGATGAAAACGCTGGAAGATGCCGGCGCTATGGAATATACCACTATCGTAGCGGCATCTGCATCTGACCCGGCCCCGCTGCAGTTCTATGCACCATTTGCCGGTGCGGCTATCGGCGAATTTTTCCGCGATACCGGACGCCCGGCGCTGATCATCTACGATGACCTGTCCAAGCAGGCCGTGGCTTACCGTGAAGTATCGCTCCTGCTCCGCCGCCCTCCCGGCCGCGAAGCTTATCCCGGCGACGTATTCTACCTGCACAGCCGCCTGCTGGAGCGCGCAGCCAAGGTGATCAACAACGACGAGATCGTGAAGAACATGAACGATCTGCCGGAATCGATCCGCCACCTGGTAAAAGGCGGTGGCTCGCTGACAGCCCTGCCGATCATCGAAACGCAGGCCGGCGACGTATCGGCTTATATCCCCACCAACGTGATCTCGATCACCGACGGGCAGATATTCCTGGAGTCCAACCTGTTCCTGTCCGGTATCCGCCCTGCGATCAACGTAGGTATTTCGGTAAGCCGGGTGGGTGGCAATGCCCAGATCAAATCCATGAAAAAAGTGGCTGGTACGCTGAAGCTGGACCAGGCCCTGTACCGCGAGCTGGAGGCTTTCTCCAAGTTTGGCGGCGACCTGGATGCAGCTACCAAGAACGTGATCGACAAAGGTGCGCGTAACGTAGAGCTCCTGAAGCAACCGCAATACTCACCGTTCCCGGTGGAAAAGCAGGTCGCAGTCATTTACCTGGGTACCAACGGCCTGATCAAAGAAGTGCCGGTAAAAAGGGTACGGGAGTTTGAAGAGCACTTCCTGCTGGAAATGGAAAACAAGCTTCCGGATGTGCTGGCCGCCTTCAAAAAGGGCAACCTGCCGGAAGACGGGCTGAAGAAAATGGTGGACCTGGCCAACGGGCTGATTCCCCAGTACAAAACAGCTTAACGACATAGAAAGAACCGGGCTGGTCCCGGTTTTTTCAAAAATATTTGGTTTATAGTATAAACCAGTTTACTTTCGAATCTAAATTACTAATGTTTATGAGACGGTTGATGATCCTGGCACTGGTAACCATCGCAATGGGGATCCTATCCCCGGCCGGCCAGGCCCAGGTAGTGATAAGCGGGAAGGTGAATGACAACAAGGGCAAACCCATACCCGGCGCCAGCGTGGCGCTCAAAGACACTTATGACGGCGCCCTGGTAGACTCTTCCGGCAATTTCCGGTTTACCACTACGGAGAAAGGCGAGTTTATACTGGCTATTACCAATGTGGGATACAAATCTTATGAGGAGAAGCTGGTGATCGGCAGCGAAGCGATTACCCGCAGCATCCAGCTGAAAGAAGAACTCAGCGAGTTAAAGGCCGTGACCGTGATCTCCGGATCCTTTGCCGCCGGCGATGCCAAGCGGGCGGCTACGGTGCTCACATCGTTGGATGTGCTGACGGTGGGCGGCGGTAATGCCGATATTACTGCTGCGGTGAGAACGCTGCCGGGCGCACAGCAGGTAGGCGAGCAGGAAGGCCTTTTTGTACGGGGCGGCGCCGGCTATGAAACCAAACAGTTTATCGACGGTACACTGGTCAATAACCCCTACGGAACCAGCATACCCGATATGGCTACCCGTGGCCGGTTTTCTCCTACCTTATTCAAGGGAACGGTATTTACCACAGGCGGCTATTCCGCCTTGTATGGACAGGCATTGTCAGCCGCATTGATCCTGGAATCGATCGATCTGCCCGACCAATCTACTGCCACGTTATCCGTATCGCCGATCATCCTGGGCGGAGGGTTTCAGCAACTGGCAAAAAACAAAAAATCATCCTGGGGGGTTAACTACAATTATGTAAACCTGATCGCTTATTTCAACCTGGTCAGGCAAACGCCCGACTATTTCAGGATGCCGGCTTTTCATGACGCGGATGCCAATTTTCGTGTACGGACAAAAAGCGGGGGTATGATCAAGTATTATACAACCTTCAGCGCCGGCAGGCTGGGACTGAGACGGCCGGATATCGACAGCGCAGCCCTGAAAGATGCATTCGGGCTGACCAATTACAACTGGTACAACAATCTCAGCTGGCGCGAAAACCTGGGCAATGGCTGGAAAATGAACCTGGGATTGAGCTACAGCACCAACAAGGACAATCTTTCGCAGGAGCTGCAGAACAAGGACAACCAGCAGCAATGGCTGACCGGTATGCCTTGGGAAGCCAAGAATTTTATGATACACAACCGGCAGGAACTGTCGCAGGTAAAGGCCGTATTTGAGAAGAAACTGTTTGGCATCAGCGCCATCCGGTTTGGCAGCGAGTACATGCACGGGTATAACCGTAGCAGTTATAATAATATACTGTCAGAACTGACCGAGAACTTTGCCGCTGCTTTTGCGGAAACCGATATCTATGTCACCAACGACCTGGCGGCAAAGATCGGGGGCCGGTATGAGTATTCTTCCATCATCAGCAGATCCAATATTGCACCCCGTGTGTCTGTTGCTTATAAAGTGGGCAATGGCGCACAGTTATCCGCGGCCTATGGCATCTTTTACCAGAAACCGGAAAATACGCAGCTGGTGTACACGCAGGACCTCGGCTATACCAGGGCCACGCATTACATTCTCACCTACCAGAAAACCACCAATGAGCGCATCTTCCGGGCTGAAACCTTTTACAAGCAGTATGACGACCTGGTGAAGACGGTGGCCGTAAGCAATACCTATAATACCTTCAACAACGATGGCGGCGGCTATGCCAGGGGCATCGAGTTTTTCTGGCGGGATAAGAAGAGCATCCGGAACTTCGACTACTGGGTGAGCTACTCTTTGCTGGATACCAAACGCGATTACCTGAACTATCCCACAGAGCTGCGGCCCAACTTTGCGGCCCGGCACACAGCCTCGCTGGTGATGAAACGATTTTTCGTGGACATGAAGACCGGGTTCAACTTTACGTACAGCTTTGCCACCGGGCGGCCCTATTACCAATTCCTCTACAATGGCTCGGGGAACAAGTACACCATTGGCGACCAGGGCAAGACCAAAGAGTTTCATAACCTTGGGTTCAGCATGAACTACGTGCCCAGTCTCGGCAAGCCCAACGCAAAGGTATTCTGGGTGCTGGTGGCCAGCGTGACCAATGTGCTGGGTTATGATCCCGTGTTTGGGTACAATTATTCTTACAACGGGCTTCGCAAAGAGCCGATCGGTCTGCCGGCCAAACGTTTTTACTTTATCGGCGCCTTTTTCAGCTGGGGTGTAGACCGCACGCAGGATGCCATCAATAACAACTTATAATCAAACCGCTTACTTTTTAAAAATACAAACATGAAAAAGATCATCGTCTTCGCTGCCCTGCTGATTAGTGTGTGCGGGCATGCACAAACCGACCGCTTTACCACGGCCATGAAAAAGAACCTCGCCCTGTTCGACAGCTCCAAAACCACAGCCGATTACCAGGCGCTGTCGGCCGCTTTCGAGCGCATCGGCGATGCGGAAAAAACACAATGGCTGCCGTATTACTATGCAGGCCTGGCCCTGACCAGCGCGGGCTGGACGGACAGCAAGCTGGACAAGGATGCCAATGCCGAAAAGATAAAAGCATTTTGCGACAAAGCCGATGCCCTGGCAAAAGACGATGTGGACCGGTCGGAAATACTGGCCGTGCGAAATATGGCTACCACCCAGCAGATGCTGGTAGACCCCCAAAGCCGCTGGATGAGCTATGGACAGGAAGGAGCCGGCTACCTGCAAAAAGGAAAACAACTGAATCCCAATAACCCGCGGCTGTATTACCTGGAAGGTGCGGGTGTATTCGGTACGCCGGAACAATTTGGCGGTGGTAAAGCCAAAGCCAAACCCATCCTGCAAAAGGCGGTTGACCTGTATAAAGCAGAACAACCGAAAACGCTGTATCCTGACTGGGGCAAAAAAGAGGCAGAGGACATGCTGGCTCAGTGCCAGTAAAAAGACTTGAACGGATATACCACGGAGATCATGTTGTCAGCTCCCCGCTGTTCCTGTGGTTAATCCGGGTTCCCCGTAGCTTTTACCATCAATATCAACCATATGACTGAAGAGAATTTTTCACCGGAGAAAAGCCTGCAGCTGATCCAATCCATGATCGGCAAGACCAGGGAAGATATATCTGCCAATGCCATTTATTTCCTGGTATGGGGTTGGCTGGCGTTTATCGCCTGTGTAGGCCAGTTTGTGCTGAAGCATATTTACGAATATCCACTGCACTACCTGGCATGGCTTGTCGTTTTTTTCGGTATTGGTTTTACTCTTTATCAGGGCA
>JBEVLT010000123.1:0-22569 GCA_040509055.1 Chitinophagaceae bacterium
CTCCAAACTTTTGGTAACCGTTTTGAAGGCGTTGATGATCTCAGCTGACACGTTCAGGGCCAGTAAGGCCGTAAGAACGAGATACATCATATTGATCATCTTCTGCCTGGGCTCACGAGGTAAAGCCATGACGATGTATGGTTTTTAATTTTTTGTAATGCTCGAATATTCTATCATCCACGATCGCCGGGCTTAGCCGCGCGGGCCTTGCATGGCACTAAGCATATTGCCATAAATGCTGTTCAGGCGGCTCAGGTTGGTAGCCAGCTGACCGATCTGGTCCTGTGCTTTCTTCGCGTCTTCCACGCTGCCCTGCATGGCTTCTGAAGCCTGTGTCAGGTTGCTGTAGAATTTATTCATCGCCTTCAGGTGATTATTGGTATCCTGCAGCTCCAGTTCATAGATCGTGTTCAGCGAAGACAGGTTGCGGGTCAGCACCTGCACCTGCTCGTGGAACTGCTTGGTACCGTCTGCAGCTGCGTTGAAATGCTGGATGCTGCTGGCAGCGCCCAGGTAGGCTTCTTTCATTGTACCCAGTGCCGTAGCTGCTTCACGGGTTTTGGCTGTATAGTCGCCGGTAGCAGCTACCACATCGGTGATATCGGACATTTTATCCACGGTACCACCCAGTTTCTTGAAGTTGTCGCTCAGGCGGCCCAGGTTAGCGGGAGTGATATCTGCATCGCGCAGCATATCGTCCAGCTTGTTCAGTGCCGGGTTGCCGCTGGCGGTAGCAGTAGGCAGGGCAAACGGGGTAGGTTTGAAATTAGGATCGAGATCAGGATGCAGATTGATATCAGGGAAATAACGCTGCCAATGCGGCTCTTCGGGAGGAGGAACCAGGAACGCCATCACCAGAAACACCACCGCTTCAGCGATCAGCCCCACCATGATGGCGTAGTCCGCACCATTCCAGTGAAGGATTTTCATCATCGCCGCAAAGATGACGACCGCGGCAAAAAAGCTGAAAAGGAAATTGAGAACTACCTGGCCCTGGTGGGTTTTAAAATACTTCATAAAAGGTCCTTTTTATTATGTTAGGTTTTTTACAGAACAGAGATGACGAACAATGATCAAATAAAAAAGAGGTCACAGAGACGACCTCTTTTTTCAGCAGAAATTTCTTTTTAGCGCCGTCCCCTTTGCGGAGCAGCCGGCAGATCGATAACGCTGCGGAAGCCAATGTATGATTTAGCCGAATCCTGGTATTCGTAGGTGCTGGTACCGGTCTGGATATAGTATGCCACATCTTTCCAGCTTCCGCCACGGATTATTTTACGCTTCATCAGCGGAGGATCGTCGTCCTTGGCATTCCAGCGCACATCGGGGTTCATATCGCTCTGGAAGTTGTTGCGGCCTTCGTAGAAGATGGACGAGGTCCACTCTGCCACATTGCCCGACATGCAATACAGGCCATAATCGTTGGGCCAGTAAGCATCGGCACGTACAGTATAAAAACCGCCGTCATCGGGATAGTTACCGCGGCCCGGCTTGAAATTGGCCATCAAACAGCCCTTCTTATTGCGCGGGTAGTAGTTACCCCAGGGATACATGGTTTGCGAACGGCCGCCGCGGGCGGCGTATTCCCACTGTGCCTCGGTAGGCAGGCGGAAATCCGATTCCTGCACTCTTTTCCGGCCATCCAGCCAGGAGTTGAGCAGGTGGGTACGCCAGTTGCAAAAGGCTTCTGCCTGTCTCCAGTTCACCCCTACCACCGGGTAGTTGCCAAAGGCCGGGTGAGAGAAGTAGCGCTTGGTCATCGGCTCGTTGTAGGAATAGGAGAAATCGCGTATCCATACGAGCGTATCGGGATAGATACGCACCGGGAATCTTTCAATGTAGGTGGATCGGGGCTTACCGGCATTTTCACGCTTGGCGGCCTCTTTAAGGTCATAGCGTTCTACCTGGTACACCAGCTGGTTCGGGTCGATTTCCTTTTTACCGAAAATGCGATCTTCGGGAGGAAGGATCATGGGAGTATTGGCCAGCTCTTCGATCACTTTCGGATCATCCCATTTCATCTGGCGCATGGCCTGCCAGTCCACGTATTCAGTGCCATCCGTACCGGCCTTTACCTTGCCCAGCTGCTTGGCAGCTACGGAATCGCGGACCCAGTATACAAACTGACGGTATTCGTTGTTGGTAACCTCGGTGGCATCCATCCAGAAACCACTGATCGAAACAGAACGGCTGCGGGCGCTATAAGCGAAAGCAGGGTCCTCATCGCTGGGACCCATGTGGAACGTACCCTGGGGAATGTAGACCATGCCCGGGGGTTTGGGGAGCGTGTACCGGCCACCCGGTGCAACACCATGCACCTGTCCATCATTGGGAAGGGAACTGCCTTTTTTATTTCCAAAAATGCCGCAACCTGACAGCATTACCATACTGACCATTGCAAGTAATGCATAGTTAGGGTTCTTCATTGTCATACTCTTAAAGGGTATTGGGCAAATATAATCTTTTGGTTTATTCGTTCGCACAAGGGTACAATTTATTTTTTGGGGTCAAAAGCGGGTCGGGAATATGAGATTTCTAACGCATTCCAGCCCCTTTTTATTGCATTTATCACTGTTTTCGGGTCATTTTTCACCATTTACCAGTTCCAGCAGGCCGGTCACGCTATATACGGGCTCCCGGCAAGTAAAGTTTTTGCACAGGTACGCTGCAACCGGCGCTGCGGCTGCTTTTCCCCGTAACAACGGAAATATATCGTCCGGCACAAAGGATGCCATCGTCACGCGGTGGGGGATGAACTCACGCAGCAGCTCCTCCAGCACGATGGGCGCCTGTGGCCCTACCAGGGCAATCTCGTGGGTGCCGGCCACCATCTCGAGCAGCAGGCAGCTCCATACGCCGAACGAAGTGGGATACCGCACAATCGCCTGACCAAGAGCCGCTACCATGGCCTCACTCCTTTCGCGCCAGTCCCTCCTGTCAAGCAGGATGGACAGCCGGTACAGGTTGTACGCCATAAGGGAGTTGCCGGAGGGCAGGGCCCCGTCGTATACTTCTTTTTTCCGCACGATCACATCCGGCTGACCGGCCCGGGTATAGTAGAAAAACCCGGTTCCCTCCTCGCTGAAATGGGTAATCACGTACTCACTGATGCGTTGTGCCTCCAGCAGCCAGCGGGTATCGGCCGTCACGGTATGCAGCTCCAGCAGAGCCTGCACCAGGCAGGCATAGTCGTCCAGGAAAGCCGGGTATTTGCCCTCCCCGTTCTTCCAGGTATGGTGCAGCTCCTGCGGCTGACCGGTGCCAAAATGGTTGAGCAAAAAGGTCATGTTATCGATGGCCAGCTGGCGGTAGTCTCCATTACCGGTAGCGGCAAAGGCTTTGCTGCAGGCCGTGTTCATCAGCGCATTCCAGGCCAGGATCACCTTATCGTCCAGCAGCGGCCGCACCCGCCCGGCACGGCGCTCCAGCAGTTGCCGCCGCCCACGCTCCAGCATTGCCTGCAGCGCAGCCGGCTCCAGTCCGTTTTCCCGGGCAAACTGTTCCGGCGGGGTTTTGACCCGCAGGATGCTGCTGCCCTTTCCTTCGTGCCAGTTGCCTGCTGCGGTGATGTCGTAGTACCTGCAGAAAAGGGTAGCGTCCTCACCCAGTACCTCCTTCACCTCCAGCGGGTGCCATATATAAAATTTCCCTTCCACGCCTTCGCTGTCGGCATCGAGCGCAGCATAAAATCCCTTTTCGCCGCTGCCCGGCAGGGTATGCAGCAGTTCCCGCTGTACAAAGCCGATCGTTTCGGCGATCACCTCCCGGTAACGTTCCTTTCGGGTCAGCTGATAGGCCTCGCTCAGCACATTCAGCAACAGGGCGTTGTCGTACAGCATTTTTTCAAAATGCGGGGCCAGCCATTCCGCGTCGGTAGAGTAGCGGGCCAGTCCGCCGCCAAGCTGATCATAGATACCGCCTTCGATCATCTTGTCGAGGCTGAGCAATGCCTGCTGCAGCGCTTGCGTGGCCTGACCGCCTTCCGCCAGCACATGATGATAGCGCAGCAGGAACCCGATGGTAAAAGTTTGCGGAAACTTGGGCGCCTTGCCAAAGCCACCCCAGTCCGGGTCTGCCGACTTCATGATCTGCCCGAACGCATCGTGCAGCCGGGCTTCGGAAAATACGGAGGGGTCGCCCTCTTTTTGCAGCCCGAACGAATTGGCCTGTTCCAGGTGCTCCGTCAGGCTTTCCGCCTGCGCATCTATCTCGTGCCGCCGCCCGGTATACGCCTGTACGATGCCCTCCAGCGTCTCCAGCCAGGAAGCCCGGTTGAAGGCCCGGCGCGGCGGGAAATAGGTGCCGCCATAAAAAGGTTTGCCCGCCGGGGTCAGGAACACATTCAACGGCCAGCCGCCCTGCCCTGTAATCGCCTGCACCGCATCCATGTAAATATGGTCCAGATCGGGCCGTTCTTCGCGGTCTATCTTGATATTGATAAAATGCTCGTTCATAAAGGCGGCCGTGGCCTCATCTTCGAAGCTCTCCCGCTCCATCACATGACACCAGTGGCAGGCTGCATAACCGATGCTGACCAGCACCGGCTTGTCCTCCTGCTTTGCCCTGTTCAGGGCCTCTTCTCCCCAGGGGTACCAATCTACGGGGTTGTGGGCATGCTGAAGCAGGTAGGGACTTGTTTCGCTGCTGAGCTTATTGGTGTGTCGATGCATAACCGGAGTTTAGTAGCGGGATTAAAAAACAAAAAGGATACCGCACACGATATCCTTTCCACGTTCATCTCTTCCGATGAAATTATTTCTTACCGATGGTAGTTGCCAGGAATTTGTCCAGCGCGGCCACCATGCTGGGCGTTGCGGGCTGTGGTGCTTTGATCTCCAGCGTAAGGCCTGCATCTTCCACTGCCCGCGAGGTATTACTGCCAAAGGCCCCGATCACCGTTCCGTTTTGCTCGTATTTCGGCAGGTTGTCGAACAGGCTTTTCACACCGCTGGGAGTGAAAAAACAGATCACATCAAAATCATTGTTGGTCAGCAGGTCCTTCACATCGTTGCTGAGGGTGCGGTACATGAAGGCCAGTGCAAATTCGCAGCCGTTGTTCTTGAGCCAGTTCACAATTTCGTTGTCCTGCTGGTTTTCGGAGCACACATACAGGAATTTCTCATTGCCCTTGTGCTTGTTGATCACATCAAACAGGCTCTTGTTGGTGCCATCGGCGCCGTAAAACACCTTGCGTTTGCGGTACAGGATAAACTTTTGCAGGTAAAGGGCCACTGCCTCGGTGATGCAGAAATACTTGGTATCCTGCGATACGCTGACCTTCATTTCCTCGCAGGTGCGGAAGAAATGGTCGATGGCGTTGCGGCTGGTGAAAATAACGCCGGTGAAGTTGGGTATTTCGATCTTTTGCTTGCGGAAGTCACGGGCAGGTATACCTTCCAGGCGAATGAACGGCTGAAAGTCAAGCTTCACATTATACTTTCGAGAAAGTTCAAAGTACGGCGACTTTTCGCTTTCAGGCTTCGGCTGGCTGATCAGTATCCGGTGAATCTGTTTTGCCTGCCCCTCGGCCTTGTTAACCCCGTTATTTACCATGTTCGGTTCGGCTAAAGTTGGATGCAAAGGTAAGCGATTCTATCGAAAAACTACGATCAGCAGCTTGTAGATGACCAGCAGCGGCGCCAGCTCAAAGGCGCAGAGATACAAAAAGAAATGAAAGGGGTTGAACCTGACCTCGTTACGGATAGCCGCATAACCGAGCACGAACCGGTACAGCAGCAGCCCCCCTATCCCGCACCAGGAGATCACCAGGCCAGCCGAATAAAGCGGTTCGCCTGCAAAGGCCAGCACGGCCAGCACCGGCAGCAGGAAGATGCCAATGACCTTGTTGATGATCAGTACGATAAAAATATAAGCGGCGGCAGCCTGGCTCATGCTGAACAACCAGCCTGCTACCTTAAGCGCAACATACTTACCGGTATAAATGATGCACAGGGCCGCGCAGCAATACAGGTACATCAGCCAGAAATCGCCCACCGGCACAGGTCCGAAACGGTGAAACAGGAAATTGATGTACAGACCGGCCGAGGCCACAAAAAAGATGTTGAGCAGCAGCGAGGGCAGCTGGTTCTGCATCAGCTGCTCGCGGATCTGTTTTTGCTTCAGCGTGGTGCGGAAAAATACGCGGAACAGGTCGCTGAAATACTTGCCAAAGGCCTGGCGCAGCAGGGCAAAGAGCAGCAGCATACCCGTCAGCACGTAAAACAGCAGGTCCTTGCCCTCCCGCTTCCGGATATCCGGCCGCACGGCGGCTGCCGCGGTGTTGAAATCGAAAAAGGGATGGCGCTGCAATACCTGGCGGTAAAAGGGTGTGCCGGCATCAGGCACCCATCCTTCGCTGAAAAGAGGCCGGCGGGAAACGATGTCGCCCGGCAGCAGCCCGGCCAGGCTGTCGCGCCGGGTGGCGGTATCGGCCCGGGTAGTATCCACGCCTGCGGGCAAAGTATCGGGTACGGATGTGATGGTCGTATCGGGCGCCGTTTGCGCACAGGTACATACCACCATCAGCAGGGCCGGTAAAAGCAAAGAAAAAAAGCGGAACAAGTAAAGCGATTGTGGGTGCAAAAATAACGGAGCGGCTCAACACTTGAAGACGAATCCCGCCGCTTCCTTAAAAACTGCTGGCAAATCCGAAATGAATCTTCGACTGGCGCAGGTTGAGCTCCAGGTCGCTGCGCTTGCCCACCGCCCAGGCCAGGTTGAAGATACCGGCCCTGGTGGTAAAGGACAGGCCGGCGCCCGTACCGATGTAGAAGTAGCTGGCGCCTGCATTGCGGCTGTTGTCCCGCCCCCAGCCCCCATCGGTAAACACATAAAAAAAGGCGTCCCGGCCGGCGCGATACCGGTATTCCGCCGTGCCGATGGCAAACTGCGAGAGATACTGGCTCTCTTCGTCGAAGCCGCGCAGCAGCCTGTAGCCGCCAATGCGGAAAAGCTCGTTGCGAAACAGGGCGCTGCTTTGCAGCCACCCGCCCTGCAGCGCTGCCTTCACGGTGCTGCGGCGCCCGCGGCCCAGCGGGAAATATTTTGCCGCCGTCAGCCGGATGCTGACCTGGTAGGTCTTCAGCCGGAGACTGTCGTATAAGCGGGCAAAGTCGAATGAAGGATTGCCCGGGTCTTTCAGCTCCAGCACTTCATTGCTGCGCCTGATCTTTTTGATGCCGGCCGTTGTGGTGATGCGGAATTCCGCCCCCGAGGCAGGATTGGGCCGGTAGTCCGTGCGGCTCACCTGGTAATCGAGACCAATGCTGGTAGTACTGACGCCGGCCTGGTCCGGCAAGCGGTATTGCTGCAGGATATAAACGGTATCCACCTGGTTCACGATGGTGCGGAACTGCTGCAGGAACAGGGCGCCCGACCGGTTGACATCAAATGCATAACGGGCGCCCAGCCGGAAGTCTACATTCAGGAAGGCGCTGTCGCGGCGAAACATATCGAAGCCAAGATCAAGCCCCACGGAACGGTTGAAGAGGAAGGGATGGCGGTACAGCAGGTGCAATTGCGGCGACTGTACCTGCAGCTGCTGCCAGTGCAGCCCGATGCTTTCCCCGGCGCCAAATGCGTTTTCGAGGGCAAGGTTTGCTTCGCCGGTCAGCAACAGCTTGCGGGAAGCCAGTTGCTCATTATTGGGCTGCAGCCCCACCAATACATTCACCTGGCTGCTTTGCCGCGCTTTCAGGTGCAGCTCCACCACCGCGCCGGTGCCCACCCATACTATCGTGGCCGGCGCTTCTTCCACCAGGAACGAAAGCTGCCCAATACGGCTGCCGATACGTTCCAGCTTTTCCCTGCTGAACGGGCTGCCGTCGGGTATATCAAGGTAATGCTGCAGGAAGCTGTTGGAAACCCTGGCCGTGCCAAATAAGCGGATACTGTCTACCCGGTATAGCGGACCCGGGTCCAGCCGCAGGCGGGCGGCAATTGTTCCGGCCGCAACCTGCAGGCTGTCGAGGTACACGGCGGCAAACGGGTAGCCGTTGTTTTCCATGTAGCGAAGCAGCCGCTCCTGCCACTGCCCCATCCGGGCAGGGTCTGCGTTTTCAGCGCCGGCATCTGCCTTCTTCCACCCGATGGCTGCCAGTATTGCAGGATCGATGGAGCGGGTGTCCAGCAAGGTCCAGGTATATTTACTGCCCACGTAGAGCAGGATGGTGGCAAAGGTGGAATCATACCGCACACTGTCGATGGATGCATTGATATACCCGCTGGCCTGCAGGCCGGCCGGCAGGCGATTGATATAACGGGCGCATTCCTGCTGCGACGGGAACCCGGCCGGAATACCCGGCATGGTGACCGCCGCCGGGTCTTTGTCCACGTAGTGTATGCGGAGCTGATAATCCGCTGCGGCTGCTTTTTTCGAGGTTCCGGTGCGCGGTTGCGCTGCCACACCCAGGCAGAGCAGCATGGAAACAACAACCGATATTTGCAGTTTGAATCGATACATCCGGGCAGCCGGTCTCTCCGTTGAGCCGGAAAGAAGGGCAGCTAAAATATTCATTAAATCACAAACCCGTTGGCAGGCATTTACATCCACATTCCGTTTTGCAGGCAGGCCTGCCATTACTGCAATTTTCATTTCTCCACTTCCCTGCGCTACAAGGACGAGCTGATCGACGCGTTGCTGAAGGAGATTGAACTGACTCCTCCCTTTACCACGGCAGCAGGCCTGCCCGAAACCATCGGAACGATTTATTTTGGCGGGGGCACTCCCAGCCTGTGTACGGGTACAGAAGTGGAACGCCTCCTGCAAACAATCCGGCAATCCTTTCCCGTTTCCGCCGATGCGGAAATAACACTGGAAGCCAACCCCGATGATATCACTGATGAAAAGCTGGCCGCCTGGAAGACGGCAGGGATCAACCGGCTCAGCATCGGCATCCAAAGCTTCTTCGACGAGGACCTGCAGTGGATGAACCGGGCGCACAACAGCAGCCAGGCCTCAGGGAGCCTGGAATCTGCCGTCCGGCTGTTTGATAACATTACGATCGACCTGATCTATGGCACGCCGCAGCTGACCAATGAGAAATGGGAGCACAACGTCCGCACCGCCATCGGGTATGGTATTCCGCACCTTTCCTGCTATGCACTCACGGTGGAACCGAAGACACCACTGGACAAGCTGATCCGGCAACAGCAAAGCCCGGACACCGATCCGGCCCGGCAGTCGGAACAGTTCCTGCTGCTGATGGAGTGGACGAAAGAAGCCGGTTATGAACATTACGAGATCTCCAACTTTGCAAAGCCCGGATTTCGCAGCCGGCACAACTCGTCGTACTGGCAGGGCAAAAAATATTATGGATTCGGCCCCTCGGCCCATTCCTTCGACGGGGAAGCGCGCTGGTGGAATGTGGCCAATAATACCAGGTATATCCAAAGCATTCAGCAGGGCATCATCCCGCTGGAAAAGGAAGTGCTGACACCCGAACAGCGGCTCAACGAGTACATCATGATCTCGCTGCGGACGAGCGAGGGGCTGGAGTTGGGCAGAATCAGAGAGTTCAACATCAAAAGTTCAACGTCAAAAGTTCTAAGACAGCAGCTCGGGGATACCGTAGAGCTGATGCTGGAGAGAAGCAGAAAATACATAGAGCGGGGGTTGATGGCAATGCAGGACGACAGGCTGGTGCTGACCAATGAAGGCAGACTGCTGGCGGATGGTATTGCAGCGGACCTGTTTGTCGGTTAATGATGCCGGTGCTTATAGCGCCGGTATGCCTGGGAGATCGCCAGGCAGGCAAGCATCACCAGCACCGCAGCGGGACCAAAACCCTGGTAAGAAAACGGCATCATGTTGTTTGTTTATACCTGTCAGACCATCACGCCTTCGATCTGTTTAAAGCCCTGGGCCGCTTTAACGTTTTCCCAAAGTATGCGGTAGATCGTTTCGGCAATAGGAATAGCCGCCTGCACCGTCTGGTTGATATGATAGATACATTTGGCTGCATTATAACCCTCCGCCACCATGTTCATTTCCAGCTGCGCCGCCTTAACAGAATAACCCTTGCCGATCATGTTGCCAAACATCCGGTTGCGGCTGTACAGCGAGTAGCAGGTCACCAGCAGATCGCCGAGGTACACGGAAGCCGCATAGTTGGGCGATTTGCGGTGGGTGATCGGGTCTTCTTCGCCTTCGTGCTCGCCGACCACGATATGCTCGGCGCCAAACTGGCGGAGAAAAACAGCCATTTCATCGGCTGCATTGGCAATGTATACACTCAGGAAATTATCGCCGTACTCCAGGCCGTGCGCAATACCTGCGCCCAGCGCATAAATATTTTTCAGCACGGCAGCATACTGCACACCCAGTATATCGTGATTGATGACGGGATTGATATAATCCGTTTCGAAATGCGAAGCGATGAATGAAGCGGTAGTGGTATCGGTACCGGAAAAAGTAAGATAGGACAGTTTTTCCTCTGCCACTTCTTCGGCATGGCAGGGGCCCAGCACGGCAAAATAGTTTTCCAGCACTACACCGAACCGGCGGTGCAGGTAATCGTTCAGCAGGATATTCTGGTCCGGCAGGATGCCCTTCACTGCCGACACGATCTTTTTGCCTTCCCAGTCTTCCGGCTGCAGGTGGCCGATCACCGCCTCGATAAACGCCGAAGGAATGGCGATCACAATGATATCGGAAAGCCGGATCACTTCGCGCACGTCGGCCGACATGTTCAGCAACGCTGTATCAAACTCTACGGAGGAGAGATAAGAAGGATTGTGCCGCCGCTGGCGGATATGGCGGATGCTGTCCTCATTGCGTATCCACCAGTTTACCGGATGTTGCTTATCGGTAAGTATTTTGGCAAGGGCAGTGGCCCAGCTTCCGCTGCCGATGATTCCGAATTTCTGCACCACGTTCGTTAGAATTATTTTATTGATCCGGTATAGCAAGCCGGCAGGCGGCTGCCATGCTGCTATTTCTTTTCAAACAGTTTTTCCTTTGGCACCACAGTCACCTTCGCACCGTCCTTCAGCGTTTTGCTAACTGCTGTATAAGGACCTGTCACCACCTCTTCGCCACCCTTCAGCCCGCCGGTTATTTCTATGTAATTCAGGTCCTGTATGCCGGAGACCACCACCACTTTCTTTACGGTACCATCCGGCTGCACCACAAACACTACTTCTTCCAGCTCGTTGCCGGAAACCACAGGCTGGTTGCTGCCCTCCTCTTCCTCCCCGTCATCTTTCTTTGCTTCCTGCTTTTTATCGGCGATGGTCTGGTCGCTGCCCTTTACCCGGGCATTCACGGCAGTAATGGCCACAGCCAGCACATTGTCACTACGCCTGGTGCGGATATCCGCACTGGCATTCATACCGGGCCGAAAGGGAAATTGCCTGGCTTTCGCCGGGTCCACCAGGTCTTTGTACGAAGCAGGATCCAGCCGTATCCGCACTTCGTAATTGGTTACATCGTTGGTAGCACCGGTGGCGCTGCTGGTTTTGGTGCTGCTGGCGATTTTGGTGACAACGCCTTTGAACTTCCGGTTGTTGTAGGCATCTACTTCCACATCGGCCGAATCGCCGATATTCACTTTCACAATATCGTTCTCGCCTACGTCCACCCGCACTTCCAGTACGCTCATATCCGCCACCGTCATCATCTCCGTACCCACGTTGAAGTTGTTGCCGGCTACCCGTTCGCCCCGTTTTATTTTCAGCGAGGAGATCACGCCATCCATGGGCGCTACCAGCGTAGTGCGGCCCAGGTCTTTGTTGGCCTTGGTCAAACCTGTTTGCGCCGCCTGCACGCTTGCTTTCAGGCTGCGGATATTCTGCTGGGCGGCGTTGTAATTCGCCTGTGCCGAGCGCAGCGTGGTCTCGTATTGCTCAAACTCGGCCCTGGAGATGACCTTCTGGTCATACAACGCCTTGTTGCGGTCATAAGCCTGTTTGGCCTGCGTAAGGTTGGCCTGCAGCACACCCAGCGCCGCTTCGCTGTTGGCCACGGTAGCCTGCGACTGGTTTACCTGCGAAGAAGCCTGGTCGCGATCCAGCGCATAAATGTCGGCATAGATACGGGCCAGCACCTGCCCTTTCTTCACGCTGTCGCCTTCTTCCACGTTCAGCTCGGTTACTTCACCGGCCACATCGGGGCTGATCTTGACCTCCACCTCCGGGTACACCTGTCCCGAAGCTGTTACGATCTCGATGACCGTGCGGCGGGTCACTTTTTCCACGGATACTTTTTCTCCCTGGCCGCTGCCCCGGCCGGCCACTTTTGCAATCAACAGCACCAGCACCCCGATGCCCGCCACGATCAATATCCATTTTAATGCTTTCTTCATAGCAATCTGATTATAATTTTAATCCCTGCCCTTTGTAAAACTCCAGCAGCTTCATCTTGAACACATAATCGTATTGGGCGGAGAGCATGCTGATCTTTGCGTTGAACAGGTTGTTCTGGCTGATGATCAGGTCGATGGTATTCAGCAGTCCTACGTCGAACCGTTTGGTAGAAAAATCATACGCTTTCTGCGATGTCTCCACTGCCTTGCGTGATGCATGGTATTTATTCAGGGCAGTCACCGCATTGGCATGCGCCTGGTAAATGTCCTGCTTCAGCGTCATCTCACCCTGCTCCTTCTGCAGCTCCGCATTCACTACGTTCAGCTTTGCCTTTTTCCAGTTGGTACGGGCGATGCCGCCGTTCATGATCGGGATGCTCAGCCCCAGGCCCACAGACTGGCTGAAATTGTTATTCAATTGCCGGAAGTACGAGTTTTTTGTATAGCCGGTAGGCAGGTTGGTCTGTGTATTTACGATATAGCTGGTGCCGCCCACATCCACGAAGCCGATGGGGATGATGGTCGGCGAAAAATCTTTTCCCAGTATTCTCTGCGCATTGGAATAGCGGCTGTCCAGCCCGCCGAAAAAGACGAACGAAGGGTACAGGGCGCCGCGGGCCGCAGCGGCATTTTTGATAGCGGACTGCAGGTTCAATTCGTTGATCCGCTGCTGCGGCAGGTTGGCAATAGCCTGCGTGTACACAGCAGCCGGGTCCAGGTCGGCCAGCGACTCTACGGGTATGGATTCCACAGCCGGCACTTCCACTTCAAAAGGTTGGTCGGCCGGTATGTTCAGCAGGGCTTTGAACTGGAGCAGCGAAAGCGTATAGTTGGACTGCGCGGTGATCAGGTTGGCGCTGTCATTGGCCACCTGTGTTTCCAGTTGTGCCAGGTTCAGCTCAGGCAGGGCCCCCTCATCCACCTGTTTTTTTACATTGCCGGCCTGCTCCACGCTTTGCTTTACCTGCACTTCGGCCGTCTTGATCTGCTCGGCGCTCAGCAATATCTGCAGGTAGGCATTGGCCACGTTCAGGGCAATATCGTTTCGCGCCTTTTCGGCGCCTGCCATATAGGCTTCGGCCTGCAGGCGGTTGGCGGCGATTGTATTTTTCTTGCTGAACCAGTTGAAGAGGTCCAGGTTCAGGTTGACCGAGTGATTGGTAAAGGCAATCTCCGCATTGGTAAACTGGTTGGTGGAGGGGTCGATGGAGCGGCCGAACTGGAAACCGGCACTGTTCTGCATGTTGATCGTGGGAAACCGCGACAACATGCTTTGCTCATAGGTAAGCGCATAAATGCGCGCCTGCACATCCGCCTGGCGAACGGAAATATTATTTTTCAGCGCATAGTCCACGCTCCGGCGGAGGTCCCATTTTTCCTGCGCCTGCGCAGTCATGAAGAGCAGCAGGCAGCCTGCCAGCTTGATACAACGCACGATCATACCGCAAAATTAATTGAAAACGAGGGTCGCCAGCAGTGTTTTTGACAGGAGGGTATCTTCCCGTATCAGATCCGGGCCAGGGCCTGCTCCAGGTCGGCTACGAGATAAGCCGGTTCTTCCAGCCCGGTATACAGGCGTACATAACGGTGCTGCGGGTTGTCGCCATCAAAATCAGCGGGTTTGATGCCGGCACACTTGGGAATGATCAGGCTTTCGTGCCCGCCCCAGCTTACCGCCATCAGGATATGCTGCAGCGATTCGCAGAAGGTGACAATGTCTTCCCGCCTTTTGGTGGTGAGCGTAAAGGTGAGCAAACCCGGCGCCCCCTTCATCTGCCGGCGGGCCAGTTCGTATTGCGGGAAGGTTTCATCAAAGGGAAACAGCACGGATTCCACTTTCGGGTGCTGCTTCAGGAAGGCCACTACTTCCCGCGTGGTGCGGGCAATGCGGTCCAGACGGGCCGGCAGCGTGCGCAGCCCCCTGATCAGCAGCCAGGCGTTAAAGGGTGATATGCCATTGCCGGCCGTCAGGTATTCACTGTCGAATATTTTTTTCATCATGGCGTGCGTGCCGCAGAGCACGCCGCCCAGCGTATCGCTGTGACCGCCGATGTACTTGGTAGCGGTCTGCATGGCCAGGTCGATGCCCATACCGGTCACATCCTGGTACAGCGGGCTGCAATAACTGTTGTCGATCATGGTCACGATACTTCTCTGCTTTGCCAGTGCCGCTACGGTCCGGATATCCTGCAGGGCAAAGTCCCAGCTGTTGGGCGACTCGAGGTAATAAAACCTGGTGTTGGGCTGCGTCGCTTCTTCCCAATTGGTTATGGATGTACCATCGATATACGTGGTGGTGACGCCAAAGCGCGACAGGATCACATCGAAAAGCCGCTGCGCCCAGGTGTAGGGCGCTCTCACCGAAACGATGTGATCACCGGCCTTTACATTGGCCAGTACGCCGGCAAAGATGGCCGCCGCTCCGTTGCCAAACACCAGGCAGTCTTCCGCCCCATCCAGCGCCGCCAGCTTTTTGCGCAGGATGTCTACGGTCGGGTTCAGCCCGCGGCTGTAGATATAGCCCTTCATCTCGTCTTCGAAGGCCTTGCCCATGGCCTCCACGGTAGCAAAAGTGAAGTTGCTGGTCTGCATGATGGGCGGCGATACCGCGTTGAAATAATGCTCCCGCTCCTCGCCCAGTTCGTTGATGATGTATGAAAGGTCCATGATTATTGTATGCGGTAAATGATTAAACCCGGTTATGACTTCCTGCCCCACCCTTTCCGGATCGCCGTCACCATGAAATAGAGCAGCAGGAAACAGGCAAATACGATCAGGCCCGTCAGGGCGAGCCGCGGTGTATTGAAAGCAATGGAGGTACCGACAAAAATATAGGCCGCAATAAAGACCAGCGGCAGCACCGGGTATAGTTTCATTTTATAGATGCCCGTACCGTCCAGGTGCCGGGTACGGCGGCGCAGGATGAAGATGGTTGCCGCCGAGCTGGCCATGCCGATAGAGTCGAGAAAGATGGTAAAGGCCAGTATCTCGTCGAAGGTTTTGGCAAAGAACAATACGATGACGCCGATGCCGGCAAAAGCGGTCAGCCCCACCGTCAGTACATCTTTCTTTTCATTTCTTTTTTTAAAGGCGGCCGGCAGTATGCCGTCTGTGCTCATGGCATACATGACCCGCGGGTTGCTCAGCAGCAACACATTTACATAGGCCAGCACAGCGATGAACAGCAGCACCGAAGCAACAGTGCGGCCGGTGGGGCCAAACATTTTTTCTACCACGATGGCGGCAATACCCCGTGACGTTTTCAGTTGCTCAAACCCGATGGCATGGTAATAAGCATAGCTCACCGCCAGGTACAGCACGATGATGATAAATATGCCGGCAAAGATGCCCCTGGGTATGGTATTCCTGGGTGTGTGCACTTCGTCACCGAAATTGATGGTCTGCTGGTATCCGCCATAGGTAAAGGAAACGGCCACCAGCGCCAGGCCAAAGGACCGGATATAATCCATGGTGGTAAACGAACCGGCCACGGCCGCCGGAGCAGCGGTCCCTCCGCTCACAAAAAAGACGGAACTGATCAGCAGCACCAGCATGCCGATCTTGATCACCATCAGGATATTTTGCGCCGTGGCGCTGATGCGAAGCCCAAGCAGGTTCACGCCATAGAACAGGATGATCGGCACCATGGCGATCAGCGACCGGACGACAGGGCCCGGATCTGTTTTAAAGATCACCTGGGCAATGTACTCGCTGCCGACGAGCGCCACGCCCGACATGGAAGCGGCATTGGACACCAGGATGATGCAGTTGATGGAAAAGGCAATGGAAGGATGATAACATTCGGCAAAGACCTTGTAATATCCGCCTGTCACGGGAAAGCGGGAACCGATCTCGGCATAGGTAAGGGCGCCGCATAGCGCCACCACACCGCCGGCCACCCAGGCCAGGAAAAAGATAGAAGGCGTGATGGCTGCATTGGCCGTATCCGAAGAGGTTCTGAAAATTCCCATGCCGATCACAAGGCCTACCACAATCATCGTGAGATCGAAAAAGCCGAGTTTATTCTTCATTGGCCTGAAGATAAGGTAAAAAACATTCTACCTTTATGGAGCCCCGCAGACTCACCGGTATGAAAAAACTATTGTCCGCTGCCCTTGTCGGTTGCTGTTTCTGCCTGCCCTGCGCAGCACAAAACGAACCGGCCGATACGACTGCTACACTGGGTGAAGTGATCGTGCATGCCTTTGGGCAAAACCGGCGGCTGAAAGAAAGCGCAGCGGCCATCAGCCATATCAGCCGCGCACAGCTGGAGCGGTTCAATAACACGTCCATCCTGCCCGCCCTCAACAGCACACCCGGCATACGCATGGAAGAACGGTCGCCCGGCAGCTACCGGCTGAACATACGCGGCAGCACGGTGCGTTCCCCATTCGGCGTGCGCAATGTGAAAGTGTACTGGAACGGCATTCCCTTCACCGATCCCGGCGGCAGCACCTACCTGAACCAGCTGGATTATTATAGCTTTAGCTCCATCGAAGTGATCAGGGGCCCGGGCAGCAGCCTGTATGGCGCCGGCACCGGCGGCGTGGTGCTGATCAATGGACAGCCGCCATTGTTCACACCCGGTATTGCTGTCAATTATGTGGCCGGCAGTTTCGGGCTGGGCACCCTGAATGTGCAGGCCCATGCCGGCACGGAGGAAGCGCGCCACAGCATCAGCTATACCCACCAGGCCAGCGATGGCTACCGCGATCATTCTGCTATGCGCCGCGATATGGCTTCGTGGCAGGCGCGGTTTACGCCAAACAGGCGGCAGCAGCTTGGCGTATCCGTGCTCTACGGCGACCTGTATTACCAAACGCCCGGCGCCCTCACGCGTACAGAATACGGGGCAAATCCCCGTGCAGCACGACCGGCGGCCGGTATTTTCCCCGGCGCCGACCAGGCAGGGGCCGCCATTTACCAGAAAACGTTTTTAGCAGGCATCACCAGCGAGTACCAGCTCAGCGATCATGTTCAAAACAGCACCACGGTATATGGCGCTTTCTCACAACTGCGCAATCCTACCTTTCGCAACTATGAGCGGAGAACAGAGCCGCATTTTGGCGGCCGCACAGTATTCACCTGGGAGCGGCGGCAGACCCGCAGCACGTTCAAACTGCTGTGGGGCGGCGAAGCACAGAAAGGTGTTTTCAATACCAAAACCTTTACCAACGTCAATGGCAATCCCGGCACGGCCGATACCGACGATGATATCAGCAACTGGATCTATTCCGCATTCGTACAGGCCGACTGGCGGCTGCCGCATGACTGGAACATTACGGCCGGCGCCAGCATCAACCAGTCATCCATTACCATCACGCGGCTGTCGGTACCCGGGTTTGTGCCGGTAAAAAGAACCTACAACAGCGAATGGGCGCCGCGGCTGGCGCTGTCGAAAAAAGTAATGGCCGACGGCTGGGTCTATGCCAGCCTGTCCAGGGGGTTTTCCCCGCCGACTTCGCAGGAAATACTGCCTTCCACCACGGTGATCAGCACCGGGCTGGAAGCGGAGCAGGGCATTACGTACGAGGCCGGGTTGAAAAGCGCCTGGCTGCAGCAGCGGCTGTACGTGGAGGTCAATGTCTTTACATACCGGCTCCGCAACGCCATCGTGCAGCGGAAGGATGCGGGCAATGCCGATTATTTTATCAATGCAGGCTCCACGCGGCAGCAGGGTATCGAATCACAGGTGCAGTACCGGCTGCCTGCCGGCGCTGGTTTGATCAGCAGCGGCAGGCTCTGGATCAGCCATACCTGGAACGATTTTCGTTACGCCGATTTTGCAAAAGACACGATCAGTTATACAGGCAATCAACTGCCCAGCGTAGCGCGCCATACCCTTGCCGCCGGTGTCGACCTTACCTGTAAGAAAGGCTGGTATACCAACTTGACCTGGTTTTACAGCTCACGCATTGCGCTGAACGATGCCAATACGGAGTACGCAGCTGCCTATCAGCTTGCCGGCGCCAGGATAGGCTGGAAAAAGCGCGCCTGGCCGCAATGGGAGATCAACCTGTTTGCCGGCGCCGACAACCTGTTTGATGTACGGTACAGCCTTGGCAACGATATCAATCCCATGGGCAGCCCCCGCTACTTCAATGCAGCGGCAGGACGCAATTATTTTGCCGGCATCGGCCTGCAATGGCTCAGGCCGCAGAAACCCTAAGGGGCTGCGGCACCATTACTTCTTCGTAGTGAACAATGGACAGCCCGGGCTGCATCTTAATGGTAAAGGTCATCTGCTCATCTTCAGGGCCTGCCGCCAGCACCAGGTATTCTGCAAAGTTGTTGAGCAGTGTAAAGCTATCCGTGATATAAGTGATGGCTACGCGGTGCAGTTGCTTGTCTGCCGTATCCGATTCCAGCACGTTGAACTCCGATGTTTCGAAGGGGATATTCATACGTCCTGCCGTATCCTGCAGCCCGGGAATTTGTTTGTTCAGCGCTTCGATATGATGCTGTACACCAAAGCCGGTTTTGTAGTGGAGGGAACTGGCCCGTCCGTCATAAGCCAGGATGCTGCTGAAGCGGGTCAATGCATGTCCACGGGTATAGGCCTGTACTTTCAGCTGAAACTCCGCATAGCTGTCATGAAAAATCAGTTGTTCAAAGCTGCCCGTCGCCGAAGCGTCGATAACCTGGTACCAGGCCAGCCTGATTTGTGGTCTTAACATTTTATGATGGTGGGGGTTGGTGACGTTTTTGCAGGGCAATGCCGGTGACAGGGCTGCCCGTGTATGCCGGGCCATGCTGCCGCACATGGTTCCAGGGGTACGGAAGCAGCCCCTGCCCAAAACTCACGGATCAATTGCTTTCCCGGCGGCTTCATAGCTGGTGTTTTTTCAAGGTGTAAACGTGCGACTCGTATGATAAATGACCAAGCCAAATAGATCAATGGACCATTTGTCCCGGTCAATCACCCTGCAAAAATAATTAAGTAGAAACACTTAATAGCGAATCACGGGGCAATCCATCCTGTTTTTTCTGCCGATGCTGTAGACCACACTCGCAGTAAGGCTATGATAATGATCATTTTGCGATGGATTAGCGGCTTGGCTGAACCCATCGAGGTAGTCGGTAAAAACCAGCCGGTAGGTGGCTTCGGCACTGACAGACAGCCGGGGCGAAAGGGTATAGCGCAATCCTGCGCCCAGCGGGACCACAGGGATGGTTTTTGGCAGCCGGTGTGCCTCGTCGGCAGAAAGGTTGGCGACCATGGCCGAACCGTCTCCGCCGAAATAAGCGGTATTGACCCCGCTCCAGTCTCGTTTGATGTTCAGAAAGCTGATACCGGCGCCGGCCAGCAGGTAGGGAGCCACCCCCCTTTCTTCCCGGTTTTTGCGGAGCGGGCTCCACATGAGCAGCCCCGATAGCTCCACCAGGGAAGAACGGAAATTTAAATTGCGCTGCTGCCGGTATTCCGGGTGGTCATACCTGGCATCATTGCCCCGGAGCCGGCTGATGGCAAGGTTGATCCGTGCCGAAAAAGCAGTACGCAGCGGTTTGCTGACAAACAGCTGGATACCCGGCTGCTTCGTTTTAAACGATCCGGTCGCCGAAGGCGCCAGGTCGCCCTGGTATACAAAGGCGCCGATGCTGCCGCCGATCCCGTAACCGGATTGTGCCAGGACAAGTTGTTGCTGAAAAAATGAAAGGAGAAGAAAAGCAAGCGGTTTGTGAAGCTGGTTACCCATGACTGTGGTTTTTGAAGATATGGCTCGCATACCCGGTTATACAATGCAGCAGCGTTGGCGAAAGAATACCCGGCTGGCGTACGAAGCGGTACACCTGGCAGGAGAGCAGGAAGGCCTGGCGCCGGCCGGCCCGGTCTGCAGGAATAACGAAAAATTACAGCGGGGTAGTATGAAGTATCGCCGGGTGCGGCGGTTGTACCGGCGAACCCGTTAGCGTGATTTCCATTCTTTGAGGAAACCGGCATAGCTGTCGCTGACCGGTATTTCCACGCCGGATATGAGCGTGATCCTGCGGTTGAGCACCGACCGGATATGCCCGGTAGCGACAATATAGCTGCGGTGAACGCGTTGAAATTTACCCGGGGGCAGCTTTTCCAGCACGCCCTTCAGCGTCATCAGGGTCATCACGGGCTTGCCGTGAAGGAGGTGTATCCGGATATAATCCTCGAGGCTTTCGATGTATCCGATGTCGCCGAAGTCTATTTTCAGCAGCCGGTACTCGGCATACACGAAAAGATGTCCCGCTTCAGGGTCCTGCGTTTTTTTACGGTACGCAGCATATTCCACCGCTTTTTGCACGGCTTTGGAAAACCGTTCGAAGCTGACCGGCTTCAGCAGGTAGTCCACGGCATCCAATTCGAACCCTTCGAAGGCAAATTTTTTATGCGCCGTGGTAAAGATGATCATCGGCCGGATTTCCAGCGAACGCACCAGGTCCAGCCCCGTGATGTCGGGCATGTTGATATCGACAAACAAGAGGTCAACGCTGTGCTGCCGCAGGTATTCGCCCCCTGTGATCGCATCGTCGAAGGTATGAAGCAATTGCAGCGAAGGACAGCGGGCAATATAGTCCCTGACCAATGCCAGTGCCGGCGGTTCATCATCGATGGCGATACATTTCAGCTGCATACAGGGTTCATCATCCCTGCAAAGTTAGCTGTACGGTGAATAACCCGTTGGCGGTACTGATATCGAGAAAATGTTTGCCGGGGTACAGGTGCTGCAGCCGCTGCCGGGCGTTGGCCAGGCCGATGCCGGTGCGCCCGGTGTTGCGTTTTGTTTCGAACAGCCTGTTGCGGCACCAGAAGGTGATGCTATGCGCTTCGGCGGTCAGCCGGATGATGATCTCCGAAGGTTCGTGGTTGCTGATGCCGTACTTGAATACATTCTCCACGAAGGTCATCAGCAGCAGCGGGGCGATGATTTTATTGTCCGTATTGCCGCTGACGGAAAAATCCACGGTCGTCTTTGCACCGAGCCGCAGCCGCTGCAGGTCGATGTAATCGGCGATGCAGTCCAGTTCGTTTTGCAGCGGCACATAGTTTTCCCGCACCTCATCGGTCAGGTACCGCATGATGTTGGACAGCTTCAGGATGCTCTCGGCCGTATGCTCATTGCCGGTTACGGCCAGCGAATAGATATTGTTGAGCGTATTGAACAGGAAATGCGGGTTGATCTGCGCCTTCAAAAACGACAGCTCGGCATTGGCCTTGTCGGCTTCGGCTTCGGCAGCCCGCTGCTCGGTCATGCGCCACTGCCGGATGATGCAGAGCGCTGTACTGATGGACCATACGGTAACGAACAACACGATGCTGGTCATGTCGGCATTGCGGGGCGGCGGATGATCGGGCGGACCTGGCGGCAAGCCGTTTTCTCTTCCGTCAGGAGGCAGGCGATTCATCTGCTCCAGGTGTGGCGGCCCGCCCGGGTGGGAAAATCTCATCAGCCGGTCGAAAGGTTTCAGCCAGCAGACGGCAATAAACAGCAGGCTGATAACCCCGAAATACAGCAGATACTCTTTCTTCAGGTACAGCCGGGGAATCAGGAAAAAGGTATTGAAATAAAACAGGAACAGGAAAGTGGCAAAGAACACCAGGAAGGGCGCAGAGAAAACGGAGGCCTCATCGGTCCACCCTTCCGGCGAGTGGCTGAAAAAGCCGATGATCAGGCTGCAAAACAGCAGCCAGCCTGCCACATGGCCGATAATATTGATCAACCTGGTCCGCATCGGGCAAAGAAAGATACTGAATAATGAATGGAAGAGTTGTACCGGTCGTGAAGGGGAATGTATAGATGAATGGGAAAGAGAACCAGGAACCTGCCTGCCCGCAGGCGGTGATACTGCGGTACAGAGAAACGCTGGAATAAACTTTGTTTTCTCTCTGAGCGAAATCAGGCAATGGGGTCAGGTCTAACCCCACCATTTCCTGGCGATGCTCTTTGTCTTTGTGTGGCTAGGGTTCAAAAAAATCTTCCCTCCTATCCCGCCCGGTTGTTTACATTTGCCCCTGATTGGGTTCCCGTGCTTAACCGCCGGGATGAAAAGGGAATCCGGTGCAAATCCGGAGCTATCCCCGTAGCTGTAAGGGTTTTTGAATTGCTGAATCTTCATACCACTGTCCCCCGGGACGGGAAGGTGTTCAGCAGGACCCGAGCCAGAAGACCTGCCTGATCAGTTAATAACAATTCAGCTTTCGGGTGAAAAGCGTGAAATGTAAAAGCTGTAAAGCATTTATATTTCCCTCTCTTTTGTTTCCGGAAGCAGTCACCAAAAACTTTTTCATAAACAT
>JBEVLT010000124.1:0-11905 GCA_040509055.1 Chitinophagaceae bacterium
CTCTTCTTCCAACCCCGCACTGAGCGAAGATAAAAAACAGGAATGCCTGGCCGCCGGCAAAGCCATCCGGCTGCTGCTGGAAAAAGATATCAAACCTTCCGATATCATGACAAGGAAGGCATTTGAAAACGCGATCACCGTGATCATGGTGCTTGGCGGCAGCACCAATGCCGTACTGCACCTGATCGCCATGGCAAAGAGCATGGATGTGAAACTGACACAGGACGATTTCCAGGCCATCAGCGACCGGATACCGGTTCTCGCCGACTTCAAGCCTTCCGGCAAATACCTGATGCAGGACCTGCACCAGTATGGCGGCGTACCTGCCGTGATGAAATATTTATGGCAACAGGGATTGCTGCACGGCGATTGCCTGACCGTGACCGGCAGCACCATCGCGGAAAACCTGGCCGATGCACCCGATCTCGATTTTGAAGCGCAAAAGATCATTTACCCGCTGGAACGGCCGCTGAAAAAGACGGGCCACCTGCAGATACTCTATGGCAACCTGGCCGAAAAAGGCAGCGTGGCCAAAATATCCGGCAAGGAAGGCGAACGCTTTACCGGCCCCGCCCGCGTATTCGATGGCGAGAAAAAATTGATTGCCGGCATCAGCGACGGCAAAGTAAAACCGGGCGATGTGGTGGTGATAAAGAACGAAGGTCCCAAAGGTGCCCCCGGCATGCCGGAGATGCTGAAGCCTACGTCCGCCATCATTGGTGCGGGCCTGGGCAAAACGGTGGCCCTGATCACCGATGGCCGCTTCAGCGGCGGCACGCACGGATTCGTTGTCGGCCACATCACGCCGGAATCATACGAAGGCGGACTGATCGGCCTGGTGGAGGACGACGATATCATCGAAATCGATGCGGTCAATAACTCCATCACGCTGAAAGTAGACGAAGCGATCATCGCACAACGGAAAAGCAACTGGGTACAACCCGCATTAAAAGCAACAAAAGGAATTTTATTCAAATACGCACAATGTGTAAAGCCGGCAGACCAGGGCTGTGTCACCGATGAGGCATAAAACGTTTTGATTATGGAAACACTGACCGTAAAAAAAGAAAAGACAGCAAAGGCGAAATCCGAAACCATGCAGGTATCGGGATCGGTAGCCGTATTGGAAGCTCTGCTGGCCGAAAATGTCGATACCATTTTCGGATATCCCGGCGGCGCCATCATGCCCATCTACGACGCATTGTACGACTACAATGACCGGTTGAGGCATATACTGGTCCGCCATGAGCAGGGCGCCATTCATGCCGCACAGGGCTATGCACGTGCATCCGGACAGGTGGGGGTGGTATTTGCCACCAGCGGCCCCGGCGCTACCAACCTTGTGACCGGTCTTGCCGATGCCATGATCGATTCCACGCCCCTTGTCTGTATCACGGGGCAGGTGTTTGCGCACCTCCTGGGCACCGACGCTTTTCAGGAAACGGATGTGATCAATATCACGACACCCATTACCAAATGGAATTACCAGGTGACCGATGCGACCGAGATACCGGCAGTGCTGGCCAAAGCATTTTATATCGCCGGTAGCGGCCGGCCCGGCCCGGTGGTGATCGACATTACCAAGAACGCACAGCTGCAGCAATTCGACTACAGCGGCTACCAGAAATGCGAACATATCCGCAGCTACCGGCCCAAACCGATCGTACGCAAAGAGTATATCGAAGAAGCGGCCCGGCTGATCAATGCTGCCGAACGGCCTTTCGTGATCTTCGGCCAGGGCGTTATCCTTGGCAATGCCGAAAAAGAGTTCAGGGCCTTTATTGAAAAAGCCGGTATTCCTGCCGCCTGGACCATCATGGGCATGAGCGCCATTGCCACCGATCACCCGCTGGGCGTGGGTATGCTGGGTATGCATGGCAATTACGGCCCGAATGTGCTGACCAATGAATGCGATGTATTGATCGCTATCGGTATGCGCTTCGACGACCGCGTGACCGGCCGGCTGGACAAATATGCACGGCAGGCCAAAGTGGTTCATCTCGATATCGACCCGGCCGAGATCGACAAAAACGTAAAAGCGGCCGTACCGGTATGGGGCGACTGCAAAGAAACCCTTCCCCTGCTGACTGCACTCGTGGAGCAAAAAGTATATCCTCAATGGCTGCAGCGCTTCAGGGATTTTCGCCAGCAGGAAGAAGAAAAAGTGATCCGCGAAGAACTGAATCCCACCAGCGATACGCTCACGATGGGAGAAGTGATCAGGAACCTGAACGAACTGACGAACGGCGAAGCAATCGTCGTGACCGATGTAGGCCAGCACCAGATGGTAGCCTGCCGGTATGCGCAGATGAACCGCTCGCGCAGCAACATCACGAGCGGCGGCCTGGGCACCATGGGCTACGCCCTGCCGGCTGCGATCGGCGCCGCATATGGCGATCCTTCCCGCACCACGGTGGCCATCATCGGCGACGGGGGTTTCCAGATGACCCTGCAGGAACTGGGAACGATCATGCAGTTTCGCCCGGAGGTAAAGATCCTGATCCTGAACAACAATTTCCTGGGCATGGTGCGGCAATGGCAGCAGCTGTTTCATGAAAAAAGATATTCGTTTGTCGATATCACCAGCCCTGATTTTGTGCAGGTGGCCAAAGGATTCGGGATTGCCGGCAAGAGCATTTCGCAACGCGACAACCTGAGAACCGCACTGCAGGAAATGCTGGACTACGAAGGCAGCTACCTGCTGGAAGTGATGGTAGGCAAGGAAAACAATGTGTTCCCGATGGTACCACAGGGACGGGGAGTGGCGGAGATTGTGCTGAGTAAGGACGAGGTTTGATAAAAGTCGAAATCAAAAGCCTAAAACCGCGGCCCCATTTTGACTTTAAATGTTGAATTAACTACTATGACAAAACAGGAATATACGATCACGGTATACACGGAAAACCAGATCGGTTTGCTGAACCGGATCGCGATCATCTTTTCGCGGAGAAAGATCAATATCGAAAGCCTGAACACCTCGCCTTCGGAAGTGGACAGCGTGCACCGGTTTACCATCGTGATCACCGAAACGGAGGACGTGGTGCGGAAGCTGTGCCGCCAGATCGAAAAGCAGGTAGAAGTATTGAAAGCCTATTATAATACGCAGGACGAGATCGTATGGCAGGAACTGGCACTATATAAAGTGCCGACCGATGTGATCGCAGAAGAAGTGAAGGTAGAGCGACTGCTGAGCCAGCATGGTGCCAAAGCCGTGGTGATCCGGAAGGACTACACGGTGTTTGAAGTGGCCGGCCACCGGGAGGAAACCGACAACCTGATCCGTGTACTGGAACCCTACGGCCTGATCGAATTCGTTCGCAGCGCCCGTGTGGCCATCATCAAGGCCAGCGAGGGATTCCATGAAAAGCTGAAGGAATTCGAGTACCGCCAGCCCGGCGAAGACGCTTCAGAAAACGAGTACCTGAATGAAAATGAAAAAGTATTCTCTATGTGAGCCGGGAAGCTGACAGTCAAAAGCTTCCGGACTTTATTAACAATAACTACAAAACCAAAAAACAAATACAATGGCAAAACTAAACTTCGGTGGTGTGGAAGAAAATGTGGTGACAAGGGAAGAGTTCCCGCTTAGCAAAGCACAGCAAATACTGCAAAATGAAACCGTTGCCGTCATCGGGTACGGTGTACAGGGACCCGGGCAGGCGCTGAACCAGAAAGATAATGGTATCAACGTGATCGTGGGCCAGCGTAAGAACTCCAAAACATGGGATAAGGCAGTACGCGATGGCTTTGTACCCGGCGAAACCCTGTTCGAGATCGAAGAAGCCCTGGAAAGAGGCACCATCATCTGCTACCTGCTGAGCGATGCAGCACAGATCGCGCTGTGGCCAACAGTACAAAAGCACCTCACCCCGGGCAAGGCCTTGTATTTCTCCCATGGTTTCGGCATCACCTTCAACGAACAAACGGGCATCCTGCCTCCCAAAGATGTAGACGTATTCCTGGTAGCGCCCAAAGGCTCCGGCACCTCCCTGCGCCGCATGTTCCTGCAGGGCCGCGGGCTCAATAGCAGCTATGCCATTTACCAGGATGCTACCGGCAAAGCCTTCGAAAGAGTAGTAGCCCTCGGTATTGCCGTAGGCAGCGGCTACCTGTTTGAAACGGATTTCAAAAAAGAAGTATACTCCGACCTGACCGGCGAAAGAGGCACTCTGATGGGGGCCATCCAGGGCATCTTTGCCGCACAGTATGAAGTGCTCCGCGCCAAAGGCCACACACCTTCCGAGGCGTTCAACGAAACCGTGGAAGAGCTGACCCAGTCGCTGATGCCGCTGGTGGCTGAAAACGGCATGGACTGGATGTATGCCAACTGCTCCACTACCGCTCAGCGCGGCGCCCTCGACTGGTGGAAGAAATTCAGGGACGCTACCCAGCCTGTCTTCAACGAACTCTATGAAAGCGTGGCTGCCGGCAAAGAATCGCAGCGTTCCATCGACTCCAACTCCCAGCCCGACTACCGCGAAAAGCTGGAAGCAGAACTGAAA
Source organism: Chitinophagaceae bacterium (assembly GCA_040509055.1). Taxonomy (GTDB): domain Bacteria; phylum Bacteroidota; class Bacteroidia; order Chitinophagales; family Chitinophagaceae; genus JAJKIP01. Next base: position 4,503 of record JBEVLT010000124.1, read on the forward strand.
GAGCTGCGTGAAAGCGAACTGTGGCAGGCCGGCAAAACCGTCAGAAGCCTGCGGCCCGAAAACCAGCAACCGGCTGCTTCATCCACCGCTGCCTCAGCCTCGTCCATAAAAGAAACATTCCGGCAGCAGACGCTGAAAGCCGAATCAGTGGGGTAATATAATGGAACAAACAGCTACACATACCATCCAACTGGATTTTGCCGGAGCAGCACAACGGCTGCAGGGGATCGTGAACCGCACGCCCCTGCAGCTGAATCATAACCTGTCGCGCAAATACCAGTGCAACGTATACCTGAAACGGGAGGACCTGCAGGTGGTGCGCTCTTACAAGCTGCGCGGCGCCTACAACATGATGAGCAGCCTGCCGGAAGCGCAGCTGCAGCAGGGCGTGGTATGTGCCAGCGCGGGCAATCATGCCCAGGGCTTCGCCTTCAGCTGCAAAAAGCTGAATGCAAAAGGCGTGGTATTCATGCCCATCATCACACCGCGACAGAAAGTGAACCAAACGAAAATGTTTGGCGAAGGCTTCGTGGAGATCAGGCTGGTCGGCGACACTTTCGACGACTGCGCCCTGGCAGCCAAACAGTATACCATTGCCAACGGCATGACCTTCATTCCTCCCTTCGATGACTACCGCATCATCGAGGGACAGGGTACCGTGGCCGTGGAAATACTGGAGGACCTTTCTGCTATCGATTATGTATTTGTGCCGGTAGGCGGCGGCGGGCTGTGTGCGGGCATCGGGACCTACCTGAAAAACTGGTCCCCCAAAACAAGGATCATCGGCCTGGAGCCGGAAGGCGCACCCTCCATGTACAAAGCGCGGGAAGCAGGCCATCCCGTAACGCTGGACCAGATAGAACGGTTCGTGGACGGCGCCGCGGTAAAACGGGTCGGCGATCTCACCTTTCCCCTTTGCCGGGATGTACTGGACGATATGCGGCTGGTGCCCGAAGGCAGGATCTGCACCACGATCCTGAAACTGTACAACGAAGATGCGATCGTGGTGGAACCGGCCGGCGCTATGTCCATCGCAGCGCTGGATGATTTCGCCGCCGATATCAAAGGAAAGAACGTGGTCTGCATCGTCAGCGGCAGCAACAACGATATCGACCGCATGCAGGAGATCAAAGAGCGAAGCCTTCAGTACGAAGGCCTGAAGCATTATTTCCTGATCAGCTTTGCGCAGCGGCCGGGCGCCCTGAAAGAGTTCGTGAACAACGTGCTCGGCCCCACGGACGACATTACGCGCTTTGAATACATGCAGAAAACCAACAAAGAGAACGGACCGGCGCTGGTAGGCATCGAGCTGCAGTCGAAACAGGATTATGAGCTGCTGATCGGGAAGCTGAAAGCCTGCCATATCAGCCATACGGAACTGAATAAAAACGATACACTGTTCGGCTACCTGGTATAAGCCGGAATGTGTGAAACGAACATACTGACGCAGGCATGTATTGTGGAAAATTCAACGCCAGCGTATGCTGTAAAACAACGGAATTAGTTGTATTTTCAAACGATTGCTTGCCCGCAACAGGAACAGTGCCTGTTCACGATATTTTTTTTAACTCTCAACGATGCAAAACATGGTAAGCAATACAGGTCTGTACGACCCGTCCTTTGAGCATGATGCCTGTGGTATCGGCTTTGTGGCCAACATCAAGGGTAGCAAATCGCACCAGATCATTTCCGATGCTTTGACCGTACTGGAAAACATGGAACACCGCGGCGCCTGCGGATGCGAGAACAATACAGGCGACGGGGCGGGCATCATGATCCAGATGCCGCATGAGTTCTTTTCCGACGAGTGCATCAAGCTGGGCGTGCATCTTCCTTCTTACGGTAAATACGGCGTAGGCGTTATCTTCTTCCCCAAAGAGATCAGGCTGCGCGAAGAAAGCCGCGACATCTTCAACCGTACGGCTGAAAAGCTGGGCCTGGAAATAATGGCTTACCGGAAAGTGCCGGTAAATACGCATGATATCGGCCCCACCGCCCTGAGCGTGGAGCCGGAGATCGAACAGGTATTCATCGCCTGCCCCGATCATATCTCCAACCCCGACGACTTTGAAAGAAAACTGTTCGTGCTGCGCAACTATGCCAGCCACACGATAGCGAATACCGTTAAAAAGGATGAGATCGGTTTTTATATTGCTTCCCTCTCTTACAAGACCCTCGTGTACAAAGGTCAGTTGACCAGCAACCAGGTGCGCGGCTACTTCACCGACCTGGGCAATAAGCGGATGGTCAGCGCTTTCGGGCTGATCCATTCCCGCTTTGCCACCAATACATTCCCTTCGTGGAAACTGGCACAACCCTTCCGCTTCATCGCTCACAACGGGGAGATCAATACGCTGCAGGGCAACCTGAACTGGCTGAAGACAAGCGAAAAGAACTTTACCTCTCCCTGGTTTACCAAGGAAGAAATGGAGATGCTGCTGCCGATCGTCACCAATGGCCAATCCGACTCGGCCTGCCTGGACAACATGATCGAACTGCTGACCATGACCGGCCGCTCGCTGCCGCACGTGATGATGATGCTGATACCCGAAGCCTGGGACGGCAACGACCACATGGACCCGGTGAAAAAAGCATTTTACGAATTCCATTCCGCCTTCATGGAACCCTGGGACGGACCGGCTTCTATTTCTTTCACCGACGGCAAGATCATCGGCGCCACGCTCGACCGCAACGGCCTGCGCCCTTCCCGCTATTGTGTCACTACGGACGACCGCGTCATCATGGCGTCGGAGACCGGTGTGCTGCCCGTCGACCCCGCTATCATCAAAGAAAAAGGGAGGCTGCAGCCGGGCAAGATGTTCGTGGTGGATATGGAGCAGGGCAAGATCATCAGCGATGAAGAGCTGAAAAGTAAGATCTGCTCGCAAAAGCCGTATGCAGAATGGCTGAACAAATACAAGATCCGCCTGGAAGAGCTGCCGGAACCAAGAGTGATGTTTACCCACCTGGAGCACGACCAGGTATTCAAATACCAGAAAGCATTCGGCTATACCACCGAAGACCTGGAGACCATCATCGCTCCCATGGCGCTGGATGGCAAGGAACCGATCGGCTCCATGGGCTCGGATACGCCGCTGGCCATCCTCAGCGATCAGCCGCAGCACCTCAGCAGCTATTTCAAGCAATTGTTTGCCCAGGTGACCAACCCGCCCATCGACCCTATCCGCGAACGGCTGGTAATGTCGCTGGCCAGCTTTGCCGGTAACAACGGCAACCTGCTGCAGGAAGACCCGCTCACCTGCCACAGCGTAGCATTGAAGCAACCGATCCTGACCAACCATGAGCTGGAAAAGATCAGGAGTATCGATACCGGCCTGTTTCAGGCCAAGACCCTGCAATGCTATTTCAAGGCCGATGGCAAACCCGGCTCGCTCAAAACCGCGCTGGACCGCATCTGCCGCTATGCCGTGGACTCGGTGGAAGACGGTTTCAAAGTACTCATCCTGCAGGACCGGGCTATCGACTCCGACCACGCAGCCATCCCCTCGCTGCTTGCCGTATCGGCCGTACACCATCACCTGATCCGCAAAGGCCTGCGCGGCGAAGTAGGCATCATCGTGGAAGCAGCCAGCTGCTGGGAAGTGCATCACTTTGCCTGCCTGATCGCCTTCGGCGCCACCGCCATCAATCCCTACCTGGCCCTGTCGTCCATCCGCGACATGAAGGAAAGGGGAAAGCTGCAAACACAGCTGACGGAAGATGAGCTGAAAAAGAATTATATCAAAGCCATCAATGACGGCCTGCTGAAAGTATTTTCCAAAATGGGTATCTCTACCCTGCAATCGTACCAGGGCGCGCAGATATTCGAGATACTGGGGCTGAACAGGGACGTGGTCGATAAATACTTTACCGGCGCCACTTCCCGCATCGAAGGCATGGGGCTGGACGAGATTGCAAAGGAAACGCTGGCCAAACACTACTTCGCCTTCAATAAAAAAGATATCCCGGTAGACCGGCTGCCGGTAGGCGGTGTGTACCAGTGGAAACGCAAAGGCGAGTTCCACCTGTTCAACCCGCAGACCATTCATCTGTTGCAATACTCCACGCGGATGAACGACTACGCCACGTTCAAAAAATACTCAAAGCTGGTCAACGACCAGTCGGAAAAAGCCTGCACGCTAAGAAGCCTGCTGCAGTTTAAAAAGAACCGGCCTTCCCTTGCCATCGATGATGTGGAGCCGGCAGAAAATATTTACAAGCGCTTTGCCACCGGCGCCATGAGCTTTGGCTCCATCTCCTGGGAAGCGCATACCACGCTGGCCATTGCCATGAACCGGCTGGGCGGCAAAAGCAATACGGGCGAAGGCGGCGAAGATGAAAGAAGGTATGAGCCGCTGCCCAACGGCGACTCCATGCGGAGTGCGATCAAACAGGTAGCCAGTGCGCGGTTCGGTGTGACCAGCCTGTACCTGACCGAAGCAGATGAACTGCAGATCAAAATGGCGCAGGGCGCCAAACCGGGTGAAGGCGGCCAGCTGCCCGGTCATAAGGTAGACGAATGGATCGGCAAAACACGGCATTCCACGCCGGGGGTAGGTCTCATCTCCCCGCCCCCGCACCATGATATTTATTCCATCGAAGACCTGGCACAACTGATCTTCGATCTGAAGAATGCGAACCGTGCAGCGCGGATCAGCGTGAAGCTGGTGAGCAAAGCCGGTGTAGGCACCATCGCAGCGGGCGTAACCAAGGCCAAAGCCGACGTGGTGCTGATAGCCGGTCATGACGGCGGCACCGGCGCCTCGCCGGTGTCCTCTATCCGCCATGCCGGGTTGCCCTGGGAACTGGGGCTGGCGGAAACACACCAGACCCTGGTGAAAAACAAACTGCGCAGCCGCGTGGTAGTACAGGCCGACGGGCAGATGAAAACAGGACGTGACATTGCCATCGCTGCCCTGCTGGGTGCGGAAGAATGGGGCATTGCCACAGCCGCCCTCGTAGTGGAAGGCTGTATCCTGATGCGCAAATGCCACCTGAATACCTGCCCTGTAGGCGTGGCCACGCAGGACCCTGAACTGCGGCAACGCTTTACCGGCGATGCCGACCACGTAGTGAACTTTTTCAAATTCATCGTACAGGAGCTGCGGGAGATCATGGCCGAACTGGGTTTCAAAACCGTTGAGGAAATGATCGGCCAGTCGGACTGCCTGGAAACAAGAGAAACGATCCGCCACTGGAAATACAGCAAGCTCGACCTGTCACCCATTCTTTACAAAGAGCCCGCCTCACTGTATACCGGGCTGTACAAAATGGAAGAGCAGGATCACGGGCTGGATGCTGTGCTGGACTGGAAACTGCTGGAAGCTGCAAAGCCTGCACTGGAATCGCAGCAAAAAGTAAAAGCTGAGTTCCCCATCATCAATACCGATCGTACGGCAGGTACCATCCTGTCCAACGAGATCACCAAACGTTACAAAGCAGCCGGGCTGCCGGAGGATACGATCCACTTTACCTTCAAAGGAACGGCCGGGCAAAGCTTTGGCGCCTTCAATACCAAAGGAGTGACGCTGGAGCTGGAAGGTGATGCCAACGACTATTTTGGTAAAGGCCTGAGCGGTGCGCGCCTGGTCATCTATCCCCCCAAGAATGCCCTGTTCGTACCGGAAGAAAACAGCCTGATCGGCAACGTAGCATTTTACGGCGCTACCAGCGGTGAGGCATTTATCCGAGGCAAGGCCGGTGAACGTTTCGGCGTGCGCAACTCCGGCGCCAACGTGGTGGTGGAAGGCGTGGGAGATCACGGCTGCGAATACATGACCGGTGGCCGGGTGGTAATACTCGGCGATACCGGCCGCAACTTTGCCGCCGGCATGAGCGGGGGCATCGCCTATGTATACGATGTGAAAGGGAAGTTCAGGGAAAACTGCAACATGGAAATGGTAGTGCTGGACGAATGTGAAGCGGATGACAGGAACGAGATATTCTCCATGATCCGGAAGCATTTTGAATACACCGGCAGCACGGTAGCGCGGTTCGTACTGGACGATTTTGACAACCAGCTGAAGAATTTTATCAAAGTATTCCCGTCGGATTACAAAAAAGTGTTGCAGGCGCAGCAGCAAAAAGTAAGCGTAGGGTAATAAGCGGATCATTCTGCATTGTGTAAGAACAACCAAAAACAAAGCTGACAAACATGGGCAAACCAACAGGATTCAAAGAGTTTACAAGGGAAATGCCGGGGAAAAGACCGGTGGAGGAACGCCGTGTACATTACAAGGAGTTCGTGGAGCGCTACTCCGAGGAAAAGCTGAACCAGCAGGCCGCCCGCTGCATGAACTGCGGCGTACCGTTTTGCCACCATGGCTGTCCGCTCGGCAATATCATCCCGGAATTCAACGATGCCATCTATCGCAAAGACTGGCGCGAGGCATACGACATCCTGAGCGCCACCAATAATTTCCCGGAATTTACCGGCCGCATCTGCCCTGCTCCCTGCGAGTCGGCCTGCGTGCTGGGCATCAACCAGCCGCCGGTAGCTATTGAAGAGATTGAAAAGCATATCATCGAGATCGGATTTGAAAAAGGGTTTGTGACGCCGCAAAAACCCAATCTCCGTTCCGGTAAAAAAGTAGCCGTGATCGGATCGGGTCCGGCCGGGCTGGCCGCCGCTGCTCAATTGAACTATGCCGGCCACCAGGTCACCGTGTTTGAGCGTGACGATAAGCCTGGCGGCCTGCTGCAGTATGGCATACCCGACTTCAAACTGGAAAAATGGGTAGTGGAAAGAAGAGTACGCCTGATGGAAGAAGAAGGCGTGGTATTCCAGTGCAATGCCAATGTAGGCGTGAATGTAAATATCAACGACCTGCTGCGTGAATACAATGCCCTTGTACTGGCAGGCGGCTCCACCGTACCCCGCGATCTGAATATACCGGGCCGTGAGCTGAAAGGGGTACAGTATGCCATGCAATTCCTGAAACAGCAGAATAAGCGGAATGCCGGGCTGGACCCGCTGGCCAACGCCGCTATTGAAAGCAATATTTTCCCGGAGCAGCTCCTGGCAACAGGCAAAAATGTAGTGGTGATCGGAGGCGGAGATACCGGGTCGGACTGCGTGGGCACATCCAATCGCCATGGCGCCCAGTCCGTCACCCAGTTTGAACTGCTGCCTAAACCGCCGGCAGACCGGGCCACTTATATGCCCTGGCCTACCTACCCCATGGTGCTGAAAACCACCACTTCGCACGAGGAGGGTTGCGAAAGGCACTGGGCGATCGCGACCAAAGAATTCCTAGGCGACGAAAACGGCCACCTGCGCGCGCTAAAGATCGTGGACCTGGAGTGGAAAGCCTCCGGGGACGGCCGGCCTGCAAGCTTCGTGGAAAGAGCCGGGTCGGAAAGAGAAATCCCCTGCGAGCTGGCCCTGCTGGCCATGGGTTTTT
>JBEVLT010000125.1:0-6094 GCA_040509055.1 Chitinophagaceae bacterium
CCTGGATACCACGCTCAGCACCGAAGGCGTATGGGTGATCGTACCACACCTGAAACCCAATACCCCATCCGAAGAAATCCCTGCACAACAGCAAAAACTGCTGCAGGACCTTTTCAATTATTTTACCATCAACCGGTATATCTTCTGGTATTATACACCCATGGCCCTGTCCATCGGTCAGCCTTTCTCCCCGGAGCTGGTCATCTATGATTGTATGGATGAATTATCGGCCTTCCGTCATGCGCCGGCTGAGCTGAAACAAAGAGAGGCTGAATTGTTTGCCCGGGCTAATCTTGTATTCACCGGCGGCCATAGCCTGTATGAAGCCAAAAAAGGCAAGCACCCGGACCTACACGCTTTTCCCAGCAGCATCGAAAAGAAACACTTCAGCAAAGCCCGGTCCTTTTTCATCGACCCGGCCGATCAATTTTCCATTCCCCATCCGCGCATCGGTTTCTTTGGCGTCATAGACGAGCGAATGGATATTGGGCTGCTGGACAAGGTGGCACTTCTACGTCCTGACTGGCATCTCGTTATCCTCGGGCCCGTCGTAAAGATCGACCCGGCTACGCTGCCTGCACATGACAATATTCATTACCTGGGGGGGAAAACGTATGAAGAGCTGCCTGCTTACCTGGCTGGCTGGGATGTGGCCATGATGCCCTTTGCCATGAATGAATCTACCCGGTACATCAGCCCCACCAAAACACCGGAATACCTGGCCGGTGGCAAGCCGGTGGTATCCACTCCCATACGGGATGTGATCAGCCCGTATGGCAACAATAACCTGGTCGCTATCGCCGGCACCCCGGAAGAGTTTGTACAGGCTATCGAAAAAGCGCTGAACATGGAAGACCGTGCTGCCTGGCTCAAAGCCGTAGATGCATTTCTGGAGAACAATTCATGGGACAGCACCGTTGAAAAAATGATGTTTCTCATCAATACAAAACTGGACACAAAACAAAGCAACCATCTTTTAACAGAAAAGGAGAACATGTATGTTTGATTATTTAATCGTAGGAGCCGGCTTTGCCGGATCCGTGCTGGCAGAACGCCTGGCCAGCCAGGCAGGAAAAAAGGTGCTGATCGTGGATAAGCGAAGCCATATCGGCGGTAATACATACGACTATTACAACAAAGACGGGATACTGGTACACAAGTACGGCCCGCATATTTTCCATACCAACGCCAAGGAAATATACGATTACCTTGGCCAGTTTACTCCCTGGCGCCCCTACGAGCACCGCGTGCTGGCCAGCGTAGACGGGATGCTGGTGCCGATCCCGATCAACCTCAATACGATCAATGCCCTGTATGGACTGCAGCTCTCTGCTGACCAGGTAGAAGATTTCCTGCGGTCCAAAGCAGAGCACAAAGACCGCATCACTACTTCAGAAGACGTGGTGGTAAGCAAGGTAGGCCGTGAACTGTATGAAAAATTTTTCAGGGGCTATACCCGCAAGCAATGGGGTCTGGACCCTTCGGAGCTGGATGCATCGGTAACCGCCCGCATTCCTGTACGCAGCAACCGCGACGACCGCTATTTTACCGATACCTACCAGGGGATGCCGCTGCATGGCTATACACGCATGTTCGAGAGCATGCTGTCGCACCCCAATATCAAGGTGATGCTGAACACGGATTATAAAGAGATCCAGGACCTGCTGCCCTTCCGGGAAATGATCTATACCGGGCCCATCGATTATTATTTCGATTACTGCTATGGCAAGCTGCCCTACCGGTCCATCGAATTCAAATTTGAAACGATAGAGTCCGGCACCCATCAACCTACCGGTACAGTGAACTACCCTAACGAGCATCCCTATACCCGTACTACCGAATTCAAATACCTCACCGGTCAGCAGCATTCCAAGACGACGATCGTATACGAATATCCCAAAGCAGAAGGAGACCCGTATTACCCGGTGCCCCGGCCGGAGAATGCAGAGCTATACAAAAGATACCAGACCCTTGCCGCCGGCCTGAAAAAGGTACACTTCACCGGCCGCCTCGGCACTTATAAATATTACAATATGGACCAGGTGGTAGCGCAGTCGCTTACTTTGTTCAGGAAGATCAATTCGCAGGAAACCGAACCCCATGTCAACGGACACAAAGTATCCATCCTCCAGGCCTGAGGTCTGGGGCGGTATCGAATGTACGATCAACAGGGTACAGGATCATTTCCGCGATCAGCTGCAGGATGCCGGTCATTACACGCAGCCCGGCGATATTGCCCGGTTTGCTGCACTGGGCATCCGCAGGCTGCGGTATCCCGTACTATGGGAGCGTCATCAGCCGCTGGCCGGCCAACCCATTGACTGGGCATGGACGTCACGGCAGCTGGATGAGATACGCTCCTGCGGCATCGCTCCCATCGCAGGATTATTGCATCATGGCAGCGGGCCCGCTCATACCGATCTGCTTGATAAGGAATTTTCCGTCAAGCTCGCCGGCTATGCCGCCCTCGTAGCAGCCCGGTTTCCCTGGCTGGAATATTATACGCCGGTCAATGAACCGCTCACCACAGCCCGCTTCAGCGGGCTGTATGGCTTGTGGTACCCCCACAAGCAGGACAACAGGAGCTTTTTGCAGATGCTGATCAACCAGGTAAAAGGAACCGTGCTTTCCATGCAGGCGATCCGCCGGATCAATCCCGCTGCCAGGCTGGTGCAGACCGAAGATCTCTCAAAGGTCCACAGTACGCCCCTGCTGGCCTACCAGGCTGCGTATGAGAACGAACGGCGCTGGCTCACCAACGATCTGCTATGCGGCAGGGTCGACGACAGCCATTATTTCTATCCTTATTTTATCGGGGCAGGTATCACCAGCACCGAACTGCAATTCTTTCTTGACAATACGTGTCCGCCCGATATCATCGGATTCAACTACTACGTTACTTCCGAACGGTACCTTGACGAACGGACGGAAAATTATCCTTCCTGCACGCATGGCGGGAACGGAACACACCTGTACGCAGATACAGAGGCGGTACGGGCGACGGAACCAGCAGGCTTTGCAGACCTGGTGCAGGAAGCCTGGCATCGTTACGGTATACCCATGGCCATTACCGAATGCCACCTGAACTGTACACGTGAAGAGCAGCTGCGGTGGTTCCGGGAGATCTGGGATGCGGCCTGCGGGCTCAATGAGCGAGGGATCACGGTACTGGCCGTAACGGCATGGGCCCTGCTGGGTTCGTATGACTGGGATAGCCTGCTCACCTGCAACAACGGGCATTATGAGCCGGGCGTATTTGACATACGCACCCCCACAAGACGGCCTACGGCAGTGGCAAGACTGGTACACAGCCTCGCAACCGGCGGCGTATACGATCATCCCCTGCTGCCGGAAAAAGGCTGGTGGCACAAATGCCGCAGTTCCGCAACAAATATGAACGACCCTGCTATACAAAAGGCTCCGCCCCTGCTGATCACGGGACGCAATGGCACGCTTGGCCAGGCCTTCATCAAAATATGCGAGCGCCGCTCCGTACCGTATGTGGCCCTGACGCACCAGGAGCTGGATATCGTAAACGACACATCTATCGACCAGGCCATCGATACCTGGAGACCATGGGCCGTGATCAATACAGCCGGCTATGTGCGCGTGGATGATGCAGAAACGGATAGCGACGAATGTTTTGCCGTAAATGCCACGGGACCGGGGCTGCTTGCTGCTGCATGCCGCCGGAAGGGTCTTCGCTTCATGTCCTTCTCATCGGATCTTGTATTTGACGGATCTAAAAACACGCCGTACCACGAAGCCGATCATGTGAACCCCCTGAATATCTATGGCGCCAGCAAGGCGAAAGGAGAACAAAAGATACAGGCCGCCGACGCCTCTGCGCTGATCATCCGTACCAGCGCCTTCTTCGGGCCCTGGGACCGGTACAACTTTGCTTATCATGTATTGCAAACGCTGCAAAACAACGAAGCGTTGCATGTATCCGGCGACGTGATGGTGTCTCCGACTTATGTGCCCGACCTGGCCAATACCGCGCTGGACCTGCTGATCGACGAAGAAGAAGGCATCTGGCATCTTTCCAACGAGGGCATGCTGACCTGGGCCGACTTTGCCAGGAACATTGCAGAACAGGGCGGCTGCACGGCAGGCAACCTGGTAACAGGAACGCTGGAAGAGATGGGCTGGAAAGCCAAACGCCCCCTTTACAGCGTGCTCGAAAGTGCGAAAGGGGTCAGGTTGCCGTCACTGGATAATGCGCTGCACCGGTATTTCCGGGAACGAATGTTATAAAACATTGTAATGGGAGGAAATAAATTCATGTTTGCGACGGGTATCGAAAACAGCTACCCGATGATCAGGTTGCCCGACGGTACCAGCAAGCGGGTGGATGAAATGGAAAAGACAGGCCACTACGAACGCTGGGAAGAAGATTTCAACCTCGTAAAGGAGACCGGCATCGAATTCCTGCGGTATGGACCACCGTACTACAAAACACACCTGGGCCCCGGCAAGTACGACTGGACCTTTACCGACGCCACCTTCAACCGGCTGAAGGAACTGCGCATCACTCCGATCGTGGACCTCTGCCATTTCGGGGTACCGGACTGGCTCGATAATTTTCAAAACCCGGATTTCCCTGAGCATTTTGCCGAATACGCCGGCGCTTTTGCCAGCCGGTTTCCCGACCTGCAGCTCTATACACCCATCAACGAGATATTTATCGCTGCCATGTTCTCGGCGCAATACGGCTGGTGGAACGAGCGGCTGCAATCGGACCAGGCATTTGTAACAGCACTGAAGCACCTGTGCAAAGCCAACGTAATGGCCATGCATGCCATCCTGAAGGTGCAGCCCAATGCTTCGTTTATCCAAAGCGAATCCTCCGAATATTTTCATGCCATGGATCCGCAGGCAGCGCCGCTGGCCCGGTTCCTCAACCAGAAACGCTTTCTTTCGCTCGACCTCACCTACGGCTATCCCCTGAATGTAACCATGTATGAATACCTGTTGAAAAACGGGATGACAAGAGAGGAATACTACTGGTTTACGCAAAACCAGGTAAAAGCAAGCTGTATCATGGGCAATGATTACTATGTGACCAACGAACACCTTGTTTTCCCGGACGGTCATACACAGGCGGCCGGCGAGATCTTCGGCTACTATGTCATCACCAGCCAGTATTACCGGAGGTACAAGCTGCCGATCATGCATACGGAAACGAATATTAAAATGCCTGCCTGCAAAGAATGGCTGCTGAAGCAATGGGCGAATGTGCACCGGCTGAAGTACGATGGCATTCCGATCATCGGCTTTACCTGGTACAGCCTGCTGCACCAGGTAGACTGGGACTCTGCGCTGCGCAACGATGCGGGTATTGTAAATGAGCTGGGCTTGTACGACCTGGACCGGAAGATCATGCCGGTAGGTGAAGCATACAAAAAGCTGATCGAAAACTGGAAGGATATACTGAATATAGAAAGCTTCGGGCTGGTATTTGACAACTGGTGATCAGCGCACAAAAACCACGTCTTGCCTGATAATATCTGCGGTGAAGAAAGCAAACAGCTCGGATGCAGTTAACGCTCCCTCCTCCTCGCCGGAATCCGAAGCTCGTTCATCAGAGGGTTTTTCCGTAAAAGACAGTACTGCATTGATGCTTTCCTGCGCGGCATCCAGGGCAAGGTTGATCTCAGTTATCATCTTTCTCATGGTTGGGGCTTTGACCTGTTACCCTCAACTTTTATGCCCCCGGCGCTACCGCTGTAAAATGGCTGGCTACCCGATCTTATATATTCACACGGATAATTATATACACCCGGAGTAATGAAAACGGGGAATCTATACCTCGTTTTACCCATTTCAGGCGCTCACTGATCTATGCAATCCGGTTTGCTATGCCTTACCGGGTAGCATGGTATGCCGGAACCTTTCAGCTATGCCCTTTGATCACATGAACAAACTCCGGGTTTTCCATGACTAACGGCTGCATCCTAACCTTGTTTTCCGCAGGTTATCTACCCGCTATTTTTGTTAGCCCCGATAAGGCGGCATTTTAATGCCATAATCGAAGGCATGGCTGGCTATTTGCTGTTTTGGCGTATACATCTCTCATACTCAAATCATAACT
>JBEVLT010000126.1:0-8649 GCA_040509055.1 Chitinophagaceae bacterium
CAGGGATTTGCTCATACAGGGCATAAAGATACAACCGATGGTTGCTGCCTTGCTGTAGCGGTATGCCGGTGTGGAAAATTTAGGCTTGTCCGGCTGGGTCTTCGATCAGTCGAGGCTTTGGTTGGAAGAAGCAGCCTGTTTCAGCAGGCGGTCAAACTGGTCGGGCGAAAGGTCGTTATAAAAGAAATAAACGGGATCGAGCTTGGTTTCTCCTTTGTGCACCTCGTAGTGGCAGTGCGGCCCTGTGGATTTGCCCGAGCTGCCTACCCAGCCGATCACTTCGCCTCGCTTTACCTGCTGCCCGTTCCTTGCCTTCACCCGCACCATGTGGCCATACAGCGTTTCGTAACCGTAGCCGTGCCGGATGATCACGTGGTTGCCAAAACCGTTACCGGTATTGCCGGCGGTAGTGACGGTGCCGTCGGCTGTGGCATAGATAGGTGTACCCTGCGGCGCCGTAAAGTCGATGCCCGCGTGCATTTTGGTGGTCTTGTAAATGGGGTCGATGCGGTAACCGAATCCTGAAGCGATGCGTGTGAGGTCTTTATTGCTTACGGGTTGTATGGCCGGTGTATGGGCCAGCAGCTTTTCCTTGTCTTTGAGCAATTCGTCCACCTCGGTGTACGAGCTGTTCTGAACCTGGATGCGGTTGCTCAGGTTGTTCAGGCTGCTGGTCAGCGAGGAAAACAGTTCGCTATCTGTCAGGCTCTCCACGGTCGCTACTTCGATGCGGTTTTCCAGGTCGCGGGCCCGGGCGCTGTCGGGAATGGGGTTGGCCTCGAAAATGGAGCGGTATACGTTGTTGTCGCGGTTTTCCAGCTCCTTCATTTGCCGGTCCAGCTCTTTCACGCGGTTGTTCAGCCCGGCATAGCGGTCCCGCAACTGTTCGTTCTGGATGCGGAGCAGTTTTTCGTTGGGCGAGCCGATAAAGCGGAAGGCGATATAGGAGATGAAGGCGGCGGTAACAAAAGCGGCTGCTATAAAACCAAAGATGCGTAACAGTTTGACACGCAGGGGAATCTCCAGTTTTTCATAGCGAAGCGTATTGGTCTTATAATAGTATTTGATCTTTTTCATGACAAACCAGCCTTAACGCCTTTTCACAGGGTACAATGCCATTTGAAACGCTACCTTTGCACGGCCGCAAACCCGCCTGGAGCGGGAGCCGGCCACCCGGGCACGTCCGGGGTGAACAAATATAAGTTGTTCAGCATCAAAAGTCAACCATTTTATCGCCCGCTCATGATGACCAGTGCAGACATACGGCAGCAGTACCTGGAGTTTTTCCGCGCCCGCGGCCACGAGATCGTGCCATCGGCCCCGATCGTTGTCAAAAACGATCCCACCCTCATGTTTACCAATGCCGGCATGAACCAGTTCAAGGATTATTTTCTCGGCAATAAAAAGGCCCTCTATGCCCGCGTGTCCGATACGCAGAAATGCCTGCGCGTGAGCGGCAAGCACAACGACCTGGAGGAAGTGGGCGTGGATACTTACCACCACACCATGTTCGAGATGCTGGGCAACTGGAGCTTTGGCGATCCGGCCAACCCCGAAAGCGGTTATTTCAAAAAAGAAGCGATCGCCTGGAGCTGGGAGCTCTTAACCGAAGTATACAAAATACCCAAAGACCGCATCTACGTGAGCATCTTTGCCGGCGACCCGGCCCAGAACCTGCCACGCGATGAGGAATCGATGGCCGAATGGAAAAAATGGATAGCCGAAGACCGCATCCTGCCTTTTGGCAAAAAAGATAATTTCTGGGAAATGGGCGATACCGGCCCCTGCGGTCCCTGTACCGAAATACATGTGGATGGCAGACCCGATGCGGAGCGCCAACAAGTGGATGGCAAAACGCTGGTGAACGGCGATGACCCGCAGGTGATCGAGATATGGAACAATGTGTTCATCCAGTTCAACCGGCTGAAGGACGGGAGCCTGGAACCCCTGCCGGCCCGGCATGTGGATACAGGCATGGGGCTGGAGCGGCTGGTGCGGGTATTGCAGGGCAAAACCTCCAATTACGATACTGATATTTTCACCGGTACCATCGGCGCCGTGGAGAAGATAACCGGCAAAACATACGATTACAGCGGCAGCAGGGAAGCGGTTGCATTCCGCGTCATCGCCGACCATATCCGGGCCATCTCGTTTACCATTGCCGACGGGCAGCTGCCGTCCAACACGGGCGCCGGCTACGTGATCCGGAGAATATTGAGGCGGGCCGTGCGGTACTACTATTCCTACCTGGATCACAAGCAGCCTTTGCTGCACCAGCTGGTGCCGGTCCTGGCCGAACAGTTCAGGCAGGTATTCCCGGAGCTGCACCAGCAGGTGGAGTTTGTAAGCCGGGTGGTGAAGGAGGAAGAAGATGCCTTTATGCGCACGCTCGAGAAAGGGTTGAAAAAAATAGATAGCATTGTGCAATCGGCTGCTGCCGGATCGGTAAGCGGCAAAGATGCCTTTGAGCTGTACGATACGTATGGTTTTCCTGCCGATCTTACCAGGCTCATCGCTTCGGAAAGCGGACTGAGCGTGGACGAAGAGGGATTCCAGGCCGAAATGCAGCAGCAGAAAAACCGCAGCCGGGCCGCTACCACTGTGGATACAGAGGACTGGGTGGAGGTGAATGCGGCTGCCAAAACCGCTTTTACCGGCTATACCGATCTGCAGGCCGACACGCAGGTGGTAAAGTACCGCAAGGTGAAGGCAAAGGGAAAAGAACAATACCAGCTGGTGCTGGCTACCACGCCTTTTTATGCTGAAAGCGGCGGGCAGGTGGGCGATACCGGCTCACTGATCGCCGGGGCAGAGACGATTGCTGTGACCGATACGAAAAAAGAAAACGACCTCATCATCCATTTCACCGACCGGCTTCCCGCCGATCCGGCAGCAGCTATCAGCGCCCGCGTGAATGCGGAAAAACGGCAGACCACTACATACAACCATACGGCCACGCACCTGCTGCATGCCGCCCTGCGCCAGGTATTGGGCACGCATGTGGCTCAAAAAGGATCGCTGGTATCGCCGGACGTATTGCGGTTCGACTTTTCGCATTTTTCCAAAATGACGGAGGAGGAAATACGCCGCGTGGAAGAGATCGTGAACGAAAAGATAAGGGCCAATATACCGGTGGTGACCAGGGAAATGCCGAAGGAAGAGGCGCTGAAACTGGGCGCCATGGCGCTGTTTGGCGAAAAATACGGCGATAACGTGCGGGTAGTGATCACTGATCCCGCCTATTCGGTAGAGCTGTGCGGCGGTACCCACGTGGGCCATACCGGTATGATCGGGCTGTTCACCATCACGTCCGAATCGGCCGTGGCAGCCGGCGTGCGCCGTATTGAAGCGCTGACCGGTGCTGCTGCTACCGCTTATGTGACCGACCGGGTCAGCCAGCTGAAGCAGATCAGTGAATTGCTCAAAACCAAGGAACCGCTGAAGGCGATCGAAAAGCTGGCCGAAGAAAAAAATGCCCTCGAAAAGAAAATAGAGAAGCTGGAAGCAAAGGAGCTGGCAGCGCTCGGCAGGGAACTGGCAGGAAAAGCTGAGGTCATCAATGGCGTCACGTTTATCGGCGAAATAGCAGAAGTGGCCAGCGCCGATGCGCTGAAAAAGCTTTGTTTCGACCTGAGAACCACTGCCGCCGATTGCGTAGCGGTGCTGGGTGCCGTTATTGCGGGCAAACCCTTTGTCGCCATTGGTATTTCCGATGCGGTAGTAGCTGCAAAGGGCCTCGATGCCGGCAAGCTGATCAAGGAGAAAGTGGCCCCGCTGATCAAAGGCGGTGGCGGCGGACAAAAAACACTGGCCACAGCCGGTGGCCAGGATGCAGACAAGCTGCCCGAAGTGCTGACAGCCGTAAAAGTGCTGCTCTGAGCAATCATTTAGCCCAAAAATGAATTGACGGGGAGGGAAATCGTCCGTTTATCCGCATAACTGACCACCTGAACCGGGAAAAACGGTTTAACATTTCCGAAACATTTCGTATTTGAAGAATTGTCTTTATATTTGATCTACGAAAACTGACGTAGATAATTTATAAAACTTAAAACAGTATGAAACAGCTTATCAAAAAGACTTCCCTGGTGCTGGTAGCTGCCGCAGCAATGATGCCGGCCCCGCTCCTGGCACAGGACATCAAAGAAGACAAAAAGAAAGAAACCGAGCACATCATCATCACCCGCAAAGGAGACAAGGATGAGAAAGTGGTGATAGAAATAAACGGCGATAAGGTGACGGTGAACGGGAAAGCGGTGGATGATAAGAACGGTGACATCACCGTGCAGCGCAGCAAGGATAGCCATGTGTGGGCTTATAGCGGCGGGGTGACCGATGGCGTGTGGAATGATAATTTTGCACTCTTCAATGGCGACGATGACAGGGCCATGCTGGGCGTAACCACCGAAGCGAACGACAAAGGCGCCCAGATAAAGACCATTACCAAAGATGGAGGTGCCGAAAAAGCAGGACTGAAGACAGGCGATATCATCAAAAAAATAGGCGATAGCAAAATAGAAGGGCCGGACGATCTTTCGGCGGCCATCCGCAAACAAAAGCCGGGCGATAAAGTAAGCGTTACCTTCCTGAGAGACGGGAAAGAGCAGACGGTGACAGCCGAGCTGGTGAAGTGGAAAGGCTTCAAAGCATATGGCATCGGTCAGCAGAATTATAATATGAACCTGAATATACCTGACATCGTAGAAGTGCCGCATATGCGTCTTTCTCCCAGCATCAACGGCACATACAGCTGGTCAGGTGGCGCACCCCGCCTGGGCCTGTCCGTGCAGGATACGGACGATGGCAAAGGCGCCAAAGTGATCGATGTGGATGAGGACGGCAATGCCTTCAAGGCTGGCCTGAAAGAAGACGATATCCTTACCGAGATAGACGGCAAAGCAGTGAACAGTGCAGACGAAGTGGCCAAAGTGGTTCGTGAAAGCAAGGACAAAGTTTCCGTGAATGTGAAGCTGCTGCGCCAGGGCAAAACAGAAAATATCACCGTGAAGATCCCCCGCAGGCTCAAGACGGCAAATCTTTAGTGTTAATATATACGCATGTAGTAACCCTCTCCCGGTTCCCCGGGAGGGGTTTTCTTTTTTGATAGGATACGCCGGCAAATGAGCTAATTTTGCAAACCCCGGAACCCGTAAAAGCAAACAGGGAACCGGCCGGTTGCCCAATGGCAGAGCAGGATAAATATGAAATAGTAATAGGCCTGGAAGTGCATGCCCAGCTGCTTACCCGGAGCAAACTGTTCTGCGGCGACAGCATTGCGTATGGTGCGGAACCTAATACACAGGTAAGCCCCATCACGCTGGCACACCCCGGCACCCTGCCCAAAATGAACCGGAAAGCCATCGAATACGCGGTGAAAATGGGGCTGGCCTGCCATTGCGATATCGAACGGCATAACTATTTTGCCCGCAAGCATTATTTCTATCCCGATCTGCCCAAGGGGTACCAGGTATCCCAGCATACCACCCCGGTGTGCAAGAACGGGTTTGTCAGGATCCGGACCGCAGAGGGGACCAGGAGCATCCGGCTGAACCGGATCCATATGGAAGAAGATGCCGGCAAAAGCATTCACGATGCGGATGATACCGCTACCTGCATCGACCTGAACCGGGCAGGCACCCCGCTGATCGAGATCGTCAGCGAGCCCGACCTCCGCAGTGCCGATGAGACCTATGCCTACCTGACGGAACTGCGCAAACTGGTGCGCTACCTGGATATCTGCGATGGCAACATGGAAGAAGGCAGCCTGCGCTGCGATGTAAATATTTCGGCCCGCCGCAAGGGCGATCCGAAGCTGGGCACCAGGGTGGAAATAAAAAACCTGAACTCCATCCGCAATGCCAAACGGGCCGTGGAGTACGAAGAGCAGCGGCTGACCGGCCTGCTGGACAGGGGCGAGCCTGTACTGCAACAGACCCGCAGCTTTGATGCAGCTACCGGCACCACCTTTGCCATCCGCGACAAGGAAGATGCGGACGACTACCGCTATTTCGCCGATCCCGATCTTACTCCTTTTCACCTGGACGATGATTTTATTGCTGCCATCCGGCAAACGATCCCCGTGCTGCAGGAAGAGAAAATAGCCAAATACATAGCCGAGTGGCTGCTGCCCGAATACGATGCGCAGGTACTGACGGAAGAAAAAGCGCTGGCCGACTACTTCGAAGCAGTGGTGCTGCATACCTCCAATTACAAGGCTGCGGCCAACTGGATGCTCGGCCCGGTACGGTCATGGCTGAACGAGAGCAGGAAAGAGATCGGCAATTTCCCGCTCCAGCCGGCTACGATAGCCGGGCTGGTGCAGCTGGTAGATGCCGGCAAACTCAGTTTCTCCACGGCTTCATCCCGGTTGTTTGCTTACCTGGTGCAGCATCCCGAAGCCGACCCTGAGCAGGCGGCGATCAGTCAAAACCTGGTACAGCAATCGGATGCTTCGGACATCGAACCGCTGGTGGAGGAAGTATTGAGGAAATATGCCGATAAGGTAGCTGAATATAAAAAAGGAAAAAAAGGCGTGCTCTCCCTGTTTGTAGGCGAGGTGATGAAACGGTCGCGGGGTAAGGCGGATCCGAAGGTGACCAATGAGCTGCTGCTGGAAAAACTAAAATCCTGATAACCATACATAATAACCTGACTCAAATGATAATGATATTATACAGATCGGTTCTGTTTTTCGGACTGGCAGCAGGAATGTTTGCCTGTACCAGGACAGGGACCGGCAAAAAATTTTCCGTAAGCGGCGTCATTACCAACAACACGTCCCGCATGGTGTACCTGGAAGAAGTACCGGCAGCCGGTATACAACCGATGCTGGTGGATTCGGTACTGATCGGCAAGGACGGCCGTTTTTCGCTTACTGCCACGCCGAAGGAATCGGTGGTGTTCAACCTGCGGCTGGACCAGAGCAGGTACCCGGTGGCTTCCGTGATCAACGATGTGCCTGCCATCACGCTGAATATCCGGCTGAGCACTGCCAATAAGGAATTTGCCGATACATACGAGGTAAAAAACTCGCCGGCCAGCCAGCAGATGAAGGACTTCATGCTGATGTTGAATAATAACCTGCGCGACATTTACACAAGCACCACCCGGCTCGATACGCTGCAGCAGGGTGGTGCTACCGACAGCGTGCTGTTTCCGCTGATGGTCCGGCAAAAAGAACTGGCCGGTCAGACCAGGGACTATGCGTTGCAGGCCCTGGAAAAGGCCAACAACCCGGCGTTGCTGTTGTTTGAGCTCGGTTATTACCAGTCTACGGCTAACGGCACAGGCTTCGGGCTGGAGCCACTCAGCAATGAGAAGGTCGGTGAACTCATATCCCGCGGTGCAAAGCAATTTCCTTCGCACGACGGCCTGGCCGCGGTGGAAGCTTCGCTGGAAGAGCAGATGAAGAAAATGAAGGAAGAGGAAGCCCGCCGGAAAACGGCCAGCCTGGTAGGTCAGCCGGCGCCGGATTTTTCCCTGCCCGATGTAAACGGGAAAGAAGTGAAGCTGAGCTCCTTCCGGGGCAAGTATGTACTGGTGGACTTCTGGGCCAGCTGGTGCGGGCCCTGCCGTATGGAAAACCCGAATGTGGTGAGCGCCTACCAGCAGTTTAAGGACAGGAATTTCACCGTATTGGGTGTGTCGCTCGACCGGCCTGGACAAAAGGACAAATGGCTGGAAGCAATAAAAGACGACAAGCTGGAGTGGACGCATGTCAGCGACCTGCAATACTGGAACAGTGCCGTGGTGCCGCTTTATGGCCTTGATGGCATTCCCCACAATGTGCTGGTAGACCCGGAAGGCAAGGTCATTGCCGAGGGCCTGCGCGGAGCTGAACTGAGGGGGTTTCTTGCCGGCCTGCTGCGCTGACCGGTCATACATTTTTTATGATTTCATGTGGGGGCAGTTTTATATATTTATTGACTTAAAATAATAACCATGAGAAAAGCGCTATTCCTGGCCTGCATGTTCGCAGCGTATTCAGCCTTCGGTCAAAACGTGGTCGATGTAGATAAAAATGGTGTGGCATTATCCAACCGTGTTTTTTACAGTGCTGGCGGGCACCCTGTCAGTGCGGCCAAATATGTGCGGCTGGCCTCCGGTTCACCCTATTTCAGTGAAAAATGGATGAAAGGAGCGATTGGCGTAGACGACAGCACCAAATATGCCGATATCCGTTTGCGGCTCGACCTGGTCGATAATACAGTGATCTACCTGAACGACAAAAACGAGGAAATGGTATCGGTGGCTACCATCAGGCAGATCTACCTGCGCGATACGACCAACGGCCAGTCTTACCTGTTTACTCATTCTTCCGCCATACCCGGCCATACCGATAAAGCCTGGTACCAGGTGCTGAGCACCGGTGCAAAGGCTACGCTGTACAAACAATATTCTAAAACCATGGTTGAATCCAAGGCCTATGCTTCTTCCGTAACAGAGCAGACCATTCGCACGGAAGAGCGCTATTTTGTGGCCGTGAACAATACTCTGGCCCGCGTAAAGAAAATAAAAGACATCATCGAGCTGGTGCCGGATAAGAAAACGGAACTCGCCGATTACGCCCAGAAATCAAAGCTGAGCGGTAAAAAAGAATCCGATTTTGTTGCGTTGATCGAGTACTACAATTCATTGTAATCATCACTT
>JBEVLT010000127.1:0-10619 GCA_040509055.1 Chitinophagaceae bacterium
TTTTTCTGATCTGTTTGTCCTGCAATAATCATTCTATCGGGCCTTTGGAAGCAAGTTATGACAACTGGAATTACGAATCAATAACTAATGCAACAGGAACAGTTTATGTAAAATTAGATTCAGTAAAAATATACAAACATGCCAAAGTTGTATATTCTGAATCGGATGCTACAACAATGCTGATCAAAACAAGCGAAGGCAAATACGTTTATATACAAGGTGCTGCAGTTATTGAATTGGATGAGCTCTCGGCGACGCCATAGTTCCTGATCGTTCCTGCTATGTACATAATGAGAACCCGCGTCAGTGCTTTGGGAAAACCCGGAAAAGACTAACTTGTCGTCAATTGCTCAACGATGTTTAAAATATGTAACGATAAATGATCCGTTTCTTTACCCGGTTCGTGTGGATGCTGCTGCTCTGGACTTACTGCTGCTGTTCTGCTAAGAAAAGGGAGGTTGGCATTGGTGCAGAACAATCGGTTTTTTTACCAGGTATCGGTTTCATAAAAGGACCAGTGGTCAAAATAGAAGAGGTTTTGCGCAATGAGAAGACCGGGCATTACGAAAGTGTGTATACCCTGGATCACGACACCCGCACGTTGACCGTGGCCAACAGGGCAACAGATGCCCCGGAGGTTTATTACCTGGATAAAGCGTACAGGCCGGATTCGCTTGTTTTGGAAGATAAGAAAGGGAGGCGTGTTGCGGTATACCTTCCTATACCGGTTTATCATAACCTGGTTTCCTATCATACATACGATCAGCTTAAAACCGACAGCGTAGTATATACCATCGATTCTTCAGACAGGGCAGCCATCCGGATCACCAGCATTTCGTCGCTCGATCCCGGCCGGAAAACGACATGCTATTATGATGCAAAGAGACGCCTTATCGCCTCTGTAAGCACGGTCGCTCATTCGGCAGACAGTGTAAAAAGCAGGTATGGGTATGACAGTACCGGAAATGTAAACAGGATCGTACAGGAAGGCCGGGCCGGCATTTTAATTGCCAAATCGCGTGTTACCCGGAAAGACAGCCGGGGCAACTGGCTGGAAATGGAAACCATTTATTATGATGGCAATGGCAACAGGAGGGGTGTTTCCAACGCCCGTCGAACCATCACGTATGCTGAATAGAACAGCTTTTTGCGACGGCTCAACAGCCCGGGAAAATGATCGATACGCCCGCCCGGGTACAGGGAAAACGTTAAGGATGCTGTTATTACTTTACCGTCAGCCTGGCAAATTTCAACCGTGTTTTTGCCATAAAACGGATCCTCCAGGAAGGCATGAACAGATCATTGTTGACCGTATAGGCGAGCCTGGGCATAAGGATCGTTTCGTCATTGTTGCTTGAAATGAATTTACGCGTCATTTTACCCGTTGCCAGGTCGATGGCGATGCCGTAGGTATTGCTTTTCTTGCGAAAATTATACACCGTTTTCACCTTATCACCATACTGCGCATTTGCATTGTTGCTGGTATGGTCGTTGAGCAATAGCACCAGGTTGTTGTTGTGCAACAGGCTGGCATACGATGAGTAATAAGGCATGCCCCCGGTTCTGGCGAAATAGCCGCTATAATAAAAACCTCCGGAGAAGCCATTGCTGGTGGAGCGGATCTCTTCCCGCTGTGATTTGGGAATGACATTGAGCCAGCGGATATTTCCGCCCTGGTCAGCATCGATGACCAGGATATCGCGATTCACATACCGGTGTACGTTTGTTGTGGTGTAGTTCCAGGTTCGGGTGGCTGAGTTGTAAGTGGAACTGGTATAGGAAAAAAAAGAATATTGCGAAACCTCGCTGGTAATGATAATCGAATTGTCAGCCGGGTTGATGTCCACAGACCGGATAACGAATTCGTTAGGAAGCTCGTCTTCGTCGTCATCCTCTTTTGCTTTTTTTGCCACTTTCTTTTCTTCACGCGACTCGTCGTCATCGTCGTTGTCGTCAACAAAGGGCTTACCGAGCATGGAGGAGTTTACTTCTTTATAAGAGCTGACGGTTAATGTTCCATTCTCTACGTCCACTTTATTAATAAAAAAGCCGCTCAGGTCGTCTTTTTTTGATGTGTTGCTGTAAAAGCCAGCCAGCAGCAGCCCGCCGTTTGGCTGATCCACAAGCTTCCCGTTGATGATAAAACGGTCGCCGGATTGCATCGGAACCTCCTTCTGCTTTTTTCCGCGGTTGTCGTAAACGGAAAGCGCATATTCTTTAAACACCAGCCGTTTCCTCCTTTTTTTTCCTACCTGCGTTTCTTCATAAACTTTGCCCAGTAATACGATCTTGCCGTTCGACGTGAATTTTACGTCCTGCAGGGTATAAAGACCCGGCGCAAAAGAGAGGTTGATAATGGCCGACTCCTTCTTCCCGAAATTCTTATCCAGCACATTTACACCAATGCTGACCCGGTCCTTATTGGAAATATTGCTTACCATCAAAAAGGCCGAGCCATTGTTGATGGGGGTCATTTTCATTTCATAATCATCCTTTTTGCTTTCCAGCTCATAATGACCCAGCTCGGTAAAGCTGCCGGCAAGATTTCCATTGCTTTTATCGATCCTGGCGCCGTAAACGGTAAAGAGACGGTCCTTTTTTGTATAATCGGTGGCAAACATGTACAGGTCATCTCCCAATACCTGGAAGCTGTGAAATTCCAGCCCCTTCAGCTCTTTTTTATAATCCTTCTCAAATACTTCGGAGAAATTATTATCTACTTTGTAAAGCTTGTAGTTGGAGGCTACCCCTGTCATGATCAAAAATCCTTTGGCCTGTAACCGCTCTTCGGTGAAGTAGAGGCCGGTCTTATCGGCGGCGACAATATCCAGGTCGGCAGTGCCTTTTTTCAGTCTGATCTCATCACCCCAGGTCACCTTATAGTTGGGTTGGGCAAGAGCAGCGGGCAGGAGCATCAGCAGGCAGGCGACAAATGAAACGGCTTTTTTCATGGGGGCTGTTTAGTGTGGTGAAACTATTGCTTTTCCCCACATGCTGGTGAGGGAGGTACTATAAAAGTCGTTAATTTTTGCGCTTTTTTCCGGCCGGCCGGGCTACCAATTGATAGGAGTCATCGATCCATTCTTTTAATTGTCGGGTTGGAACAGAACCGTCCACGATGATCGTGTTCCAGTGTTTCTTGTTCATGTGGTAGCCGGGCAGCACGCAGGTATGTTCTTCCCGTAGCTCAAGCGCCTTATCAGGGTCGCATTTCACGTTGAACTGCAGCGGGTCGTTGTCCAGCCCGGCCAGCAGGAACATTTTGCCGTTTACTTTATACACCAGCGTATCGGGACCAAAGGGCAATGTCTCTTCGGCGCCGGGTTTGGATAAGCAGTAGTCCCTGAGTACTTCGATGTCCATGTGTTCAGGATAAAATGGCGGTGGCTTCTATTTCGATCAGGTATTCCGGGGCGATCAGGCCTTTTACTTCGATCATGCTGGTGCAGGGCCGGATATCCCTGAAGCACTCGCCGTGTGCGCGGCCATATTCCTCCCAGCGGCTGATATCGGTTACAAACATCCGCGTTCTTACTACATCCGCCAGCGACGCCCCGGCCTGCTGCAATACGGTTTCGATTTTGCCGATGATAAACCGCGTCTGCTCATAGGCATTGTCGCTGCCCACCAGGTTGCTGTTTTCATCCACGGCTACCGTGCCCGTCACTTCGATGATATTGCCAATGCGCACGGCCCTGCTATAGCCCACGATCTCTTCCCATTTGGCGCCTGAGGCATAATTGGTTCTTGTCATAATCTCTTTTTTTCTCTCCTGATAACTACCGGGATGCTATTAGCTTTTGATCTCCACGTTCTCCGCCTTCACCAGTGGCTCCCCCATCATCCGCAGCAGCACCTGGGTCACCGTCACCACGTCTTTCTGGCAATAGTTCACAATCCGGGCAAGGTTGTTTTCCTTCCAGTATACATCGCCCACCATGCTGCCGTCTATATCGTCTTTGGGTGTGGGTATGCCCAGGGCATGCGCCAGCAAATTCAGCGAGGTGTAGCTTTTGAAATCGCCGAACTTCCACAGCTCCATGGTATCCAGGTGATTGACCTCCCAGGGTTTTTTGCCCGACATGTCCAGCACCGGCGGCACGGGTACGCTGTTGATGACCATACGGCGGCACAGGTAGGGATAGTCGAACTCTTTGCCGTTGTGGGCGCAGAGGTATCGCTGATCCGTGGCCGACCATTTTTTCAGCATTTCAGCAAAGGCATGCAGCACCAGGGCTTCGTTATCGCCGGAAAAGGATTTGATGCAGAGTTTTTTTTGCTCGCCCGCGCCCTGGATAAACCCGCAGCTGATACAGATGATCTTCCCGAATTCGGCATAGATGCCGGCCCGGGTATAAATGCCGGCTGCCGTTTCTTCCTCCTTGTTGCGGATCAGGTAGCCGGCCTTGATGTCCCACAGCGACCGCCATTCCGGCGACAGCTGGTCGTAGTCCGGGTGCTGCGGCACCGTTTCGATGTCGAGAAAGAGAATGCTGTTGACAGGATAAAACATAGGAAAGGTTTATGCCCGTAAAAGTAAAAAATCCGGCAGGAATGCCCGTCAGGCGCCTTCGATCAGCCCGATATGGTTGCCAAAGGGGTCTTCTGCGATGGCTACATGAATGCGTCCGCCTACATTGGTTCGCTGCTGCACCGGTTTGGCGCCGATAGCCACCAGCTGCTCCAGGGCTGCCGCTGCATCGTCTACGGCCCAGTACGCTACCGCGTGGTTGCCGGCCTGTACGCCGGTCATATCCGGGTCCAGCCCCAGCTCATAGCCACCGATGTCGAAACCCACGTAAAAGGGTTCGTCAAAATAGGGCTGGATGCCGGAGGCACGGATATACCATTCCCGGGCAGCGGCAAGGTCGTTCACATGGTAAATGACCGTGCGAAGCTTTTTGAACATATCATTGAGTTTTTAGAGATACCGGTCTCCTTTGTTGCGCTTGATCTCTGCTACATAATCCTTGATCTCCTGTTCCTTTTCTTTTTTGCAGATCAGCAGCACATCCTTTGTATCCACCACGATGTAGTCCTCCAGGCCCTGCAGCAGTACCAGCTTGTTGTCGGGTACATGCACCACGCTGTTTTTGGTATCGTACACGATCACGTGGTTGCCGGCTACTGCATTGAGGAAATAGTCCTTTTCCATATTGTCCCAGGCGCTGTTCCAGGTGCCCAGGTCGCTCCATTCAAAGCTGGCGGGGATCACGTACACATTATCCGCCTTTTCCATGATGCCGAAATCGATGGAGATATTGGTGCACTGGGGATAGATGTCTTCGATAGCCTTTTCTTCTTCCGGGGTATTGAATTTATCTTTTTCCGCGGCAAACACTTCGTACATCTCCGGCAGGTATTTTTCAAAGGCTGCCAGGATATTTTTCACCTTCCAGGTAAAAATGCCGGCATTCCACAGGAAGTCGCCGCTGGCCAGGAAGGTTTTGGCCAGCTCCAGGTTGGGTTTTTCGGTAAAGGTTTTCACCTTGTGCACGCCCGGCGTCACTTCAGGCGCGTCATGCTGTATGTAGCCGTACCCGGTATTGGGATGCATGGGTGTGATGCCGATGGTCACCAGCGCGTTGATATTGTCCACGAAATCCAGCGCCCGGGTGGCTACCTGTATGAAATGATCGGTATTATGGATGACATGATCGGCCGGGGAGGCAATCATCACGGCCTTCGGATCTTGCTGGTACAGCTTGAAGGCGATGTAGGCAATGCAGGGCGCCGTATTTTTCCGCGAGGGCTCGGCCAGTATGTTTTCGACCGGCAGATCGGGCAGCTGGGCCTTCACCACATCCGTGTATTCGCGCGAGGTAATGATATAAATATTTTCCACCGGCATCATCTGCCGGTAGCGCGAAAACGTTTGCTGGATCAGCGTCTCGCCGGTATTCAGGATATCGAGGAATTGTTTGGGATAGTTTGCACGGCTCATAGGCCAGAAGCGGCTGCCGATCCCGCCGGCCATGATGGCAACATAATGATGTTTGTTCATTGTGAGTAGTGGTGGCAGGGAAAAGCAGCTGTGCTTTGCCCGGCCGGTTAAATCAATCCTTCTTTGATCAGGTCGTGCAAATGTATGATACCAAGGTATAAACCATTTTCGGTAACCGCCAGCTGGGTGATCTCGTTTTTCCGCAACAGGTCCAGCGCCGTCACGGCCAGTTCGTCCGGACCGATGGTCCTGGGGTTGCGGGTCATGATGTCGGCAGCGCTTACCTGGTCGAGCGAGGTATTGTTTTTCAGCATCCGGCGCAGGTCGCCGTCGGTAATGATGCCCAGCAGCCTATTGTTTTCGTCCGTCACGGCGGTAACCCCCAGCCGCCTGCGGGTCATCTCCACGATCACATCCTTCAGCGACTGCGCAGGCCCTACCGCCGGTTTTTCATTGCCGGGATACAGGTCGGCCACGCGCAGGTACAGCTTTTTGCCCAGTGTGCCCCCGGGGTGAAATTTGGCAAAATCGTCGCTTTTGAATCCCTTTTTTTCCATCAGGCACACGGCCAGCGTATCGCCCATCACCAGCTGTGCGGTGGTGCTGGTGGTCGGCGCCAGGTTATTGGGACAGGCTTCCTGCTCCACCGTGGTATTCAAAATGATATCCGACTGCCGGGCCAGGTACGACTGGATATTGCCCACCATGCCGATCAGTGTATTGCCAAAATTGCGGATCAGCGGCACCAGCACTTTGATCTCCGGGCTTTCGCCGCTTTTGCTGATGATGATCACCACGTCGTCCTGCTGCACGATGCCCAGGTCGCCATGAATGGCGTCGGCTGCGTGCATGAAAATGGAGGGTGTGCCGGTAGAGTTGAGGGTGGCCACTATTTTCTGGGCGATCACCGCGCTTTTGCCGATGCCGCTGATCACCACGCGCCCGGTGCAGGCGGCAAGGGCGGACACGGCGTTTTCAAACCCGGCGCCGATAAAGGCAGTGAGGCCGGAAATAGACCGTGCTTCCAGCTCAATAGTTTGAATAGCAATCTGTTGTACGTTTACTTCCATACAGGTTGGTAAGGGCAAAGCCGCCTACGAAACGCCAAAATTAGAGCTTTTGCCATGAACCGGGCCGGCGTACCGGTGCCGCAGCTAATTTTTAACGATTATAACATGGAGATGCGACGCCTGAGTTGTAAATTCGCAATCCCTGTTTCCGGCAGGGACATTTGAGAGAGAACGGGGCCGCAAGACACGAGAAGAATCCTGACTTACTTCCAATCGAAAATCCCCGTTGTTTTTACCTGATCCTTCCATATTCTATAGGAAAAGCCTTGCTAGCGGGCCATATCTGGTAAAAATGAAGTAATTTAATCAACCTGCATATTTAATGCAGCGGGATCAGAGGATCCCTGAGAAACATCTGTAGTAATGGGAACAACCGTAAAAAAAGCGGCTGTTAAAAAAACAGTCCGTGAACAAAGCACTGCTAAAAACAAGACCGGCACCCCCCGGTTTGATCTTCACAAAGCCCTGCACGAATATTTCGGATTCGATAAGTTCAAAGGCAACCAGGAAAAGGCGATAGAATCCCTGCTGGCGGGGCATGATACGTTTGTCATCATGCCGACCGGGGGTGGTAAAAGCCTTTGCTACCAGCTGCCTGCTATGGTGAGCGAAGGGGTGGCCATTATCGTATCGCCACTGATCGCGCTGATGAAGAACCAGGTGGACCTGGTAAGGGGCTATAGCAGCAACGATGAAGTGGCGCATTTCCTGAACTCCACCCTTTCCAAAAAAGAGATCAAGGAAGTGCACGACGACCTGCAGACCGGCCGCACCAAGATGCTGTACGTAGCGCCGGAGACACTGACCAAGCAGGAAAACCTCGAATTCTTTTCCGACCTGAAGGTATCGTTCTTCGCCGTGGACGAGGCGCATTGCATATCGGAGTGGGGCCACGATTTCCGCCCGGAATACCGCCGCCTGCGGGAGATGATGATCCAGATAAACCCCGATGTACCGGTGATCGCTCTCACGGCCACGGCTACACCCAAGGTGCAGAGCGACATCATCAAGAACCTGGACCTGCGCGAACCGAATATTTTTATCTCTTCGTTCAACCGCTCCAACCTGTATTACGAAATACTGCCCAAGATCAAAAAGGCACAGACCGACGAGAGTATCGTACGGTTTATCAAGGGTATGAAGGGGAACAGCGGCATTATTTATACCCTGAACCGCAAAACCACCGAAGAGCTGGCCGATGTATTGATGGCCAATGGCATCAAGGCTGTGGCTTACCATGCCGGGCTGGACAGCAAGCTGCGGGCGGACCGGCAGGACCAGTTCCTGAACGAGGACGTGCAGGTGATCTGTGCCACCATTGCCTTTGGTATGGGCATCGACAAACCGGATATCCGCTTTGTGATCCACTACAATATTCCCAAGTCCATCGAAAATTATTACCAGGAGACCGGCCGCGCCGGCCGTGACGGGCTGGAAGGAAAGTGTATCCTGTATTATTCGCACAAGGATGTGAGCAAGCTGGAGCACCTGATGCGCGACAAGCCGCTGAGCGAACGCGAAGTGGGCGCCCAGCTGATCAACGAGACGGTAGGCTATGCCGAGAGCGGGGTCTGCCGCCGCAAGGTGCTGATGAGCTATTTCGGCGAGGCGTATGAAACGGAAAACTGCGGCAGTTGCGATAACTGCGTGCACCCGAAAGAAAAAGTGGAGGCAAAGGCCGAGGCCGTCATTGTGCTGAAGGCCATCCGGGCGCTGAACGAGCAGTTTGCCACGGATTATGTGGTCAGGATCATCAGCGGCAAGCTGACTCCGCAGATCAAGATGTTTCGCCACGACGGGCTGGATGTCTTTGCCAGCGGTAATGAAAAGGACGAACATTTCTGGAACTCGCTGATCCGGCAGCTGCTGCTGGAAGGGCTGCTGACCAAGGATATCGAAGAATACGGGGTACTGAAATTCACCAAAAAGGGCGAAGCCTTCCTGAAAAAGCCGAAGGCCTTTACGATCGTGCTGAACAACCGGTTTGAAGATGCCAATGCGGACGACGAAGAAGATACGGAAGTGAACACGGGCGCCGCGGCCGACGACCGGCTGTTTAACATGCTGAAAGAGCTGCGTCAGAAGGAAGCGAAGAAAAAGAACCTGCCGCCGTTTGTCATCTTCCTGGAATCGTCGCTGCAGGACATGGCCACCCTATACCCCACGTCTACCGCCGAGCTGGAAAAGTGCCAGGGTGTGAGCAAGGGCAAGGCCCTGCGTTACGGCAAGCCCTTCGTGGAGCTGATTGGCCGGTACGTGGAGGAGAACAATATCCAGCGGCCGGACGACTTCGTGATGAAGAGCGTGGTGAACAAGAGCGGAAACAAGGTATTTATCATTCAACAGACGGATAAGAAGGTGGCACTGGAAACCATTGCCAAAAACAAGGGCTGGCGGATGGACGAGATGCTGGAGGAGATGGAGACCATTGCGGCCAGCGGTACCAAGCTGAACCTGGACTATGCCATCGACGAGATGCTGGACGAAGACGACCAGGACGAGATCATCGAGTATTTCAAAGGCTGTGAGACCTCGTCGCTGCAGGTGGCGCAGGAGGAGCTGGCGGATTACGATTTCAACTGGGAGCAGCTGAAGATCATGCGGATCAAGTTTTTGAGCGAATACGGGATGTAAAAAGGGAAATTTCAAGGGGAAAAAATCCAAAATCTGGTCAGCTGCCTGTTTTTAGGCAAAATCGCGCTATATTTGCTGCCCGGTTGGAATTTGGGATGTGAAAATTCTGAATTTTAATGACGGATGGTGCGGTAGCTCAGTCGGCCGTAGAAAATCAGAACGACAAAGGAGTTTTAGATTTTCAAGGTCCCGCCGGAGGGCGGGATAGAGCAGGCAAATGAAAGCGAAACGTATCGGTCAAATAATGGTGCGGTAGCTCAGTCGGTAGAGCAAAGGACTGAAAATCCTTGTGTCGGCGGTTCGATCCCGCCCCACACCACAAACAGAATCAAGCGATTATAACGAAATGTTGTAGTCGCTTTTTTCATAATGCCCAACAAAGTTGGATTCTCTGGAATTTATCCTGGTAGATGCCAAGCCTTAACAATGGAAGTTATCTGCCTTCAGAAAGAAGCATTTTATTCTCTCGTTGATAAAGTCATTGCCTACGTCAAGGAACAAACAGCCAGGCAGGATAAATGGCTGAATACCCAGCAGGCTATGGCGATGTTGCATATCAAAAGCAAATCTACCCTGCAAAAACTACGCGACGAAAGTAGCATCCGGTTCGCCCAGCCGAAGCGTAAGTGGATTGTTATGACGCGGATTCTATAAATGAGTATTGGGAAAAGAAGGCTAAAAATTTCTGACAGGAGGTGTTAATTAAAACGTGGTTTGGCTGAGAGCCAATTATCAATTTCTTCCTGGCTAAGAACAACAATATCACCCCTCATAGAATAATGCCCTTCACCACAACGGCTATCACAATCTGTATGTGCTAAGGTTGTTAAAAGTATCTCTGGAATTTCTTTTTGATGCATTTCATTCTGTTCTTTTTGCATCTTTAGGTGAACGAGCAGGATACTATCTCTAAATAGATTTTTTTCTGCTAACAGATTATCTGTCTCTTTTTCAAGTTGCTTCTGTTGAAT
>JBEVLT010000128.1:0-3098 GCA_040509055.1 Chitinophagaceae bacterium
GGTCACAAATTGTGACCGCATCCCTTTAATATGCTGATAATTAACAGATTGAGGAGAATCGATTTGTGACCGTATGACATGCCATTCCTTTGGAGTCAGGCGATACATAAAATCTTCCGGGAATCGTTCGAGGTTTCGTTTGACCGCCTGATTCAATGCTTTGGTCTCTACCTCGTACAATGCAGCCAGATCAAAATCAAGCATCACCTTTTGCTCCCGGATAACATATATTCTCCTGATGATTGTCTCATCCGGGATAAGCCTGATCATATTGCGTTTTGCCTTTGCCATCAGAAGCATTCGTTTCGCTCACGGCTATGAAAGGTTAGCTCATCCAGTTGATCCCCGCTTCAGGGTTCCATTTGGTCGTACTTTTTTTCAGCCGGGTCCAGAAACCGATGGAGCTTTTGCCGGTGATATCGCCAACGCCGAATTTGCTTTCGTTCCAGCCGCCGAAAGAGAACGGTTCCCTCGGTACCGGCACACCCACGTTCACGCCAACCATGCCCGCACTGGCCCTTTCGATGATGTAGCGGGCCGCCCCGCCATTTTGAGTAAACACGGAAGCCGCATTACCATAAGGATTGGCATTCTCGATGGCCAGGGCCTCGTCCACCGTGCCGGTACGCATAATGGAAATCACCGGCCCGAATACTTCTTCCTTGGCAATATTCATATCCGGCCGCACGTAGTCGATAACGGTAGGTCCCACATAGGTGCCATTCTCTTTCCCTTTTAGTTTTACATTCCGGCCATCCACCAGCACTTTGGCGCCTTCGTTTTCGGCTTCGGTAATATATCGTTCGATGCGTTCTTTTGCTTCCTGGCTTATTACAGCGCCGAGGTTTTCACCAGGTACGATCTTCCTGGCCTCTTCGCAGATCTGGTCGATGATATGGTCTACATTGCCCACGCCGATCATGGCGCTGGCGGCCATACAACGCTGTCCGGCACACCCGCTCATGGAGGCGGCTACGTTTTGCGCCGTCATGGCCGGTATGGCATCCGGCAGCACCATCAGGTGGTTCTTGGCGCCGCCGAGCGCCAGGCATCGTTTATAGTTGGAAGTAGCGCGCTGGTACACGATTTTGGCCACCCGGGTAGACCCTACAAATGAAACGGCTTCGATGGCCGGGTGATCACAGATAGCGCTGACGATCTCGCTGTCGCCGTGTATGATGTTCAGCACGCCGTCCGGCAGCCCGGCTTCCTTCAGCAGGCCGGCCAGCCGGCCACAGCTCAGCGGAACCTTTTCAGACGGCTTCAGGATCATGCAGTTGCCCAGCGCAATGGCATTCGGAATGGTCCAGTTGGGAACCATGCTCGGAAAATTGAACGGTACGATGGAGGCCACGATCCCCAGCGGCGCATATTCGGTCCTGCACTCCACACCCTTGCTCACTTCCAGCACTTCACCGGTCACCAGTTGCGGCAGGGAGCAGGCAAACTCCGTCAGTTCGATACATTTCTCTATTTCGGCCAGCGCTTCGCTGTAGGTTTTACCGTTTTCCTCGCTACAGAGGTTTGCCAGGTCTTTGGTATATTTTTCCAGCAGGTGCTTATAGCGGTAAAAAACCTGTACCCGTTCTTTGATGGGGGTTTTGCTCCAGGTCAAAAAAGCAATGCGGGCAGCCTTGACGGCACTATCCAGGTCTTCGGCTGTACTCATGGGCACTTTGGACAGCGGGGTTCCGTCTACCGGGGAAATCACATCGAGCGTGCGGGACGAAGAGGCGTTTACAAAATGACCGTTTATAAAATTTTGTACGGGCGGATATTGCATAGTCATGTTTTCATTTTTATTGCCCGGAACCGGTGGCAGGCATCAACTATAAATATAGGTAAATTACCGATGTTTGCAAGTCAAACCCGTTTGTAACATGACGCCTGAAAGAAGGGAAAAGCTGACCCGCGTACTGGCTGCCCGGCAACCTGATCTTACCGTGGTGCTGGAAAACGTATTTGACCCGCACAATATCTCGGCGGTCATGCGTACCTGCGATGCAGTGGGCGTGCAGGATATTTATATTCTCAATACCAGGATAGCACGGCACAGGAAATGGGGTGCTAAAAGCTCTTCCAGTGCAGCCAAGTGGCTGACTATTCACCAGTTTGAAGATGCGGACGCTTGTTTTTCGGCCTTGCGAAGCCGGTATTCGTCCATTTTAACAACCCATCTCAGCAGCGATGCCGTAGGTTTGTACCAGATGGATCTTACCCAGCCTACGGCGCTGGTGTTTGGCAACGAACACAGCGGGGTGAGTGAAGAGATCAGGGCAATGGCAGATGGCAATTTTATCATCCCGCAGGCAGGCATCATCCGCTCGCTCAATATCAGCGTGGCCTGTGCCGTCACCCTGTACGAAGCTTTCCGGCAGAAGAGCGTGGCAGGACATTACAGCCAGCGCAGGCTGGAAGACGGACAGTTCAACGAACTGTTGGGAGAGTGGGGATTCATCGGTGAACCGTAACGCACAAAACCATTGATCATGCACTTGAAAAAATATATCGGGATACTGTTGCTGGCATGCTGCACGGGCGCCGCTTTTTCGCAGGATATAAAAAGCGTCAGCATCACCGAACTGGAGAAGATCATCGCAGAAAGCAAAACGCCGCTGGTGGTTAATTTCTGGGCTACTTTCTGCAAGCCCTGTATAGAAGAAATACCCTATTTCCAGGAAGAAGTAAAGAAGCACGAACGCGATAGCATAACACTGCTGCTGGTGAGCCTGGATATGAAAGAAATGTATCCCGGAAAGATCAGGGATTTAGCAGCCAGCCGGCAATTCACAGCTCCGTTGCTCTGGCTCAGCGAGACCAATGCCGATTATTTCTGTCCCAAAATAGACCCCAAATGGTCAGGTGCAATACCTGCCACGCTGTTCGTGAACAACAGGACCGGCTACCGGAAATTTTTCGAGGAGCAACTGTCACGACCGATGCTGCAAAAAGAAATCATGGCTATACTCCGGTAGTCCGGTCAGGCAGTTTCTTCTTCCATATCCTGCCTGGCCTTGGCCAGCAGGTACAGGAAATAAACGCCGGCGCCCAGGCTGACGATGGCAAGGACAATGCCCATCAGGCTTTGGTAATAAATA
>JBEVLT010000129.1:0-4121 GCA_040509055.1 Chitinophagaceae bacterium
CAGGTAAAGAATAATTATACCATACATGGGAAATGGCAGCAGGACGGAAAAATGCCTTCCTGCGTGTACCTGCATTATCTATATAATAAAAAGCAATTCCTGGACAGTGCGCGGATCGTGAATGGCATGTATACTTTTCAGGGAAGTGTGGCGGACGTGGTATTCGGATGGCTTGCCCTGACACCCGATCCGTATGGAATAACAGATACAAATGCCATTGCCATCTTTATTGACCGGGCATCAATGCAGGTGATTTCTGAAGGCCCATTTGTACAGGCGGTCATATCCGGGTCTTTTGCCCATGAAGAATATAAGAAAGTAATGACTGTCCTGCGGCCGTATTATGATCGCCGCAAACAGCTCTGGCATGACAGGCAGGCAGCTTTATCAGCCGGGCAAAGCACAGGTGAGAAAGAAGAGCAAAAAATAAAACAGCAATACACAGCCTTTGTGGAAGAGGTAAATGATTCTATACGAAACGGACAACTTGCTTTTGTAAAAGGGAACCCTGCATCGCCGATAGCGCTGTATCTGATCCGGGAGGCAATGGGAATTGATTTTAACGGCGATCTCTTCGCCGGTGTTTTTGCCATGCTTCCGGCTGCTGTGCGAAACAGCGAAGAGGGAAAAACGATAGGGGATCGTATTGAAGTAGTACGCCGGGTATCTGTAGGACATCCTGCCATCGATTTTGCCCAGGCAGATACAGCAGGTAACCGGATCAGCCTTTCCTCATTCCGGGGCCGGTATGTATTGCTCGAGTTCTGGGCCAGTTGGTGCAAACCCTGCCGGGAAGAAAATCCGATGATCGTAGCCGCTTTCCATCGGTTCAGGGACCGTGGATTTACTGTGCTGGGCGTGTCGCTTGATACGGATACTGATAAATGGATCAGGGCGATCCATGCCGATAGCCTGGACTGGACGCATGTGTGCGAAGGCGGAAAGCGGAACCCGGTTGCCAGGTTGTACGGCATTTACGGCATCCCGCAGAATTTCCTGATCAATCCGGAAGGGGTCATTATTGCCAAAGGGCTGTCGGGCGACCAGTTGCTGGAAGAACTGGCCAGGATCTTTCCGTAGCAGGTCAGACAGGATTCGCTTTACGCTCTCTTTTATTGAACACCATGAGGTCGTTTACAGGTAACGACGGAGTGCCCTGCAGGGAGTAAGCATGAGTTCCGGTGCTTCCGCGAACCTGTCTTGCATGTAACCGCTGCTGGCTTTCAATAGTCTTACCTGTGGCCGGTATGGTTTGATTATCTTTAAAGAGCGTCTTGCCGGCGCTGTCACCATGTAAACCCAATCCTGTCATGCACCTGACCAAATGCCTGCTTGCCATTCTATTGATCTGCCGGTTCCCGCAGTCGGGAGCCCAGACCAACTGGGCCATGAAAGACCCGCTCAATCCCGCTTTTATCCTGACCACGCAAATCGACGGCGACTCGGTCACCGGGTTCACCCGCAAAGGAGCCCTCGTAGATTATGTCGGGGAGGCCAAGCTGAACCTGTACAAAATGGCCGCAGGACTGAAGTATGCTGAAATTGTTCATTTCACGGGACAGTTTAAACCCGGCAGTTCCACAAGCTTTGAGGGTACCTGGAATTACCTGTTTACTGAAAACAGCTTCCGCGCTGTTGTTTCAAAAGACTCACTGATTATTACCCTGCTGGATAAGGAAAGCCAGACGGTACGGATAGTAAGGGGCGCTAAGGCCGGACCGGACATGGGTTATAACTATACTCCGGTTATCAAAAACATCCTCAGCCTGACGGAGAAATATCTATACGATACTGTATTTCTTGCTTCGAAAGACTGGCAGAATTTCAGGGAGAGATTAACGGCCAATGCCCCGCTGATCCCCGATGATATGGAAATGCAGGTGGGCTTTTTTGCCATCGCACGCGAATTTCCTTTCTCGCATTATTCGCAGCAGGTTACCGATGCCGGCAGGGAAAAGCCAGCAGCCAACTTTATCCTGTCAGAGCCGGCGCCTGGTACCTGCCTGCTCCGGGTCAGGGCCTTTGAAGGTTCACGCCAGGCCATCGATACCGTGATCGGTCGCATCGCTGCCGGCGGCTACACCACACTCATCATCGACCTCAGGGATAACGGTGGCGGCACCCATGAAACGGCCCTGCCATTGATAGCGTTCCTTTCTCCCCGCCCCGTGTACGGCGGGTTCTTTCCCAACCGAAAATGGTATGAACAGTTCAAACGACCGCCGTCGGACAGCGATTACCATTATTTCAACGAGTTCAGGGCCGGTAGCCTGGACGATTTTTACCGGGATGCCGAACGCGGGTATGGGCTTTATGTGAACGTGATCCCTTCTGCGAAGCATTTCAGTGGCAGGGTATATGTGCTGACCAACCAGCGCACCGCCAGCACGGCTGAGATATTCGCCCTGGGGTTGAAGGAAAACAAGCTGGCCATACTGGCCGGTAAGAAGACGGCCGGCGCGGCGCTAAGCGGTAAAAAATTCTCCGTGGACCAACGATTTTCGGTCATGATCCCGGTGAGTGATTACGTATCCCCGCTCGGCTACCGGATCGATAAGCGCGGCATTGTGCCCGATATAAAAATCAATTCCGGAGACGAACTGGAATACCTGCTGAAGCAGGTGGCGGCTGGAACAGGAAACTAAAGTTCGATCCAGCCATATTCAGAACAATACGAACGCGGCGCTTATTTTTGCCTTTCAGCCAATATTCAGATATCGCTATGCAACTAAGAACAGACCAGGCCGTAATCTTTAAAGCTGCTTTGCTGGCTATACGCGATGACTTCGCCCTGCCGGACCAGCTGGAAACCGGTACAATGTACCGGATGGCAAAGTTTCGCTATTATTCGCGGGGATACGAGGACCTGCGGTTTTTCATAGGGCAAAACGGGGAAGGATATTTGTTCCTGGACTATTGTTTGATCACCGACGACAGTATCAGTCATTGCCGGATCGATCATACGGGTGCTGTCACTCTTTTGGAGAATCTGCAGGGGCAGTGGGGCTGGCCGGTTTTGGAAGATGAAGCCGCTACCCAACAGGAGCATGAGCGGATCAGAACGCACAATCAACAAGTAAGAGCTGTTCTTCAGCAAAAAGGCCTGGATGGTACGGACGAACATGGCAAATCGTTGTTCGAAATGAGCACCATACTGATCGGAACCGAGTGGTTTATTGAAACCAAGAACATGCAGGGATGAGGCTTCACTATTATTGCAGTTCTTCCCACCAATGATCCGCCGGGTACTTCTCTCCCAATACTACAGGCTGGCCGATCACCGGTGTGGTATAAGCCAGCCCGGCCTTTTCCGCAGCTTTTACAAAACGGGACACGGGTTCTTTCCAGTCATGCATGGCCAGGGCAAACTTGCCCCAGTGTACCGGCATCACCACATTGGCCTGCAGGTCGGCCGCTTCATCCACCAGCTCTTCGGGCATGGAGTGAATATAAGGCCACATGGCATTGTATTGCCCGCATTCCAGGATTGCCAGGTCAAACGGGCCGAATCGCTGCCCGATCTCTTTGAAATGGGTGTCATACCCGCTGTCGCCGCCGATAAAGAGCTTGTAGCCATCAATATCCAATACGTATGAGGTCCACAGGCTGCCGTTGCGCCGGAGGCTGCGGCCCGAAAAATGCCTGGCCGGGGTAGCCGTGATCGTGATGCCAGGCTGTAAGGTCTTGCCCTGCCACCAGTTCAGCTCGGTCAGTTGTCCGGCTTTGATGCCAGGGCTTTTCAGGTTTTTAGAAACGCCGGCAGGAATGATATAACCTTTGGTTTGGCCGGCAAGCAGCTTCAGCGTGTGAATGTCCAGGTGATCATAATGATTATGGGTAAGCACCAGCCAGTCCACAGGCGGCATATCGGCGGGCTTATAGCTATCTGCTCCTTTGAAAGCCTTGATATAAAAACTGACCGGGGAGGCATAGCCGCTCAGCACCGGGTCTACCAGGATGTTGACTCCTGCAGCGTGAACCAGGTAAGATGAATGACCAAACCAGATCACGGAAGGCTTTTCGGAATGATAAGATAGCAGGTCGGTTTTTACAGCCGGCAGGGGAGATGCCGGTACCGTGGTTTTGGGTTTGGAAAAAAAGGCCTTCAGCACGCTGAAGAG
>JBEVLT010000130.1:0-5932 GCA_040509055.1 Chitinophagaceae bacterium
TGACGGCCTATTTTCACACAATGCCTTTCAACCGGAATTTTACATACTGGATCGATAAGCGCAAATGGAAATACATTTTCCTGCTGGCCACCCTCGAGCTTTCCCGGTCTGCCGCTTCTCTTTCTGCATAAAAGCTATCGTTGTACAGGATTGAACTGGTCTGCTGCAAGGCAAACCTTTTAACCTGCCTGACGACAGGCAGGCTTTTTAAACTTTTTAAACATTTCGTTTATGCCTCACTATCATACTCTGGGAACCATTCCGCACAAGCGGCATACCCAGTTCCGCAAACCCGACGGGGGTCTTTATTCCGAACAATTGTTCTCTACCGAAGGGTTTTCCAACGATTATTCCTTGCTGTACCATTATCATCCGCCCACGCAGATCATCAAAACAGAGGCGCAGGTAAGCGTGGCCCCGGTGATTGCCGAAGAAAAAATGCTGCAGCACCGCAGCTTCGAAGGATTCCGGGTACAGCCGGAAAAAGATTTCCTCCAAAGCCGCAAAGCGGTGCTGGTCAACAATGACTGCCACCTGGTACTGGCGGCGCCGCAGGAAAGCATGACCGATTATTTTTATAAAAACACCGATGCGGACGAGCTGATCTTCGTGCACGAAGGCTCGGGGGTGTTAAAAACGATGTACGGCGAGCTGCCCTTTGGTTATGGCGATTACCTGGTCATTCCGCGGGGTACGATCTACCAGGTCGAATTCAAGACCGCAGACAACCGGCTGTTTATCGTGGAGTCGTTCAGTCCCATTCGCTATCCCAAACGGTATGTGAGTAAATCCGGGCAGCTGCTGGAGCATGCGCCCTATTGCGAGCGGGACATCCGCGGTCCGCAAAACCTGCCGTCTTTTGATGAAAAAGGAGATTTCCTGATCCGCGCCAAAAAGAAAGGCATGCTGTACGGCCTGCATTACGGCACCCATCCTTTCGATGTGGTGGGTTGGGACGGCTATTGCTATCCTTATGCTTTTTCCATCCACGATTTTGAGCCCATTACCGGGCGTGTGCACCAGCCGCCTCCCGTGCACCAGACCTTCGAAGCGCATAATTTCGTGGTTTGTTCGTTTTGCCCGCGGCTGTACGACTATCATCCGCAGGCCATTCCTGCTCCATATAACCACAGCAATATCGATAGCGACGAAGTGCTGTACTACGTGGACGGCGACTTCATGAGCCGCAAGCATGTAACGCGTGGCATGATCACCCTGCATCCGGCCGGCATCCCGCACGGGCCGCATCCCGGCGCCGTGGAAAAAAGCATCGGTGCCAAAGAGACAAAGGAGCTGGCCGTGATGGTAGACACTTTTCACCCGCTGATGCTGACCCGCGAAGCCCTGGAGATAGAAAACAATGACTATGTGATGAGCTGGGCGGAATAAAACGGCATTGTAAGCCCGGATCCAGCCACACGCAAATGCAGGGCATTGAAAGGTGCTGCAGGGATAATTTATGGGCTGTCGCAGGAAAGTCGTAATTATGTTTCCCTCAAACCGATTGTTTATGCCTCAACAAAACTTCAGGAACCACGCCCGCTATGTACCGATCTGGCATTTCATCACCCCGCTGCTGATGCTGACGGCTATTGCCGGCAGCATCATTCATTTTTTTCATACCGAAGGGAAGGAGCAGTATATGGCAGGGCTGCTGGTGCTTTTTTCTTTTACGATCGTGATCATCTGGGGCTATGCAAGGCTGTTTGCCCTGCGTGCCCAGGACCGTGCCATCCGGGCGGAAGAAAATCTCCGGCATTTTGTTCTTACGGGAAGACTGCATGACAGCCGGCTGCGGCTGGGCCAGGTAATTGCCCTGCGTTTTGCCGGGGATGCAGAAATGCCTGAACTGGCCGTACGCGCGGTGGAAGAAAAGCTGTCGCCCAAACAGATCAAAATGCTGATCGGGCATTGGCGGCCCGATTATCACCGGGTGTGATCAGAAATAAAAGCGGCGGAAGAACCACAGGTCCATCTGCAGCAGCCAGGGCGATGCAAAGGCGGCAACCCAGATCAGCACGATCAGCGCCTTGCCGGCCAGGTTCATGTCCTGGATCAGGTGGCGGTGCAGCAAAGCCTGTATCGCCATCATCACTTTCTCTTCCTTCGCGCTGAATTCATATGGCGGACCCGTAGTAAGGTCCCGGAAAGAAGGATGTTCGGTGGAGAGAATGTCCCTGATCTTCCAGTAATGTTCGTCCGGCAGGTCTTCGTAGGACAGGTCGGCATTGATGCCTTCTGCTTCGATCCGCTTATCGATGGACGTGATTTTTGAATCATTGCGCAGCCGCAGCAGGAGCATGACCGGCACGATCAGCAGCGGCCACCATCGCCAACCGGATTGCCATACCACCCAAAGTATCAGCAATGCCGACAGGCCGATAAAGATCTTG
This sequence comes from Chitinophagaceae bacterium, assembly GCA_040509055.1. Classification (GTDB taxonomy): domain Bacteria; phylum Bacteroidota; class Bacteroidia; order Chitinophagales; family Chitinophagaceae; genus JAJKIP01. The sequence continues at coordinate 2,394 of JBEVLT010000130.1, forward strand.
CTTACCCAGCCTTCTTCGTCGAGGAAGACCCGGTTCAGCAACTGTCCGCCGTCCAGGGGATAGAGGGGTAGCAGGTTCAGCAGGTTTAAGAAGAGCAGCAGGATGGCTATCTTGAAAAGCGGTACATGGTACAGGTACAGGCCGGCGGCGCTGCGCTGGTCCAGCCAGTACAGCAGCAAACCCAGTATGATGCCCGGCAGCGGCCCGGCCAGCAGGATGACCGCCGATTCTTTTTGCGATACTTCGCGTTTGGTACCTGTGACGTAGGCGCCCAGCAGGGGAATGAAAAAGATGCCAAGGTCATTGTACCGGAAATATTTCATGGCCAGGAAATGGCCCAGTTCGTGGAAGATAACGATGGCAGTAATGATGGCCAGGATAAGAAAGCTCTGAAAAATATAATAACCCAGCGCCAGGTACAGCGCCAGGCTGATCGCCGACCGTGTCCAGATGGCTGCCGACCGGTCCTGCTTCCTGTATTTGGGTGGATAGTGTACGGGTTGGGGAAAGGCAACGGCCTCCTGCCCTGGTTCATCATGGGTTGCCTGAAGATTGTCCATTCTTTAAAATTAGCTAAAATAAGGTTGCAGCTTTTGACGCAGTTGTTCCGGCATCACCGTTCGTTTCATGGTACCGGCCTCCATGAAGTACAGGACCACTTTGCCGGAGGCCAGCAGTTCTTCGGTTTCATTGAAGACTTCCTGGTAAAATTCTATTTTATGATGCACCGGCAGTTCCCTGAGCGTGACGCGGACGGTGAGCAGGTCGTCGTAGCGGGCAGGGCGTATGTACCGGCACTGTACGTCTACCACCGGCATGATGGTCCCCATCTTTTCCATATCGGCATAGGTAAACCCCAATTGCCGGATCGATTCAGCACGCGCCGCCTCGAAGTACTGGAAGTAATGGCCGTGGTACACGACGCCCATCTGGTCGGTTTCGGCATAACGTACGCGAAGCTGTGTCTGCGAAGTGAACATGGGTACTGAAGGGGTTGAACAAAGGTATTTGCGCCTGTTTTGAATCCTGAATTGGCCGGATCAGCGGCTGATCAGCCGGTCGATGCTTACCTTGCCCGGGCCAGTGAACAATAGCGTAAGGAAACCGCCCAGGAAGAGGGCCGACTTTTCGCCGGTATTGAAAACATCGCCGTTGTGCGCAAAGAACAGGGCTACCGACATGGCTATGATCGGGGGAATGCAGGCCAGCCTGGTAAACAAACCGAGGATGACGAAAGCGCTGCAGAAAAATTCGGCAAAGACCACCAGCGCCATGGAAAGAGACGGGCCTATATGAAACGGGTCAGCGAATGTATCGGCTTTCTCCCCAAAGCTCACCAGCTTCTGGAAGCCGTGCGTGATCAGCAACCCGCCCATGGTCAGACGCAGCACGAGGAGCGCAAAAGAGATCCCGTTGTCGGAGTAACGGGTACTGAAAAGCTTTTTCATATATCTGTTGGTTTGTTCCTGCAAAATACTGAAAAGAACGGGCAATCGCTTTGTCAGGCCGGTCACTGCACGTTTAAAAAATTTATGATGACGGTGCGGCAACCTTTCAAAACAGGAACAACGTCATCGGCAACGGCAGGCATATTGCTGTCCGTAGTGAATAATCAGGCAGGAATCGAACAAAATGTTAAAACAATGATGATGTTTGTACTTATCCACACCTGTTTGGAATGATGTTTGGCAAGACTTGAAATAATTTTCATATTCGCAACGTTTAATCCATCAACGGTTAAAGGATATCCTTCATGAAGCAACTCCTCTTATTGGCAACAGCGGCTGCTTTCAGCACGGTTGTATTTGCACAGCAGACAGCTTACTATTCCGACCCCGATGCCAAATTCAAAGAAGCCAAAGAATACTTTCAGAGAGAGCAGTATAGCCTGGCTTACCCGCTGCTGAAGGAGCTGAAGCAGGACATAAGGGAAACCGATATGGCAAATCATGCCGTAACCGTGCAGGAGATCGGTTATTATGCCACGGTGTGCGGGCTGAAGCAGGATGAAAGCCGGGCCGCCGCGGACGCCACCAGCTATATCAACAACGAAAAGAATACGGCCCGCGTACAGATGATGCACTATCACCTGGGTGAATACTATTTCCGCCGCCGCGACTTTGCACAGGCGGTGAACCAGTACGAACAGGCGAATATCGCCAACCTGAGCAACAAGGACATCGCCGGTATGAAGTTTCACCAGGGGTATGCGTATTTCACCATGCAGCAGTTTGCCAAAGCCAAGCCCTTGTTCAACACTATCCGGTCCATGAAGGACGATCCCAATTACATCGATGCGAACTATTATTACGGATTTTTAGCTTTCCGCGACAGGCAGTACGGCGAAGCGCTGGAAAGCTTCAGGCTGGTGGAGAATGAATCACCGTATGCTACCGTCGTTCCCTATTATATCGCCCATATCTATTACATACAGGGAAAGAAGGACGAAGCGCTGGCCTATGCAGAAGCCAGGCTGAAAGGCGGCAACGCGCAATACTACGACCTGGAGATGAAGCAGATGGTCGGGCATGCTTATTTCGAGCGCCGGGAATATGATAAAGCGCTGCCGTTTCTCCAGGACTATGTAAGCCGCTCCGAAAAAGTGCGCCGCGAAGACCTGTACGAACTTTCTTATGCCTATTACCAGGCCAACCAGTTGAATAAAGCCATCGAGGGGTTCAAGCAGCTGAGCGGCAAAGAAGATTCGCTGAGCCAGAGCGCCATGTACCTGCTGGGCGATGCTTACCTGAAAACAGGCCAGAAAAGCAATGCCCGCAACGCCTTCCTGTTTTGTGCGTCCAACAGCAGCAACCGGCAGCAGCAGGAAGTATCGAAGTTCCAGTATGCCAAACTTTCTTACGAGCTCGGTTACCAGGACGAGGCATTGAACGGCTTTCGGTCCTTCCTGACCGATTACCCTTCTTCAGTATACAGCACCGAAGCAAAAGACCTGCTGGTGGGTGTGCTGGCCAATACGAACAATTACCGGGAAGCACTGTCGCTGCTGGAAGGTATGAACAATCCTACGCCCAATGCCAAACGGCTTTACCCGCGCATTCTCTACGGCCGCGCTACCGAACTGGTGAATGACGGCCGGCTGGCGGATGCCGATGCGCTGCTGGACAAAGCGCTGAACGATGCAAACAACGGATCCGTGCTGCCGCTGATCAACTTCTGGAAAGGAGAGATCGCCTACCGCACCAACCGATTGGACGATGCCATCAAATATTACAATGCCTATATGAGCGCAGGTGCGCCATCAGGCGGCGAAGCCAATGCCACCAATGGCCGCTACAACCTGGGTTATTGCTACCTCCGCAAAGAAAACTATGCAGCCGCCCTTGAGTTTTTCGAACCCCTGTCAAGAAATGCTTCGCTGTCGTCCAGCGAGCTGGTGCAGGACGCTTACCTGCGCACGGCCGACTGTTATTACATGCAGCGCAACTATACCAAAGCGAAAGTGATGTATGACAACGTGATCAAATTTTCCTGGCCTGCCGAGGACTATGCTACGTTCCAGACCGGTATGATCACGGGCA
>JBEVLT010000131.1:0-4266 GCA_040509055.1 Chitinophagaceae bacterium
GTGAAACGGAGATCGTGGTGGAAGAAGAAAAGGGCAAAGGGAAGAAAAAAGAAACGATCGTGCACGCGATCCCATTTTCAAATATTAAAACGACAAAAATTCAAATCAAATTTTAGCAAATGCCGGGCTGAAGCGGGCTGCCGCGGGTTCCGGGATTCAAATTTTGTGTTATGGCAAGTATCAACCTGATCGAGGCATTCCAGGAATTCAAGGATGCGGAAAATATTGACCGTCCCACGATGATGAAAGTCGTGGAAGATGTGTTCAAAACATTGCTGCGTAAAAAATTCGGCAGCGATGAGAATTTCGACGTCATTGTAAACGCAGAAAAGGGTGACCTGGAGATCATTCGTCACCGGATGATCGTGGAAGACGGGCAGGTAGAAGATCCGCTGGCGCAGGTGGGTTACTCCGAAGCCGTGAAGATAGAGCCTGACTTTGAAGTAGGGGAAGAGCTGTTCCAGGAGATCGACCTGTACGATTTCGGCCGTCGCGCCATCCTGGCCGCCAAGCAAACACTGGCCAGCCGCATCAGCGATCTGAAAAAGAATGTACTGGCCAAAAAATACGGCGACAGGACCGGCGAGATCATCAGCGCCGAAGTATACCAGGTATGGAAAAAGGAAATCCTGCTGCTGGACGAAGAAGGAAACGAACTGATATTGCCCAAGAGTGAACAGATACCGCAGGATTATTTCAAGAAAGGGGAGAACATCAGAGCCGTGGTGAAAAAAGTGGATATGAAAAATAATAACCCGGTTATTATTTTGTCCCGAACTTCACCCGAGTTTCTGGCCAAGCTGCTCGAGATAGAAGTGCCGGAAATCTTTGACGGGCTGATCGTGATCAAAAAGATCGTCCGCGATCCGGGAGAAAGGGCCAAAGTGGCCGTGGAGTCGTACGACGACCGCATCGACCCGGTGGGCGCCTGCGTGGGAATGAAAGGAAGCCGCATCCATGGCATTGTCCGCGAACTGAAAAACGAAAACATCGACGTGATCAACTGGACCAGCAATACCCAGCTGCTGATCCAGCGCTCGCTGACGCCGGCCAAGATCACCAGCATGGACCTGAACAACGATAGCAAACATGCAAGCGTGTACCTGAAGCCGGACCAGGTTTCCCTGGCCATCGGTCGCCGCGGGGTCAATATCAAACTGGCCTGTGAGTTGACAGGATATGAACTGGATGTGTACCGCGATTCGGAAGAGGAAACTGAAGAGTTTGACGTGGATCTTGAAGAATTCAGCGACGAAATAGAGACCTGGGTGATCGATGAGCTGAAGCGTGTGGGTTGCGATACGGCCCGGAGCGTGCTGAACCTGACGGCGGAAGAACTGGAGCGGAGGACCGACCTGGAGAAAGAAACCATAGCTGAAGTACGCAAGGTGCTGCAGGCGGAATTTGAAAAAGAGTAGAACAAATGTGCGAATGTGCTCCGGACCTGATCCGGGGATGAAAATGTGAAAATGAGTAATCATTTCTCACACTTCTCACATTCAACACATTTCCATATTAATAAAAACTGAATGGCAGAAATAAAACTTCCACGATTACTGGCTGCGGCCAAAGAGTTCAACGTCGGACAGGATACCCTTATCGATTTCCTGATCGGGAAAGGTTTTCCCAAAGATGAGCTGAAATCTACGTCAAAGCTCACGCAGGAAATGTACGGCGCTTTACAGCAGGAGTTCCAGGGCGACAAGGCAGCCAAGATCAAAAGCGACCAGGTAGACCTGCCCAAGGGTTCGCAGGGCGAGCCAAAGCGGAAGAAGGAAGACGAGGAAATCGTCTTTAGAAAAGAAGAGAAAAAGGCGCCCGTCAAAAAAGAAGAACCCGTAGTGGAAGAAAAGCCGGCGCCTGCCAAACCGGCGGAGCCGAAAGAAGAGCCTGCGAAAGAAGAGGAGATCACAAAGATAGAAGCCCCGGAAATCCTGACACCCAAGGTGGTGGACAAGATCGACCTTTCCGGTATCGACTCCTCTACCCGCCCGAAAAAGATCATCAAAAAGAAGACCGAGGAAGAAGAGGTGGTGGAAGAACCCGCCCCTGCAATAGTGGCCCAGGACGAACCAGTGGCACAGCCGGAGCCGGTACAACCCGAGCTGCCTGCTGTCAGCGAAGAACCTGTAGCGGAAGAATCGCCTGCTGTTATCCAGAACATCAAAGCAGACAAGATAGAAGGTCCCAAGATACTGGGCAAGATAGAGCTGCCGGTAGACAACGATACCAGGCCGAAGAAGGACGAAAAGCGGAAAAGGAAACGTATCCCTATTGAGAAGAAGCAGGTAGGTAATACCGGGCCTAACAGGGATGCGCGCCCCGGAGGACAGGGCCAGGGTGGCGGCAGAAGCGGCGGCAGCAATTTCAGCCGGCCCGGCCAGGGTGGCGCCAGAGGCGGCATACGCCGCGATAGCCGCGGTGGCGGACGAGAAGACAAGCAGATCGACGAAAAAGAAATACAGGAAAAGATCCGGGAAACCCAGGCCAAGCTGAGCGGTGGCGGCGGACGCGGCAAGAGCATGAAAGCCAAGCTGCGCCGCGAGAAAAGACAGGAAATGGCCGATGCCATGGGCGAGGCGGGAGATGACAACAAACTGCAGGTGACCGAGTTCATCAGCGTAAGCGAGCTGGCCAATCTGATGGATGTAAGCTTTGCCGAAGTGATCAGCAAATGTATGGGCCTGGGGATCATGGTATCCATCAACCAGCGTCTCGATGCCGAGGTGATCGAACTGGTAGCCAGCGAGTTTGGCTATGACGTGGAGTTCATCGACATGGAGAAGCAGATGGAAATGGAGGAAGAAGACGAAGACGATGATGATGAAAACCTGGAACACCGCTCTCCCATCGTCACCATCATGGGTCACGTAGACCATGGTAAAACCTCGCTGCTGGACTATATCCGCAATGCCAACGTGGTAGCGGGCGAGGCCGGCGGTATCACCCAGCACATCGGCGCCTACCAGGTGCAGCTGCCCAACGGTAAAGAAATCACCTTCCTCGATACGCCGGGTCACGAAGCGTTTACAGCCATGCGGGCCAGGGGTGCCAAGGTGACGGATATTGCCGTGATCGTAGTGGCGGCAGACGATGCCGTGATGCCGCAAACACGGGAGGCCATCAGCCATGCGCAGGCGGCCAATGTACCGATGATCTTTGCCGTCAATAAGATCGATAAGGACGGGGCCAACCCGCAAAAGATATACGAACAACTGTCGCAGATGAACCTGCTGGTGGAAGAATGGGGTGGTAAATACCAGAGCCAGGAAATTTCCGCCAAGAAAGGACTCAACGTGGACAAGCTGCTGGAAAAGATATTGCTCGAAGCGGAGCTGCTGGAACTGAAAGCCAACCCCAACCGGGAAGCTACCGGCACCATCATCGAGGCTTCGCTGGACAAAGGCCGCGGCTACGTAGCCACCCTGCTGGTGGAAAACGGTACGCTGGAGGCCGGCGACCTGGTCGTGAGCGGGCAGCACTACGGCCGCGTAAAAGCCATGTTCAACGAACGGAACAAACGGCAGGAAGCCGCAGGTCCCTCTGCTCCTGCAGTGATACTCGGACTGAACGGCGCCCCGCAGGCCGGTGAAAAATTCAGGGTGTACGAAGACGAAGCAGAGGCCAAGGATATTGCCAACCGCCGCGCACAGATACTGCGCGAGCAGGGCATGCGGGCCAAGAAACATATTACTCTGGATGAGATCGGCCGCCGCCTGGCGCTCGGCAACTTCAAAGAGCTGAACGTGATCATCAAAGGTGACGTGGACGGTTCGGTGGAAGCGCTGAGCGACTCGCTGCAGAAGCTGTCTACCGAAGAGATTGCGGTACGCGTGCTGCTCAAAGGCGTGGGCCAGATATCCGAAAGCGATGTGGTGCTGGCAACGGCGTCCGATGCGGTGATCATCGGCTTCAACGTGCGTCCTTCCACACAGGCCAGCAGGCTGGCCGAAAACGAAGGTGTGGAGATCAAGCTGTACTCGATCATCTACACGGCTATCGACGAGATCAGGAGCGCTATGGAAGGCATGCTGGAACCGAAAATGCAGGAGAAGATCGTGGCCAACGTAGAGGTGAAAGATGTGTTTAAATTCGACAAGGCCACTGTGGCGGGCTGTTATGTGCGGGACGGAAAGATCAAACGGGATTCGAAGATCCGCCTGATCCGCGACGGTATCGTCGTATACCCGGCCGGTGGAGCCTCGGCAGAACTGGCCTCCCTGAAGCGCTTCAAAGATGATGTGAAAGAGGTGCAGGCAGGCATGG
>JBEVLT010000132.1:0-5488 GCA_040509055.1 Chitinophagaceae bacterium
CCTACATCAGCACAGAAGTGCGGGAAGAGTATGCGGCTAAACTGGCATGAGCTCAAAAAAAAGATGCCCCGCTTGTTACGGGGCATCGTAGTATTCCTTCTGAAGGCCGTTATTTTAGAAGGGAAGGTCATCTGCTCCTTCCGGCAGTTCGCTCACCGGGGCATTGCCTGATGAAGAAGCTGTATTGCTATAGCCACCACCGTAGCTGCCGCCTGAGGGAGCTGGGCCACCCTCACCACGACCGCCGAGTAATTGTACCTCTCTCACCCGCAGCGACAAAGAAGCGCCTCCGGTACCATCCTGGCGTGTAAATGATCTTACTTCCGGGGTGCCTTCGGCATACACCTGTTTGCCTTTGGTAAGGTAGGGAGAAATAGCGGTGCGGTCGGTCCAGTAAGCGCAATCCACCCAGGTTGTTTTTTCCTGGTTGTTGCCCTGGCTATCGCGGTACTTTTCTGTATGCGCAACAGTAAAGTTGATCACGTTTTTACCATTTACCGTGTTCACCACGCAATCCTTGCCAAGGTTCCCAATAACTTGCATTTTAATCATAGTGCTCAAATTTTAAATTGACGTAATTGAAAAAATGGACAGGAAAGGTATAACTTTTTTACCTCCCGGGAAAACCAGTGCCGAATTTAGAAGGCAAATGAACAGGCGTGTAAGTATAAAAGCGTAGTGCCGGTTAGTGCTGCACCGAAAAGTTGACGCCTTCGTAGATATCAGCAACAGCCAGCGACACGCCGACCGCCTTGATAGGCAGCCTGCCGGAACGTACCTTGTACTCCTGCAATTCCCAGAAACCCTGGTTGTTGATGCGAAAAACTTCTACATGAACAGAGCCGCTGTCTACAAGGATGTATTCTTTCAGTGAAGGAATATCGCGGTAAAGCCTGAACTTTTCGCCGCGGTCGTAGCTGCGCGTGGAAGGCGAAAGTATTTCCAGGATGACGACAGGGCGGATAAAAGTATCTTCATCTTCATCTGAAGGTATCGGGTCATCGCAAAAGATGGTGATATCGGGATACGTGAATAAAGTATTTTCGGGAATATGGATGCGCATATCGCTGCCGTAAGGCTGGCAGGGTTTTCCACGCAAAGCAGTGGCGATATCCCTGGTAAGGTTCGTGGCAATGCGGTTATGCCTTCTGCCGGCGCCTGCCATTAAAAAGATCTCGCCTTCGTAGAATTCGTGCTTGTCCTGGCCGGCTTTTTCCCAATCCAGGTATTCTTCGATCGTCACCCTCGTCTTTCCGTAGGCTGCTACGGGCTCTCTCACTTCCGTCATGCCACTAATTTACAATTTTTCTCCCGGTTTTTGCCCCTGTCTCCTCAACAAATTTTGTTCATTTTTCCCCGCGAAACAGCGTGTTCGCAGGGGATTTCAGCAAGCCGGCCGCAGATCGTATCTTTGCTGCTTGTTCTGCCTGTAAACAGAACTCAAATTCCTGAATATGAGCCGGAAAGGAAAAGTGCTGGTAGCCATGAGCGGCGGTATCGACAGTACCGTAGCGGCCCTCATGCTCCATGATGAAGGCTACGAAGTGGTGGGCATCACCATGAAAACATGGGACTATGCAGCCAGCGGCGGCAGCAAAAAAGAAACCGGGTGCTGCAATATCGATAGTTTCAACGATGCCCGTCAGGCTGCCGTAGAGCATGGGTTTGCGCATTATATCCTGGACATACGCGACGAGTTCGGCGATTTCGTCGTTGAGAATTTTGTGGAAGAATACCTTGCCGGCCGCACGCCCAACCCCTGCGTGCTTTGTAATACGCATATCAAATGGAGGGCCTTGCTGAAAAGGGCCGATGCAATGGGGTGCGACTTTATTGCAACAGGGCACTACGCCAAGATCCGCCGGCACGACAACGACCGGTACGTGATCAGTAAAGCCGTAGACGATATCAAAGACCAGAGTTATGTTTTGTGGGGACTTCAGCAGGACCTGCTGAGCAGAACATTGCTGCCCCTTGGCGGCTATCACAAAACCGAGATCCGCCAGATGGCCCTGGACTATGGCTATCCTGAACTGGCCAAAAAAAGCGAAAGCTACGAGATATGCTTCGTGCCTGACAACGACTACCGGGGTTTTCTCAAAAGAAGAGTGGAAGGCCTGGAAGAAAGAGTAAGCGGCGGCAACTTTGTGGACAAAGATGGAAATATCCTCGGCAAACACAAAGGCTATCCTTTTTATACCATCGGTCAGCGAAAAGGGCTTGACATTGCGTTTGGCAAGCCTGTATTTGTAACACGGATCGACCCTGATAGCAACACGGTTGTACTCGGGGACGAAGCCGACCTGGACCAGAATGAAATGATGGTCAGTAAGCTGAACCTGATCAAATACGATACGGTGACGCCCGGCATGGAGGCTGTTACCAAAATCCGTTACAAAGACAAAGGCACTTTATCAGCCCTCTATCCCCGGGACAATAACATGGCGGTCCGTTTTTATGAAAATGCAAAAGGCATTGCGCCCGGTCAAAGTGCTGTTTTCTACGAAGGCGAAGACGTGATCGGGGGCGGCATCATCCGATCAGGCGCCCTGGGTCCGTTAATATAGTGCCGCAGCCTGGTGGTATCCGGCCGGTTATTGCGTAAATTTGAAACTGCCGAAATCATCTGCATGAAAAAACTTTTACCCGTTCCTTTTCTGCTGGTCCTGTTTTTCTCCGGTGCACAAGCGCAATTTACCCGCTATGTTGTCCGGCTGAAGCATAAAGGCGCTACCTCCTACTCCCTCAGCAACCCATCACCCTACCTCTCGCCACGCGCCATTGCCCGGCGGGTCCGTTACAATATTCCCGTGGATAGCACAGACCTGCCTGTTCCGGCAGCTTATATTTCCCAGCTACGAAGTATACCGAACGTAATTATCCTGAACACATCGCGCTGGCTGAACGCAGTATCCATCCTGACAACCGATGCTGCTGCCATTACAGCCATCAATGCACTGCCCTTTGTACAGGGTACTTCGGGCATTGCCGGCAGGCGTACCGGCCGGAGCCGGGGCAGGATCGAATCCACTCCTTTGTCCCGGCACAACAGGGTGCAGCAGGTCCAGGCCGATTATTTCGACTACGGCACCGGCGCTTCATACGATGAGATCCACCTTCACCAGGGCGAATTCCTTCACAATGTCGGGTTACGGGGACAGGGCATGCAGATCGCTATGCTGGACGGCGGCTTTTTCCAGTATACGGCGTTTGATGCCTTTGATAGTGCTAATGCCAACGGGCAGTTTCTCAGCACATGGGATTTTGTGGCCAATGAACAAAGTGTGGTAGAGGACCTCAGCCATGGCATGTCCTGCCTGTCTACGATCGTGGCCAATATTCCCGGAATGTTTATCGGCAAGGCGCCTAAGGCCAGTTTCCATTTGTTCAGAACCGAGGATGGGGGTTCGGAATACCCTATCGAAGAATTCAATTGGGCCTGCGGCGCAGAGAGGGCAGACAGCGTAGGAGCAGATATTATTTCCTCTTCTCTTGGTTATGGATATGAGTTCAATCCGCCTGTGCCGGACTATCCGTACAGCGATCTGAATGGTGATATTACGATGTCGGCCCGCGCAGCCGACCTGGCTGCGCAGAAAGGATTGCTTGTATTCAACTCGGCTGGCAACTCGGGTACCGACCACTGGCGCATGATCACCACCCCGGCGGATGCTGACAGCATCCTGGCCGTAGGAGCGGTCAATAGTGCCGGGAATGTCGGGGCTTTCTCCAGCTATGGACCTTCGGCCGATGGGCGCATTAAGCCCGATGTGGCGTCCGTGGGTGTAGCTGCGGTGATACAAACCGCTTCCAATACTATCGGGTTAACAAACGGCACTTCGCTGGCCTGCCCGAACATGGCCGGCCTGGGCACTTGCCTGTGGCAGGGTTTTCCGGAATTTAATAACATGCGCATTGTTCGCGCACTGAGGGAAGCCGGCAGTATCTATAATGCCCCGGATGACCGTATCGGGTACGGCATCCCGGATATGAAAAAAGCTTTTTCTGTCCTGCTGGCCGAATTTGCTACCGCTACAGCAACGCTGAATGCGTGCACCATTACACTGAACTGGACGAGCAAGGACATAAGGGCCATGAAGTATGAAATAGAAAAAAAGGCACCCGGCGATCCCGCCTATTCAAAGATCGGGCAAACCGATCCTATGGCCGGAACCATACTGGCTAATCACAGCTACCAGTTTAGCCACAAACTGGACACGATGCCGGCCGGAACGATTGCTTATCGCATCCGCCAGGTGATTGATACCAATGCGGCGACTTTTACGGCTGTTTATATCGATACTGTCCAGGTGGCTGTGGCTACGCCCTGCATGCCGGATACCAAAGTGCTTATAGCTCCCAACCCACCGGCAGGCAACAATGCCCGCCTCATGGTACAAACCAGCTATGCAGTAACTGACCTGCAGATAACGGTGTATGACATGAAAGGCAGCCTGGTGCTGCAGATGGCCCGGTCAAAACCTGTTGGCACCACTTTTTTCGAGCTGGCCACTGCGGCCTTTGCCAAAGGCCAGTATATCGTAAGGGTATTCAATCATGCAAAAGTGATCGGCACCACAGAACTGCTGAAACTATAACGGCCTCCGGAGCAGCGTCCCGAACAGGGTATCTGCCCTCCTGTCGTATCCCGTCAGGATTTCTTTCTTTTCAGGCACCAGGTCTGACTGCGCGCAGATAAACTCCACGACAGCTTCATTTTCCTCGCGGAAAACGGAACAGGTACTGTACAGCAAATAACCGCCGGGACGGACATGCGCGAGCACGTTGAGCAGTATCTTTTTTTGACGGGCTGCATAGCGTTCGATCGCTACCGGATCAAAATAATGCAGTTGCTCAGGCGTACGCCCCCAGGTACCGCTGCCGGTACAAGGCACATCGCAAATGACCAGGTCATACCTGTCGGTGACCGGTATAGCATCCTGCCCGGAAAGATCCGCACAAAAACTCCGGTACTGGTTTATTCCTGCTTCCTGAAACCTTTTCTTAAGATTGGCCAGGATGGATTCCCGGATATCGGACACCACCAGCCGAACCGGGCCCAGTATGTCCACAGCCAGGATAGATTTTCCGCCGCTGGCGGCACAGCAATCCCATACCATTAGCTCCCGGTTGCCTTTTACCGGTCTCATGAAATCGCCGATACCTTGCGAATTATAATCCTGTACGATGGCTTCTTGATCAAGGGCTATGATGTCGCCAACCTTCGATGTATTGGGCAGGGCGATACAGGTATCGGTCACCTGCTCAAAAGATTGACCCGCCTTTTCCAGTTTTGTCAACACGGCAGCCTGCTTTCCCGGCCTCAACCGGAGGAACAGGTCCGGCTGTGTAAAAAAAGAAGCATTGAATGCTTTAGCGTCGATGCCCTTGCTCAATCCGCTTTTCCAGGGAAACACATCCGGCACACCTGCGAAGCCGGCCACCATACACTTTTCCGGTAAAGACAGGGTTGCTGCGGCATTCCATT
>JBEVLT010000133.1:0-3386 GCA_040509055.1 Chitinophagaceae bacterium
ATTATTACGACCTAAAGATTGGGCTAAAAACACCTTCCTGTTCATCCCTTCTTTCTTTGCAGGTAAACTGTTTAACCCTTCGGAGTTTCAGGCGCAGTTCCTGTCACTGATCGGTGGCTTTATTGCCTTTAGCTTCCTTGCCAGCAGTATTTATATCCTGAACGATTACAGGGACATCGAAGACGACCGCAAGCACCCCAAAAAGTGCAAACGGCCGATGGCTTCCGGTAAGGTGAAGAAACAGGTAGGCTTGGCGATCTGCATTTTACTGGCCGTTGCAGGACTGGGTATCAGCTATCTGATAGACCCCAGCATGAAGTTCCTCTTCATTACCGGTCTCTATTATGTATTGAACCTGGGCTATTGTTTTGGCCTGAAAAATATTTCCATCCTCGACATCATCATTGTATCCACCGGCTTCGTACTGCGGGTAAAAGGTGGGGCAGCGCTGGGAGATATCCATACAACGGAATGGCTCATCATCATGACCTTCCTGCTGGCGCTCTTTATGGCCATTGCCAAGCGCCGGGACGATGTAATGCTGAAAGTGGCAACCGGTACCGACATGCGGAAATCCATCAAAGGCTATAGCCTGGAATTCCTTAACACGCTGCTCGGCCTGTTCTGCGCCATCCTCATCGTGGCTTATATCAATTATACCGTATCAGGCGCCCTGTACAAAGAGTTTGGCTGGCGCTTATACTATACATCCTTGTTCGTGATCGCAGGCATTATGCGCTATCTGCAGATCACTTTCGTGCTCAACAAAGCAGGCTCACCTACCGAAATCCTTTATAAAGACCGTTTCATCCAGCTTACCCTCGTTCTATGGATAGCCAGTTTTTATTTCATAGTGTACTTGAAGGACTTGTCCTTTTTTGACAAATAAAACAGACTATTCGCATGAAAAAAGAAATTGCCAACTGGGGAAATTACCCCGTGATGGACAGTAATGAACAGCAGTTCAGCTACGACGGCCAGTTGCAACAGCTTGTAAAGGATACCAACGGCTTCATCCCCCGCGGCAATGGCCGTTGCTATGGCGACGCCTCCCTCAGCCACCAGACCATCTCCACGCTTAAATACGATAAGATTCTTTCTTTTGATACCGAACAAGGCATCTTTGAATGCCAGAGCGGCCTCGTACTGGATAAGATACTGGAAGTGATCGTGCCCAAAGGCTGGTTCCTCCCGGTAACGCCCGGTACCAAGTTCATCACCATCGGCGGTGCCGTAGGCAGTGATGTACATGGCAAGAACCACCACGTAGATGGCTCTTTCTCCAATCACATTGTAGACATGGACGTAGTGCTGGCCAGCGGTGAAATGATCACCTGCTCTACTACGCAATATGCCGACCTGTTCGATGCTACCTGCGGTGGCATGGGCCTTACCGGCCTCATCACCCGGGTGAAGTTCCGCCTCAAAAAGATCGAGACCTCCTTCATCAAGCAAAAGCAGATCAAGGCAGATAACCTGGAGCACATCATCCAGCTGTTTGAAGATTACAAGCATTATACTTACTCTGTAGCCTGGATCGATTGCCTGAAAAAAGGCAAAGGGTTCGGCCGCAGCATCCTGATACTGGGCGAGCACGCTACCGTGAACGACCTCAACGATAAACAGCGCAAAGATCCTTTGCAGCTGCCTAAGAAGAAGCAGATCACCTTCCCTTTCAACCTGCCTTCCTGGGTTTTGAACACCTTTACGGTGAAAGCCTTCAACTTCTTATACTACGGCAAGAACTTCAGGAAGGAGATCAACAATGTAGTAGGATATGAGCCTTTCTATTATCCGCTGGATGCCATCCTGCACTGGAACCGCGGCTATGGCAAAAAAGGATTCGTGCAATACCAGTTTGTAGTGCCTATGCACGCCAAGCAGGGATTGATCGAGATACTGCAACGCATCAGCGACAAAGGCATTGGCTCTTTCCTCGCCGTATTAAAAGTATTTGGCAAGCAGGAAAGCCTGATCTCTTTCCCGGAAGAAGGATATACCCTTGCGCTGGATATCCCGGTACGCAGCGGCCTCCTGGAATTCCTCGATGAGCTGGACCAGATCGTGCTCAAGTACGGTGGCCGTCTCTACATGAGCAAGGATGCCCGTATGAAACCGGAAGTATTGAAAGCGGGTTATCCCAGGCTGGAAGAATTCAAGGCCGTTGTGAGGAAGTACAACCCGGTCAACAAGATCCGTTCCGAGCAATCGGACAGGTTGTTGCTCACTTCCGTTACAAAGCAACAGATACCGGCCACCGGCAACTGGAAGCCTGTAACCGGAAACATGCAACCTGTAACTGAAAATTAATCAAGCCCTCCGGCTAAAACAATACTTAGCAGTAATGTCTACCATTCTCATTTTAGGCGCCGCTTCTGACATGGCAGTGGCCATTGCCAAGAAGTACGCAGCCAACGGCGATACCATCCAGTTAGCTGCCCGCAACACTCAGCGCCTGCAGCCGATGCAGTCGGATATCGCTATCCGCTACAACATTCCCTGTACCCTGCATGAGTTTGATGCAGTGAACTTTGCTTCCCACCAGGCATTCTTTGATGCCTTGCCGGTGAAGCCGGATATTACCATCTGTGTGTTTGGCCACCTGGGAGAAAATGAAAGCGCCCGTGCCAGCTGGACAGAAAGTGAAAGGATCATCAATACCAACTATACCGGAGCTGTTTCCATCCTCAACGTGGTAAGCAATTACTATGCTTCCCGGAGAAGTGGTACCATTGTTGGCATCAGCTCTGTGGCCGGCGAACGTGGCCGCCAGAGCAATTATATCTATGGCAGCGCCAAAGCAGGCTTTACGGCCTATCTCTCCGGCCTGCGCAACCGCATGTTCCGTGAGAACGTGCATGTAGTAAGCGTGCAGCCGGGCTTTGTATATACAGCCATGACAGAGAACCTGACCCTCCCTCCTTTGCTCACTGCAAAGCCGGAGCAGGTAGCAGATACAGTGTTCAATGCCGCCGCCAAAATGAAGAACGTATTTTATGTGAAATGTTTTGGCGCTGGATCATGCTGATCATCAAGAGTATCCCTGAATTCATGTTTAAAAAGCTGAAATTGTGAGCAGGTCCATTGCCTTTTTTGATTTTGACGGAACGATCACTACCGCAGATACCCTGCTGGAGATCTTTAAATACCGGCATGGCAAAGCAAAGTTCTACTTTGGCTTCCTGTTGAACAGTCCTTACCTCGTGGCCTACAAAGCAGGTGTTATTTCCAATCAGCTGGCCAAGGAGAAAACACTGAAATTCTTCTTTGGCGGTATGCAGGAGGCGGACTTTAAGGCTTTTTGTGAGCAGTTTGCTGCAGAGGTCATCCCATCACTTATACGCCCCAAGGCATTGACCGAAATAGAGAAGCTGAAACAGGCCGGT
>JBEVLT010000134.1:0-14758 GCA_040509055.1 Chitinophagaceae bacterium
CACTGATGATTGAAGTGGGCGGCCACAGGGACGATAAAGAAAAGATACCTGGCAACGTGGACTAAGGTCGGCGTGAAGGCAACCCGTACTTTTTCCGTTCAAACGATGTTTTCTTCCCTCTTATCGTAACAACAAACAGGTTATCGTACTCCGAATCAGGGAGGTCTCCGGGCACGACCGTACGGCCGCACAACCTGTTGGCAATATCATCAATGGTATTGGAATGACCCACGACCAGTATGTTCTTTTTCTTTGACCGCAACAGGCTGATAAAGGCGGAATCCGGCATAGGACCGTAGGTTTGAACCGGCTGGCCAACATAATCAGCCGCCGGCTGTGCAGTCGATCTTGTCCGGACGGTATTGGTGGAATATATTTCAGCAATCTTTTCGTTCTTCAGCGTTTCCCTCAGCGTTTCGGCTCTCTGCTGGCCGGCCTCCGACAAAGCTACATCGCCGCTCATGTTGTCGGCCGCCTTCTCCGCATGCCTGACGATATACACCGAATGGGTGCAGGATACAGCGGAGACCAGGATGATCAGTAAGAGCCTTCTCATAATAAATTGTTTTAACGTTTCAAAAAGTAAACCCGGGTCTGTTTCTGTTGTCTTTTTTGTAAATTAGGAAATAAATACGCTACCGATGAAGTCATTGTCAGAAACATGGTTTGCCGAAGGTTATATTGACTTCGAACTGAAAAAATACACCCTGCTCGCTTACCTGCAGCAGATCGGCCGGTATTTCAACGAGAATAAGCTATATCCGCAGCTGGCCGATGTGATCTTTCACTATAACAATATCGTCGCTTTTCGTGAGAATAAAAAGTACCTGCAGGAGCATTTTCCCAAAAAGCTGAGCGGCATACAGCTGGAAAAATTACAATTGCTCTATGAGCAACTGATCGCCGACAATGAACTGATGCAGGAACTGGAAGAGATCATTCACTATTCAGCCGCTACCATGAAAAAAACCATCTCCGACGGGACAGCCATCTACGAATTCGTGGAAGAAAAGATCAGTATTGCGCCAGTGGGCATCATCCCGCTCGATACGCAGGAAGGCTATTTCTTCCTGAGCGCCGGCGAAGTCAGCAGCACCGGCGTGTACCACTATCGCCTGTCCATCTTTGAAAAACACGATGAAAAATACCGCAGCATCAAAACGGTTTTCGTGGATAAGTGGCAGCGCAGCTTTACCACTACTTACGAACACATCAAATCGGAACTGATCCGCTACAGGAGAGAGCTGCCAAACCCGGCCGTGTATTCCATCGAAATACCGCTGAAATTCCCGGTAGATGAAACCCTGCTGCCGGTAGCCAAAAGAAGCCTGGTGAAGTTCATCAGCCAGGCCACCTGGTAAGGTAACCCTGCTGTTCGTGGTATCAGTATGCCAGTTTGAAAGAATTGTAGAACTTATTCCTGTCCTTCTCACGAGGCATATTGTTCTTTTCGTAAAAACTCAGGGTATACATTTTATTGCTGACAAAGATGTTGCGGCTGTACATGATGTTCAGGGCATCTTTATCATCATTTTTGCCCATGTTAATGACGTATTCGAAATAGATTTTCCCGTTTATTTTACCCTTTTTTTCGGATATAAGTGTAGCCCCCTGGATCTGGCCCAGTATGCCTCCCCTGAAATCGGCAAAAGCCTGGTCTTTTCCCATTTCCTCAGCAAGACCGGCAGAATCAAGGCCGAATTTGGAAAAATCCAGCACCATGGCCATACAACGGGCATCCTTATCGATATCCTGCACCCATACCTGGTTGCCCGCCATCTCTTTCTCCTGGGGAGCAGACGGAAAACTTACCGAGACCTTTTCATCCAACTGCACAGTGACCCAATCAGCTGCCACAAAGGCGAGGAAAGGAAGCACAAGCAGTGCGGCAAACAACTTCTTCATAAATTACTTTTTAGTGAAACAAATATATGGATCAGTTAACGATTTCTTCAAGTCCCCAGTCTTTTCCTTTATCCACAGCGGGCACGCCTTCCGTGATCCAGCGGGCAGGTTGCGCCTCCTTCAGCAGCCAGTCGAAAAACTGCTGCTCCCTTACCTGGATGTCCTTCCGGTTCTTCCGTTCCACCAGGTTATGGGCCTCTCCGTTATAATTCAGCATCCACACTTTTTTACCCAGCCTCCGCAACCCGGTAAAGAGTTCGATGCCCTGGTACCAGGGTACGGCTCCGTCGGCATCGTTGGCCATGATGACAAGCGGAGTTTTTACCTTTGGCAAATGAAACAACGGGGAGTTTTCAATATAAAGCTGCGGTTTTTCCCACAGGGTAGCGCCGATACGGCTTTGGGTTTTCTCGTACTGGAACTGGCGGTTCATGCCGCTTTCCCAGCGGATGCCTCCATAGGCACTCGTCATATTGGCTACAGGCGCGCCTGCCCATGCCGCTTTGAAAAGCGACGTGGCCGTGACCAGGTAGGCTACCTGGTAGCCGCCCCAGCTCTGGCCCTGCAGCCCGATGCGCGTGCTATCCACGAATCCTTTTTTGACGAGCGCCCTGGCCCCGCTGACAATGTAGTTGTAAGCATCCCGCCCGGGGTGGCCGGTAGAATAATGAATGTCCGGCGCGAAAACGATGTAGCCGCGGCTGACAAAAAAGGGAATATTCAGCCTGCTGGGGGTAGGGGCCGGCGCCTGGTAACCATACAATCCATCGCTGAGCGTTTCATAGAAATAACAGATCATCGGGTATTTCTTTGCGGGATCAAAATCCTCCGGTTTGTACACGATACCCTGCGATTCCCTGCCATTGTAAGCTTTCCAGCTGAACAGCTCAGCCGTACCCCAGTTATACTCCGCCTGCTGGCGATTGATGGCCGACAATTTCAGTTCCTGGCCTGCTCCGGGAAGGGTACTTATCCTGTTTAGCAGCACCAGGTCAGGAGAACTGACATAGTTCTCCCTGGTATAGATATACCGTTTTGCGTCCCTTGCCTTCTGAACAGCGCCATAACTGTAGGGTGAAAGCTGCAGTGCAGGCAGCCCGGATGCACTGGTAAAATACAATGCACTTTGCTTGTTCCTTTCATCAAATGCCCTGAACAAAAGTTCCTGCCCGGGGTTGATAAACCGCTCGGCAGAGTCGAGCCGGATGTAACGAAGGGAAACAGGGCCTCTTTTACCACTGTTGGCAGCCCGGAAAAGCGCAGGCGACCGCTTACCTATGACAGGGACGTTCCACACATCATACCGGTCGTATACGTACACCGCACTATCCCCCTCCTGCCAGCCCATGAGGCCATAAGGCGGCGGATCGGAAGGCGAATCATATTCTTCGTCGAACAGCGGCACTTTTATTTTTTCGGTAATGTTCCGGGCAGCGGCGCCATCCCATACAAAATAGTTTCTGGCCTTGCTGTCGTACCACATCACATATTTGCCGCCTGGTGAAACATAATAGGGCATAATCACGCCTGACAAATCGCTTTTGATCAGCTTCCGCGTTCCGTCGTTTACGCTGATCAGGTAAATATCTTTCCTGGTGGCGCCTGTCCACTGGCTTTCGATCCGCCTGCCGGCATCGGTGAGGCCTACAAACTGATCGCCATCACCTTCGCTGGTTTGGATAACCTGCGGAATTTCTTTGGACGCCAGTTGCTGCAACCGGCCCTGGTCCAGCAGGTATACAGCCAGGAAATTTTCCTGCTGATCACGGCGCAGGCGGTTAAGCTGCACCGGCTGCAGGTAATCGTCGTTGTAATGCCATATATCCACTTTCACCAGGTCCATATCGACCAGGGTAGTGTCTTTTGGCGGACGTACAGGAGCTGTTCCGAAAAACAAACGCCGCCCGCTCCTGCTGAAGCTGAGGGCTCCGTTCTCGCTGACCGTGGTTCCTATCTTCATACCAGGCGTATGCTTATCTACCAGCACCACGGCCGTGTCCATTCCCTCCCGGAAATACCATAGTTTAAAGAATTTTTGCAGCTCCTTTGGCCTGGCATCACGCTCCGCCAGGAAAGCTACCTGCTCACCATCCCCGCTTAGGGCAAGATTCCGGAATTCATTGCCACCGCGGCTGAGTGTATCGGTAAAACTGCCCCACAGATCGTATAACAGTATCATGGCCTCGCTCAGCGAGTCGCCCGGATCACGGGCCGTCCCTGCCAGCAGCTTCCGGCCGTTTTTGCTAAACAGGTAGCCGGTTACGTACCTGGTTCGTTTTTCCTCCCCGGTTTGCAGGTTTCGCAACACCAGGTCGGACGCTGCTTCTGCCGGCGGCGTCACCACCTCCTCCTCGCCGGCATCCGTGTACAGGTCCGCCTCTTCATCATCCCGGTTCTGTCTTCTTCCGGGCATCCCCTCTTCACGCCTATTGATCATTACCCGCAGCGAATCGATGATGCGGGTAAGGCTATCCAGCTTCTTCATATCGGCGGTTTTGCCCCGGGCGCCGGCCTCCGGTAGTTTTTCCAACTGGTAGGCCACCCAGCCCGGACTTTTTTCCGGCAACCTGTATCCTTTTACCCGCGGCAGCTTCCATATGCTGTCGCGACCCAACTCCACGATGGCCAGCGAATCCTTCGGCATCTCTTCCGCTTTTCGTTTTTTGATCCTTGCCTCCCGGCTGTCCCTGAATAAAGGCCTGATCTTAAAGACGACAAAGCGGCTGTCTTCGGTGATCGATGCATTATATCCCCGGGGAATGATCTTTTTATAACTGTTGCCCGAGGCCTGGATCACCAGTTCATTGTCGCCTTCCTGTGGATTCACCGTGTACACGATCCATTGGCCGTTGTTGCTGATGAGTTTTTCGCCGATGCTTTGCCAGCCATCATACACAGTGTGATCAAGTGGTTTTTTCTGTGCATGCAGCAGGGTGAATGAACAGATCGAAATGGTTAGCCAGGTAAGTTTTCTCATGTCCGGGTTTTGGAGCCTTAAAGTTAGCCGGACCGCTGCAAACCACAGCAGTCCAATGACAACATATTGGCAGCAATCGTTACGAAGCGGGAAGGGCCGCAGCGGCAGCCGCTCCTTTTTCCTGCTTTATCACCAGCCAGATATGGATGACCAGGGCGGCGGCAATAACGCCAAACCC
Source organism: Chitinophagaceae bacterium (assembly GCA_040509055.1). Taxonomy (GTDB): domain Bacteria; phylum Bacteroidota; class Bacteroidia; order Chitinophagales; family Chitinophagaceae; genus JAJKIP01. The sequence goes on from JBEVLT010000134.1 coordinate 5,061, forward strand.
GATATAAAACCATTTGCTGAGCAGCTGGTTTTCGTTGTAGACCACAAAGGCCAGCAGGATGCCATAAATAGGTTCCAGGTTATAGGTCAGGTTGACCGTAAAGGCAGACAACCGGTGCAGGGCATATCCTGCCAACCGGAAGGCCAGCACGGAACAGACCCAGGAAAGTACCAGCAGCCAGGCCAGGTCGCTCAGCGATGGTAAAAAACCGGCCACCGGGAACCACGACAGGTAGAGCGGCAGCAGGGCCGACAGCACTACCAGCCCGCCGGTTTGCTGCCACACGAGCAGGGTTTCCACATTCACCTGCTTCAGGTATTCCCGGTTGTAAACAGGAAACAGGGCGGCCAGGAAAGCCGAGACGATGCCAATGACGATCCCGGTTTTGTATTGCGTATCGAACCGGAAAATAATATAAATGCCGGCCAGGGTAACCAGCCCGAGCAGGAGCTCGGCCCTGTTCAGCTTTTTCCGCAATATCAACGGCTCCAGCAGCGCTGTAAAAAAGCTGATGGATGAAAAGCAAACCAGCGTGACCGATACATTGGAATATTTAATGGCCCCGTAAAAGGTGATCCAGTGCAGGGTAGCGATAAACCCTACTCCAGCGATGCGCAACAACAGTCCGGCCGGTATCTTCCGGATATTTCCCGACAGGCCGAACAGGGCCCACATGGTGATGGCCGTGAGCAGCAGCCTGTACCAGACGATCATGCCCTCGTTCAGCGTGATCAGCCGGCCCAGGATACCGGTAAATCCTGCCAGGAACACGGCACTATGAAGCTGGGTAAACGCTTTTTTCATCGCTGCAAACTAATGAACAAATGTATATTTTTGCAGAAAGGCTGGCACCAATGCCGATACCTGCGAATACCATACAGACTGATGCCCGCGAAGAAACGGATGTGCTGACCGCCCACGACGAGCCCTGCAGCCTGATCGTGTGGAACGACGAGGTGAATACCTTCGAATGGGTGATCGAGACGCTTATGGAGGTATGCAGGCATACCCACGAGCAGGCAGAGCAATGTTCGTACATCATCCATTTCCAGGGTAAATACGCAGTGAAAGAAGGCTCTTACGAAGAACTGAAACCCATGTGCGACGCCATTACCGACAGGGGCATCGGCGCTACCATCGAAGTGATGGCCAAATAATCATTAATACAGCTGATCGTTTCAATTTCCCGGTGACATATGCCACTGTTTGTCCTCGATAAGGAACTCTCTTTTCCCTCACCACATCTTGCCGAACCGGACGGCCTGCTGGCCCTGGGCGGCGACCTATCGCCCGAGCGGCTTCTCCTGGCATACCGGAGCGGTATTTTTCCCTGGTACGAAGGCGATCATATCCTGTGGTGGAGCCCCGACCCGCGGTTTGTACTGCAGCCCGGATCGCTGCACGTCAGCAAAAGCATCAGGCCGCTGCTGAACCGCGACGAGTTCCGGTTTACGATCAACCATGCTTTTGAACAGGTTATCCGCCAGTGCAAAAAGATCGTGCGGCCGGGACAGGAGGGCACCTGGATCACCGGCGAAGTGGAAAAAGCCTATACCACCATGCACCGGCTGGGCTATGCCTTCAGCGCCGAAGCCTGGCAGGACGGTGAGCTCGCGGGCGGATTGTATGGGATCAAAATGGGAAAAGTTTTTTTCGGTGAAAGCATGTTCAGCCGGGTCAGCAATGCTTCCCGCTTCGCATTTATCCGGTATGTGGAAGAATTAAAAAAAGAAGGGATCGAACTGATCGACTGCCAGGTGTATACCCCTTACCTGGAAAGCCTGGGCGCTGCAATGATACCCCGCCGGGAATTTATTAACCGGCTCCGCCAACTTATCCCCGCACAGGTTTAAAACCGCGTCTGCAGGTAATGCGGCAGCATATGACGCCAGGTAGGCCAGTCGTGCTTCCATTCTTCGCCCCAGATATCCAGCTCGTACCAAAGTCCTTTGTCATACAGCACTTTGGCAAACCGGCCGCTGGCCGATGGGTCCTCATACGCCCCGCTACCGGAAACGATGTGAATGTGCTGGCTGCGGCGTATCTGCTCCAGGATGTAGTGATCGGACAGGTTGGGGACATAATGCATCGGGCTGTTGAAATACACGTTGTCATCGTAATGCCCTTTGGTGTACTCGGTCAGATCGTACACCCCGCTCATAGCGATCACGCCATTGATAAGATCGGGCCGCTTCAGGAACAGGTTCATGCTGTGCAACGCGCCGAATGAGGCGCCGCAGGTGATGATGGGCGTTTCCCCGCTCGTGCTGTTGCGCACATATGGTATCACCTCGTTGTATACATAATCATTCCATTGCTGGTGACGGATGGATTTGTGCCAGGGGTCCATGTTATTATTCATCCAGCTTTCGTTGTTGATGCTGTCGATCGAAAAGACCTTTACTTTCCCTCCGTCGATAAAGGGGGCCAGTGCATCCATCAATTGGAAACGCTCATACTCCAGGTAGTCGGCGGCGGCAGTAGGGACCAGCAGGAGGGCAAATCCGTAATCGCCGTACGTAGCAATAGGCATTTCTTTTTGGAGCGACGGGCTGTACCAGGATGCTAAGTGTCTTTTCATGTTGTTTTGATTTACCGTTGAAGCATGGGCGGTTATGCGAATATAACTGTAATTCAGCTTCATACAACAGCGGATTCTTCCTTCTGCGTGTGCTGAAAACCCGGTAAATTTGCGGCCTTATGGAACTGAGTAAAAATTTCGATCACCAGGCGGCCGAACAGAAGTGGTATCAGCACTGGCTGAACAAAAACTATTTCCACAGCACGCCGGATGAGCGCGAACCCTACACGATCGTGATCCCGCCACCCAACGTGACGGGTGTGCTGCACATGGGCCACTGCCTCAACAATACCATACAGGACATACTGGTGCGCCGCGCCCGCATGCAGGGTAAAAATGCCTGCTGGGTGCCCGGTACCGACCATGCGTCCATCGCCACCGAAGCCAAGGTGGTGCAAATGCTCCGGGAAAGAGGGATCAGCAAGTCCTCGCTCAGCCGCGATGAATTTTTGCAATATGCCTGGGAATGGAAGGAAAAATACGGCGGCATCATCCTGCAACAGCTGAAAAAGCTGGGCTGCAGCCTGGACTGGGACCGCACCACCTTTACCATGGACCCTGATTATTATCAATCCGTGATCAGCGTATTCATCGACCTGTACAACAAAGGATATATCTACCGCGGCAAGCGGATGATCAACTGGGATGTAAGGGCAAAGACAGCCCTGAGCGACGAAGAAGTGATCCGGAAAGAAACAGCTCAAAAACTGTATTACCTGAACTATTTCCTGGAAGGTGAAAACGGATCCCCTTCCGCTGAATTTATTACCATCGCTACGGTAAGGCCGGAAACCATTATGGGCGATACGGCCATTTGCGTGCATCCGGATGATGAACGCTACAAACACCTGCAGGGCCGGTATGCCCTGGTGCCGCTTGTCAATCGCCGTATTCCCATCATCGCCGACGATTACGTGATGACGGACTTCGGCACCGGAGCGCTGAAAGTGACCCCTGCACATGACATGAACGACTACCAGCTGGGACAAAAGCACAACCTGGAAGTAATAGATATCCTGAACGAAGATGGTACGCTCAGCGAAGAAGCCCGCATCTACACAGGCGAGGACCGCTTCGAGGCGCGGAAAAAGATCGTAAAAGAGCTGGAAGAAAAAGGGCACCTGGCAAAAACGGAAGATTATACCAGCGAGGTCGGCTACAGCGAACGTACCGATGCGGTGGTGGAACCGCGCCTGAGCCTGCAGTGGTGGGTGGACATGAAAAAAATATCCGGCCCGGCACTGGATGCCGTCATGACGGACGACATTAAATTCTATCCCGGCAAATTCAAAAACCTGTACCGCCACTGGATGGAAAATATCCGGGACTGGTGCATCAGCCGGCAGCTGTGGTGGGGACACCGCATCCCTGCGTGGTACGATGCAGAAGGCCGGTTTGTGGTAGCGGCTACCGAAGCGGAAGCAAAGGAATTATTTCATAAAGAATACCTGGTGCCCGACCCGGAACTGAAACAGGACGAAGACTGCCTGGATACCTGGTTCTCCAGCTGGCTCTGGCCCTTTGAAGTGTTCAAAGGATACAGCAATCCCGGCAACCCGGATGTGAACTACTACTACCCCACCAATACGCTGGTGACGGCGCCGGAGATCATCTTCTTCTGGGTGGCCCGGATGGTAATGGCCGGTTTTGAATACAAAGGCGAAAAGCCCTTTTCAGAAGTGTATTTTACCGGCATCGTCCGTGACAAGATCGGCCGGAAAATGAGTAAACAATTAGGGAACTCGCCGGACTTGCTTGGCCTGATCGATCAATACGGCGCCGATGCTGTCAGGTTTGGAATTATGATCGCTTCGCCTGCCGGCAATGACCTGATGTGGGACGAATCGAGCAACGAACAGGGCCTGCACTTTACCAACAAGCTGTGGAATGCGCTGAAGCTGGTGAAAATGTGGTCTGGCAGGAAGTCGGAGGCCGCGAGCCAGGCGCAGCGACCGGATTTTGCAGTCGATTGGTTTGCGAACCGGCTGAATGAAGTAAAGCTGCAGCTGGACGACCAGTTCAGGGATTTCCGGCTGAGTGAAGCATTGAAAACCGTCTATTCCCTGGTATGGGATGATTTCTGCAGCTGGTACCTGGAGTGGGTGAAGCCGGGTTTTGAACAACCCATCGATGCTGCCGTATATGAAAAAACGGTGTATTTCTTTGGCGAACTGCTGCAATTGCTGCATCCATTCATGCCCTTTATCACCGAAGATATCTATCACCTGCTGCAGGAGCAGCCGGGCGACCTGTGCGTCAAACAATTTACCCCGGCAGGAACTGTCGATAAAACCGTGCTGCAAAACGGCGTTTTGCTGAAGGAAGTGATCACGGCCATCCGAGATGCCCGGAACAAGAATAATATCAAACCGAAAGACAGCATCCGGCTGCATATCCAGGCGGCCGATGCGGCTTCGTTTCACCTGATCGAAAACATACTGTCACGCCAGGTGAATGCAGAGAGCATTGCCTTTACCAGCCAGCCCGTCGCCGGTAGCGTTACCGTAGTAGTGCAAAAGGATAAATTTTACCTGCAGGCGGAACAGGAGATCGATACGGCTGCCCAAAAGGATCAGCTGCTGAAAGACCTGGACTACCTGAAGGGCTTCCTGGCCTCGGTGGAAAAAAAGCTGGGCAACGAACGGTTTGTACAAAACGCAAAGCCTGAAGTAGTGGAGATAGAGCGGAGAAAGAAAGCGGATGCGGAGGAAAAGATCCGGACGATCGAAGAGAGCTTGCAGAATTTATAGCAACATAGCATAACCTATAAGGTTTCCCGCTTGATTGAACCCCAGCTTTTATGGGCAAACCTTATAGGTTTATCCCTTGATCAATCAATTTTAAGGAGGAACCTTACAGGTTTTTCTATTTCTCTTATCGCGGAATAATGCTCACCGGGAGGACAAATTCCACCACCGTGCTCCCCTTGCCACGCTGCCCCAGCGGGTCATTATCGAGCAGGCGGCTGATCCGGATGCCGAAAGTGAGCTCATACTGGTTCCACCATTTCGTATCGACATAAAATTCCGCACCGGCGCTGCGCTGATCCAGTGTCAGCTGCTTGTTGTTGGAAAACAGCCGCTGCATATCGTAAAACAAATTGCCGCGGATGCGCTGCAGGTACAGGATATTGGCTACCCCAACATCGGGCATCCACAGCGGCAGGTGATAATTGGCCGACCACCGCCACATACGCGACCCGGCTGTGGTCCGGTAATAATCGGCAAAGCCCCTTGCGTTGGCAAAACCGTTGCCGAAGAGAGCCCGCAAGGTATCCCGCTGCTGGAACGACCCGGTCAGTACCAGGCTGTGATTGGACAAAAATCCCGGCAGGTACAGTGCTGCCGACGAAATAAACTGGTACCCATCCAGTTTGGTCACCGGGTAGCGGTGATTGACCGCAACCGAATAGCCCAGCCGGGGAAAAATATGCTGCCGGGCCATCTCCACCTGCTGCGTCCAGCTGATGAAATGATGGAGGTAGGTAAAGTTGTTGGTACCGAACAGGTTTTTGTTCGGACCGGTATTGAATTCGTTGCGCAGGAAATAATTCGTACCCATGTTCAGCGACTTATAGGTTTTGCCGCTCGTAAAGTTCAGCGGTACGCTAAGCCCTACCCTTGTATCCAACTGGTTCCATTGGCGTATGGTGCTGCTCACCAGGTCCTGCCTGGCAAACGTGAGTTGTGACCCTACGCTGATATAAGGGAACCATTTGCCATACACCGCACTCAACCCCACGGAGCTGGTTTTCTCGTTCTGGTTATACAGGTAGTAGAGCTCCGTCTGCAATGTATTCAGCACATTCTCGCCGTACAGGGAAAACGTAAAGATGGGATCTTCGTAATAAGGACGCCAGCTGTGAAAGTTCAGCAGGTTGGTGCCGGGGCTGTACCTGCCGCTGACAAAATTACGTTTAGCCAGCTGGCCGGATAAAAAAGGCACTACGTCGGCGGTGTGGCTGACAGGATAAGCCAACACGGTATTGATGGTGGCAGCTGCCGGCACAGGTGTCCAAACGATGTCCCTTTCTGTCGCCTGCTGCAATTGATATCCCTCTGCTGTAAAAGCCGACCAGGTCATGCGGCCATTATTCACATTGACGAAATAGTTACCCAACGGCCCGCCGGTCAGCCGGTAGATCGCGGTATCGCCCGGCTTAATGGCAAACACATCGTCGTTGCCGCCATAGGAAGCCGTGAAATAGATCACTCCTTTGTGGATCGAAGGATACCCCACCACATTGAAAGATGGAGGTGTGAGGCGGACCGTACTCCCGGTAGCCAGGCTGGCCACAGCCAGTGCCATTTTGCCATCGGTCAGCCGCACGGCACAAACCACCGAGTCTTCGCTCAGGAATTTGGGATCGGTAAACAGGCTGATATCCGGCGAGCTGATACTGGTCTTTACGCTGCCATTTGCTGCATCAAGGATATGCAATTCACTTTTACCATTTACCGCCACCTGTACCGCTGCGATCTGGCCGCCGCCGGGTGACAGATCGGGTGTAAAATATTTTGTTTTGCGGGTGATGGTTCTTTGGCGACCGGTACGGATATCGAGCAGCCGGATCACGCTGTAATCTCTCCACGACCAGCGCGGATCGCTTTCGTAAGCCGCGTATACGATCTGGCCATTGTGGTAAGAAAACTGCTGCTCCAGGGAAATATCACGAACCCGTATGGCATGAACGCCTTTGCTATCGCTGATAAAAAAAGCAGGACGCTTGTTATACGCCGTTCGCAGGTACACCAGCGAGTCCGGCGATATGGAATAGGGAAACAGGTAATTCGTCACGACCTGTTTGTTGACCGGGAACACCGGTTCTCCCATCGTTGCCGAAGCAGGTTTGCGGCCCTGGCTTTTGTAATACTCAAATGCCTGCTCCCTGAATACAGCATAGCTGACACCGGCATGCTGCTCTATCGCTTTTTGAAAAGGATAGAACAATCCTTTGAAACCCGATGCATCTTTCGTGACCTTGCTCCAAAAATCCAGGCCGTATTTTTCCCGTCCGTAATTAACCAGCAGGTAGCCCAGGTTGTAATGATCCGGCACATAATCCTTGAGTGACCCATTGCGCAGTTTCATCCAGGAATAATCCTTACCGGCTTGCCAGAGCGAAGGATAAGCGTTCATAAACCAGGGCAGCCGTGCCCTGCCCTGTGCAGACAGGATCGTTTCGTTGTATACCGCATCGCCTTCGTAAAACCAATCCGGTATGGATGCATTGATGCCAAGGGCATACCCTTCCTCGCCAAACAAATAATACAGCAGGCTGCTCAGGCCGTTGCGGAAATTATTGAACTGCTGTACGTGCCGGTATTCGTGCACAGCCAGCTGGTCCGGCCAGGACAGGCTGCCCAGCTGGAAATTGTTGGGGGAAGGCGTCATGTAAAATTCGCTGCGGTAAGGCCCCAATCCTACATAACCATTGGCCAGGGTGGTCTGGTTCTGCAGCACGATATCGATCTTATGCACCCGGTCGCCCAGGGCCACCGGTGTTTGAGCGGCCTGGTGGTGGACCACGGCGGCAATGCGCTGCGCCTGGCTATCGAGCCCCTGCGGAAAAATGATCCGGGCCGTGTCGGTATTGATCTGCCGCCATTTTACAGCAGGCGGGGTACCGCCAAATCGCTGGGCAAGCAGCGAAAGAGGAAAGAAAAGAAGAATGGCAAGTACAATTTTCCGCATGCGTAACTTTTGGGGGAAGTTACGGATAGTTGGAAAATAACCGGCGGCACGCCCGGACCGCGGATAAACTACTCCTTTAGCCTGATGATTTGCTGGAAAACCGGTTGTATATCGCTGTTGCTTTTCAATTCCTTCTGAGAAAACAATTCTGCTACCACAGCCTGGCCATTGACTGTTCCATAAACCGATATAGAATGCGACTTATTCCCATTGGATTTTCCAGCCACACACCTGTACGCTTTTACGGGTATGCTGGCCAGGTAGCAATCGATCGTTTCAGAACTAAATTTTTGTGCCTGTTTCATCCATTGCGAAGGAAGGCTTTCAAAATTAAATCTTGCAGACTCCTCTGTAGGCATATAATGCCAGAAAAGCCCCGTTCCATTGTAGCAACTCAGCTGATCCGGGGAGGTCATGGCTGAGCAACAATTGACCTGTGATTCGTCTTTGCAATTCCTGGGAATTTTGTATTTGACACCACAGAAAGTAAATGAATCCCGTACGGGTACCGGGCCCGGGGGTATAAAATGATCCTGCTGACCTGTCATTTGCGCGATGTATACCGGGTCCTGCTGTGCATTCTTTTCCCAACTGTCAAAGATGGCGACTTCCTCAGCAGAAAGCTGGTCTGCCACAAAGTCAAGCTCGATCAGGAACCAGAGAGACACCTTGTTGATCCTGTATTCGATGCGGGTCAGGGTGCATCCCATCTTCTCATCAAACTTTTTATTGAGCCGGAAAGGCAGGTCCTTCTTGTCGCAGCGCAGGTATCCGATAAAAGAATATTCATCCGCATCCGGATCATTATAAAGTTTTATGTGTTCATTTTTCACCCGTTTGTAAACAACCTGATCGATTACCGTATCCGGAAGGTTTTCCATTGGGAGTTTGAAAAGTTCTTCGCCAAAGGCAATGGGAGCCAGATTATTGACAGACCACCCGGTTGTTCCATTGAATGAAGCAGACATTTTTACCGGCGCAGCAGCGGAAAAATCGGCATACTCCCAGAGCCTTGAATGACCGTTCTGAAAAGTATACGTATCAAGCGTTTTACCAACATCTGCGACATAAGATCTATTTCCCGTCGCTTCACTTACTGTCGGCCTTGTATGATAAATCAAAAAAGTATCCTTGTACCATATTTTAATGTCATTCCGATAATCTTTGGAAACATATTTTCCTGCAGCCGCATTCCAGACTTTTATGCTTAAAACAGCTATTCCACAGTTTTTACAATCACTCTTATATCGCCAGGAAACAAGTATGGTTCCAGACAAGAATAAGACCAAAAGAAAAATGATACGATTTTTCATGACTAATTGTTTTTATTTACCGGGTTCAGTTTCGCGTTTTTCTCCCAGGCAGCAAAAACCCTTTTTTCTTCAGAAGTAAGCTTGTCCGAAATAAAATGTATTTGTGAGGA
>JBEVLT010000135.1:0-27605 GCA_040509055.1 Chitinophagaceae bacterium
TAGGCCCGTATAAAGGCCATGCGACAACTCTTCGGTGCAAGGCGGGTTTCCGGAAAAAGTGATAACAACCGGGCTGGGGTTTTTTTCCAGGAATGCTTCCATGGTGGCTATCTCGCTTGCCAGTTTTATTTCAGATCGGTTATTGTTGAGGGGCAGAATGCGGTAAACGGGTCCCTGGCGCTGTAAGTAATCATTATGGAACATGCCCGTATTCACGACCATGCATACCGGGCGGGTGTACAGGTTGGTATGCAGCATGTCAAGAATCAGGAAGTCGGCTAAAAGCAGGTAACTATTGAGCCGGATATTCATGCGGCTGGCCAGGTTGGCCTGGCCGGTCATTTTTTTCAGTCGATTGGTGTCTGCCTGCAATAAAATGTTTTGTGCAGGGTAGGTGGCCATGGTTCCTACAGGGTTGACTATGGTATCTGTTACAGATTGTAACTGCTGTAGCAGCGAAGCGAGTGATAGGGTATCGTCTTGCCGGCCTTTCTCTTCGTCCAGGAGGAAATAGCCGGAGTAAATATCCCGGAATGATGCCACATTGGTAGTGAATAAGCGGGGATAAGCTTGTTTCAGCCGTTGTACATAAGCGGGTACGCCAAGCAGGTTGTTATTGATCACCGTTACATCTTTGCGGAATCCTTCTTTTTGCTGTACATACCAGAGCGGGTAGGTATCGTTATCGCCGTAGGTGATGAGAATGGCATTTGCAGGGCAGGCATCCAGGTAGGTATGCCCGATACGGTGATACAGGGTATCGCCGCTACTTATCCGGTCCAGGATCTGCTTTGCCTGTGTTGTATAGCCTGCTATCCAAAGCTGCTGATATTGATAGAACTGCTCATTCAGGATCTTCATTTGAGGGGTTCCGATCACCAGCTTATAGCCTGGATTTTGCCGGTGCAGCTGCTGGTAATATCCGATTGCCTTATTCGTATAATACAGGAAGCGCTCTATTCTTGCAGCACCGGGCATTTCCAGGTTGCTCAATGGTCTTTTCAACGTATCATCATCATAGGGAGTTCCTCCCATCGTGTACCACAGGTAGCGGCAGGCATGATAGCTGTAGGCTTTTGCAAGCCCTTCCATCAATGTGTCTCCGGCCTGCTCCAGGTTGCTGAAATCACGGATCATATCTGCATCCCAGGTGTTGTAGCCTGCATACCGGCAGCGGTCGTAGTTGTACAGCATCCAGGTATCGCTTTCCATGGCCTGCAGCAGTTGCGCTGTAGCTTCTTTTTCGTCCATCCCGGGGCCAAAACCGGTCAACGGCAGGTATGAAGCCTTGCGCAGACTCCAGAATAGTTGTTCAGTTTTGACGCTGTCTTTGTTCAGCTGATCGATCGTATGCACATACCAGCCATCTTTCTTTTTGGCCAGCATCAGCTTGTCATAAGGCTCTGCCGGCTCATAGGAATAACGTAGAAAGAAGGCTTTCATCACCTCGGGGTAAGGAGGCATAATGTCCTGGCTATGCATTGCCAGGTGGAGCACAATAAAACAGAGGGCGAGCAGGATCTTTTTCAATCAGGGTAGTTTGCACATACAAGATCAGCAAATTTCCGGAACTACAGCATCCTGCCTGTATGGTCTTGTCGCAGCATCGGCTACCTTTGCGCTGTTTATGAAGATCCATTGCACGGAACGGGAACGGGAAATACTGGACAGGGTGGCTGCGGCGGCCCGCGAGCTGGGTACGGAGGCGTACCTGATCGGGGGATTTGTACGGGATAAGCTGCTGGGCCGGCCCACCAAAGACGCCGATATCGTCTGTATGGGCGATGGCATCGAGCTGGCCCGGAAAACGGCGGCACAGTTCAACCCCGTACCCCAGGTGAATTTTTTCAAAACCTTCGGTACGGCACATATCCGTACGGCCGACGGCTTCGACGTGGAGTTTGTCGGCGCACGGAAAGAAAGCTACCGCCCGCACTCCCGCAAGCCTGAAGTGGAAACCGGTACGCTGGACGACGACCAGAAACGAAGGGATTTTACGATCAATGCGCTTGCCATCAGCCTGAACCCGACCGATTTCGGCGAATTGCTCGATCCGTTCGATGGGCTGGCAGACCTGGACGAAAAGATCATCCGTACGCCGCTGGAGCCGGCGCAGACCTTCAGCGACGATCCGCTGCGGATGATGCGGGCCATCCGTTTTGCCACGCAGCTTGGTTTTACCATTGAGCCGGCTACTTTCGATGCCATTCAGGAAAACGCCCATCGTATCCGCATTGTGTCCAAAGAGCGGATCATCGACGAGCTGAACAAGATCGTGCTGGCCGACAGGCCGTCTATCGGTTTTGACCTGCTGTATCAAAGCGGGCTGCTGGCGATCTTTTTTCCGCAGATGGTGGAGCTGGCCGGCGCTGAATACATCGACGGGCATGGCCATAAGGATAATTTTTACCATACCCTGCAGGTGCTGGACAATGTAGCCGCACAGTCGGGCGATCTGTGGCTGCGCTGGGCAGCCATCCTGCACGATATTGCCAAGCCGGCGACCAAGCGGTTCGAAGAGGGCCATGGCTGGACTTTTCACGGTCATGAAGTGGTGGGCGGACGGATGGTGCCCAAACTGTTTGCCCAGCTGAAACTGCCCGGCGACGACCGGATGCGGTTGGTACGGAAGCTGGTGGAGCTGCACCTGCGCCCGATCAGCCTCACCAAAGAAAACATTACCGACTCCGCCATTCGCCGCCTGCTCTTTGATGCCGGCGACGATTTTGACAGGCTCATGATCCTCTGCGAAGCGGATATCACCTCCAAAAACAAGCAAAAGGTAAAGCGCTACCTGGAAAATTTCCGGATGGTGCGGGAACGCTGCCGCGAGGTGGAAGAAAAAGACCAGGTCCGCAACTGGCAGCCGCCGGTAGATGGGGAGGAGATCATGCAGCTGTTCGGGCTGCCGCCGTCCCGGCCGGTAGGCGATTTGAAAAATGCCCTGAAAGATGCCATCCTGGACGGGATTATCCCCAATACTTACGAGGCGGCCTGCGGTTTCCTGCTGGAAAAAGCGCGGGAAATGGGGCTGGAGCCGGCAAAAAAATAACCGGCATCCGGCTTGTTACAGGAGTTACAGGAAAGGTATAAATTTGCGGCATGGCTATTCTTAAGTTCAGGATATATTTTGAAGAGGACGAGAGCATTTATCGCGACATCGCGATCAGGCACACCCAATCTTTTCTCGAACTGCACGGGGCGATATTGAAATCCTACGAGTTTGACAGCAAGCACAAAGCCACTTTTTTCCGCAGCAACGACCACTGGCAGCGCGGCCGGGAGATCAGCCTGGATAAATACGACAAGGAATACAAGGCGCCCCCGCTGCTGATGGCCGATACCACCATCGGTTCCGAGATAAAAGATCCTAACCAGAAGTTTATCTACCTGTACGATTTCAATAAGAACTGGACCTTCCTGGTAGAGCTGATCAACGTATCGAAGGAAGAAAATTCCCGCATCAGTTACCCGGCTGCCGTGCGTACCGAGGGCATTGCCCCGAGCCAGTATGGCACCAAGGGGCTGCTGGGCGAAAAATTTGCTGATGTAGAAGAAAAATACGACCTGTCGCAGGGGGCCGAAGGCTTTGGCGAAAAGAACGAGGACGGCGACGATACGTTTGGCGGCGAAGAAGCAAGCGGGGAAAGCGACGAAGAAGCCTGATCACGGGCCAGTATTCACCACCTGCACAACCACTGCAGCCACTCACTGTGTTCATGGCAGACAATCCCGGTCAAAAAACAGTCATTATCGTAGCAGGGCCTACCGCCTCGGGCAAGACGGCCGCTGCCATCGATATCGCTTTGCATTTTCACACCCAGATCATTTCGGCCGACAGCCGCCAATGCTACCAAGAGCTGGATATCGGCGTGGCCAGGCCTTCGCCGCAGGAACTCCAGCAGGTACCCCATCATTTTATCGCTTCGCATTCGGTGCAGGAAGAGGTGACCGCCGCAGGCTTTGAAACAGATGCCCTGGAAAAAACAGCCGAACTGTTCCGCCAGCACGACCAGGTGGTTATAGCCGGTGGCACGGGTTTGTACATCAAAGCCTTTTGTGAAGGGCTGGATACTATACCCGATATACCGGCCGCCATCCGCCAGGCGGTCATCAAAAACTATGAAGAGCTGGGATTGGAGTGGCTGCAGCAGCAGGTGCGGCAAAAAGATCCCGGTTTTTTCAGCGTGGGCGAAGTGCAGAACCCGCAACGGATGATGCGGGCCCTGGAAGTGGTGGAAGCTACCGGGCAATCCATTCTTTCTTTCCGGAGCGGTCAAAAGGCTAAACGCGGGTTTTCGATCCGGAAAACAGCACTGGATATTCCAAAGGAGGAGCTGCACCGCCGCATCAATGACCGGGTAGACAGGATGATGGAAAACGGGCTGCTGCAGGAAGCAGAGCGGCTGCTGCGGTACCGCCACCTGAATGCGCTGCAGACCGTGGGCTATGCAGAACTGTTCGATTATTTCGATGGCCGGACAAAGCTGGACGAAGCCATCGCGCTGATCAAACAACATACCCGGCAATATGCCAAACGGCAATTGACCTGGTTCCGCAGGGACAAAGAGATACGCTGGTTTGCCCCGGACCAGGCGGAAGACATGATCGCATTTGCCGGATCGAAAGAAATTTAGGCCGCAGCCGTTGTTTTTTTTACACCCCATCCTTTATTTTTAGCCCATGAACGCCACCACCACCCGCAGGATTATCACCCTGCTTACCCTGCTGCTGACAGCCACCTTTTTGCATGCACAACAACCTGTTTCTTATCCCCGCGCCGCGGGCTATATCAGTGTCATTCACCCGCTGGTGACGCTGAACAAGGATGGGGCAACCTACAATTTCTCCGGCTCTTACACCGTCGGGTTCCCGTGCGGAGTGAATGTGCTGAAAAGCGATAAGATCGGCTATAGCTTTGAGCTGGTCCCGTTTATCAATGCGAATGATAGCGCCAGCAAAGTGAGCAATTTCCTGTTTCACCCCGGTGTGATGTTCCGCTACCCCAAAGGATTTACCTTCATCACCCGCCTGGCTTTCGAGACTGCTGGCCGCTACGGCTTTTCCACTGTTTTCAACAAAGTGGTCATACGCACAAAGATGAACAGTTATTTCGTGGCCATGCCCTTGCTCTTCCGCTTTGGCAACAACAAGCCGGCCTCCGTTGCGACCGGGCTGCAGCTGGGTGTGAACTTCTGATGCGTTACCGTAACCCATTTGCCAGTTCGGCGGCCATATTTTTTCTAGCCTGCTCTTCGTACAGCGAGTAAAAATGCGGTGTGTTATAAATGCGGTCCTTCTCCAGGAACTTTTTCAGGACCTTCTTTCGCCCCGGGTTATATAATAAGCCGGGATAATGCCGGTATTCCTGCCGGATATGGCTGGCATAGGTGGCATAGACCGGCCACCCGCTCCCCAGGATGGCCAGGTCGGCATCGGTAAAATAAGCGGTATCCGTGTCGCCGGTGGCAGCATGTGTTTTGGTGGCCAGTATCTGCGCAGCGCATGTTTCGATAGCCGGTGCAGGCAGGTCCAATGTTAGTAGCCGGTCTTTTGCCAGTGCCGCACTTTTTTCTTCATTGTCCTGCCGGCGGGTATTGTACACGATATCGTGGTAAGCAATGGAAAACACGAGGATATTCCAGCCTGCAATATGCTGCTTTACCGCCAACAGTTCGTGGCAGATGGCCGCCAGGTGCTGAAGGTTATGGTATTTCCGTGCCGGCCGGCTGTAGCAGCCCGCAATTTCCTCCCATAACGAACGGACCAGCCGCTGATCAGCAGTATAACAGGCGGCGGCTGCTTCAAAGACCGGTTGAAAGGAATGGTTCATCAGCTGCATGCGTGAGTTTTTAAAGCAGGAGACAGAGCCGCAGGCCGGCCGTCAGGTTGCCGGCAATACTGTGGCCTCCCTTTGCTTCTGCCTCATTTTTGATACCCTGTATGGTTAAGTCAATGGCGGTGATCAGCCCGTCCCTGCCGGACTCGTATTCTTTGGCTAAAGTGGTGATGCGTCTTGGCTTGATGCCAATGCCGGCATACAGGTCAAGAAGAAACCTTCCTTTCAATACCACTTGCCTGCCAGCCAGCAGGTTCAGGCCCAGGCTGCGCTTTCGTACGCCGAAGTTGTCGCGGCGGGCTACTGTACTGTCTCCGTTGTAATAATAGCTGATCCCGGTAGTATGTTTTTCACGTGCATAAAACAGGTTGGCTGCGAGGTAATATCCTTCCGGGTATACCGGGGTCTTGCCTCTGAAGGTGATATAATAACGCAGCTCGGTTTTCGCTTTGAATCCCCGTGGCGCCAGGATGGAAGTATCGGCATGATCGTACTGGCTTTTCCGGTAGCGGATGCCTAATTCGTTGTACCAGCTGAAGCGCTCTGATAATGGCCACTCTATGCCGGCCTGCAGGGTAGGGAAACTACCATCGTCGAATAAGGCAATTGGGCAAAATTGAGGACCGCTTTCCTGTTTTGGCCACATACCGCCGTTGCCAGGAATAAGAGCAGCAGGACAGGTAAATATCTCATCGGTTAGGCAGTGGCAGGGTTACAAAATAGCTGGCTGATGAAGGTAATACAATCAGGCGTGCGGGCATAAAAAAAGGGCGCCCGGAAGGCGCCCTTTCATAACGATTGAACAGGTTATATTTTGAACCCGACGGTCAGCATCAGGTTGCTCCCGGTAGTCCGGGTGGTGGCAAACGTATTGGCCTTGTCGGGCAGCCGGTACGGAAAGCTAATATCTTTTTGCAGCCCAAGCACATAGGTCAGATCGATAAACATACCGGCATTACGATAGCCAACGCCGCCGCTCAGATAGATCTTGTTGCCCTTCAGCTCCGGGTCCCGGTAAGGGTTGCCGTAGTAAGCAAAGCCCAGGCGGGTCATCAGCGTGGTAAATTTCAGCTCGCCACCCAGCCTGAAGTTCACGGCGCCTTTGTAGTAATCTTTCATGGCGTCGTTTACCGCATCGTAATAGCCGTCGTCGTCATAATCTTCTGCATTGCGGTAGCGGTTGGACGAATAAGTGACGTATTCGATATCGGCGGTGAGAAAGCCTTTTTGTTTTTTGACATTTTCCACCTCGTGCAGTACGTAGGAGCCGCTGAGCATGACGCGCCAGGGGCTCACCAGCTCGTATTTATATACCGGTGTGGTATTGTTGGTAAATACGTCAGACGATACGCTCACGGTACCGGGTATGCTGCGGTAGTTCTCTGTATTCACCTGCATGCGGGCACGGTAAGAGTCTTCGAGGGTGTACCAGGTAGGGGAGTGCACCGCCAGGCCCAGGCGTACGCGCTCCACGGGTTTGATGATCAGCCCCAGTTTGGCATTGATGCCGACACCCTTGGTGGTAAAGGTTTCCGACAGCTCTGAAAAATCAAAATAGTTGGCGTTGTCGCCGGTGGCATCTTCTTCGAGCAGCGTACTTTCTTTCCTGTATTTTACGATCGGCAGCCCGATGGATCCGCCTACATAGATCTTATCATCCATATTGGCCGCAAAGCCGGCTGTGATCTCGGTAATGCCGCCGCTGGTTTCGACGAGGTGCGACTGGCGCAGCAGGAAATCGCCGCCGTTTTTCAGGTAGTCGTACATCGCCAGGCTGACGAACTCCGGTCCGCCGGCGAGCATGGCCGTGTCGGTAAAAAAGGTATACAGGCCCATGCGCGTACCCAGCGATACGCTGTTGCTGTTCAGGATGCCGGTGATGTCCAGGCCGCTGCTGGCCGCTTCTGCTGCATACTGCTCGCCATAGGAACTGAAGTCATTGAGGCCGGTATAATAAACGCGGTTGCTGAAATTGGCTGTGCGTGTCACCGACAGGCTAAGGGCCTTGCTGCTCCAGGAACCGGATCCTCCCCAGCCGCCCACGAAGCCGGTGGTGCCCAGGTTGAAATAGGAATCCTTGTCTTTGGCGCCGGTGCCGCGGAAATTGCTTTTGTTGTTCAGGAAAGAAAGACCGGGCGACAGCACAAAGTCGCTTGTTTTAAAAAAGCCCAGTCCCGCCGGGTTGACCAGGCTGGCCGAAATATCGCCGCCAAGCGATCCCATAGCACCGCCGATGGCTGCGATCCGCGCGGTGCCGTTCACGGGTTGCCAGGAATATTTCAGGGCATCTTCGGGTATCTGTGCATGCGAAGCGGCTGCGAGGGTAATAAAACCACTGATGAGAAGAAACTTTTTCATGGTTGCCATTTTTCGATTGCTTCCGGAATGGATACAGGAAGGGAGGAAACACTCAAGTGCGATACTTAAATACCGTTTCCTCCCTGGTTAAGTCGGTGTATTCGCTGCGGAGACAGGAATACAAAATATTTTATCAGCGGGCAGGCCTGCTTACACCACCGCCACCTCCGCTGCTTCCCGATGAAGAGGAAGAGCTGCTGCTGGAGGAAGAGGAGGACGACGAAGGGTTGTAGCTGCGGCTGGGTGTGGAAGACGACGAACTGCTGCTACTGCTGCTGTTATTGTCATAGCGGCCTGAGCCATTGTTGTTATTGCTGCTGCCCGATCCGGAAAACACTCTCCGTACCGAGTTGCCGAATGAATTGGAATTGTTGTACCGCGATCCGTTGTTGTTGTTAGAGCTGCGGACGGCCGGCCGGTTGGAACCGGGGCTGCTGTAGCTGCTGTAAGAAGCGGGATTGAACGCAATGGGACGGCTGGGCGGCGGAGTGTAATAGTTGCCTCTGCCGGGGTTTTTTACGATCACACCGCCTGAATAATAAGGGTTGTAATAATTATTCCAGCACCAGTAGCTGTTGTAGGGATTGTGCCAGCTGCTGTAGCTGTTGTAATAAAAACCGTAGTAGTTATAAGCATACGGGCTGTTGAAATAATAATCGTCGAGCGATGACCAGCGGTAGCGGTTCTGTACACGCATGCGCAGGTAGCGGTCTTCGTAATATTCATCGCTGCCGTAGTAGCGGGTATCTTCCTTTTTTTCTACCTGTACATATTCGTCCTGCGCGCGGCCGGGGGAATAGTACACATCGTCAGGTGTCTGCCCGGTTTTATAAGCCGAGGTACAGCTCGTGAAAGCAAGGGCTGCAAATGCCAGAAGAAAAATAGCGGATTTCATGGCAAAAGGGTTTAGAGGTTTATAAGCGAAGTTACTACTTTTGTGCAACTGTTTTTGAAACTAACGGTTGTTACCCGAAGCTACAATCATCAAGCGTAAATATTGCCCGGGCGGCTGTTAATTAAAACGTAAAGCTTTTTACAGATAAAAGGAAACTATGAGCAAGGAGATCGTCTCTCGACAGGAAGATTATTCGCAGTGGTACAATGACCTCGTCATCAAGGGAAGCCTGGCGGATTATTCCGCTGTCAGGGGCTGCATGGTCATCAAACCGTATGGCTTTGCCCTCTGGGAAAACATGCGCGATACGCTCGACAAAATGTTCAAGGACACGGGCCACGTGAATGCCTATTTTCCCCTGTTCATTCCCAAAAGTTTCCTGAGCCGCGAAGCTGCGCACGTGGAAGGCTTTGCCAAGGAATGCGCCGTGGTGACGCACTACCGGCTGAAGAACGATCCCAATGGAGGCGGCGTGGTGGTGGATCCCGAAGCACGGCTGGAGGAAGAGCTGATCGTACGCCCTACCAGTGAAACGATCATTTGGAATACCTATAAGGACTGGATACAGTCGTACCGCGACCTGCCCCTGCTGGTAAACCAGTGGGCCAACGTGGTGCGCTGGGAGATGCGGACGCGCCTGTTCCTGCGCACAGCCGAGTTTTTATGGCAGGAGGGGCATACGGCTCATGCCACTGCGGCCGAAGCCGTGGAAGAAACCAAAAGGATGCTCGACGTATATGCCACCTTTGCCGAAGAATACATGGCGCTGCCGGTGATCAGGGGCGTAAAAACCGCCAGCGAGCGTTTTGCCGGCGCTGAAGACACCTATTGCATCGAAGCGCTGATGCAGGACGGCAAGGCGCTGCAGGCCGGCACTTCGCATTTCCTGGGACAAAACTTTGCGAAGGCCTTCGACGTGAAATTCCTGACCCGGGAAAACCAGCAGGAATACGTATGGGCCACCAGCTGGGGCGTGAGCACCCGGCTGATCGGCGCCCTGGTGATGGCGCACAGCGACGACAACGGGCTGGTGCTGCCGCCGCGGATCGCACCGCTGCAGGTGGTCATCGTACCGATCTACAAAGGCGATGAGCAGAAAGCCGCCATCGATAGCAAGGCCACCGAGATCATGGGCCAGCTGAAAAACCTGGGGGTGCGCGTGAAATACGACGACAACGACAATGCAAGACCGGGCTGGAAATTTGCCGAGCACGAGCTGAAGGGCGTACCGGTGCGGCTGGCCCTCGGGGCGCGGGACCTGGAGAAAAACGTGGTGGAGGTGGCGCGCCGCGATACCAAAGAGAAACAAACGGTGAGCCTGGACGGCATTGCCCAGTATGTGGACGGGCTGCTGCTCGATATACAGCATAGCCTGTTTGCCCGGGCAAAAGCTTACCGCGATGCCCATATTACCCGCGCCGACAGCTGGGAGGAGTTTGAAAAGCTGCTGGATGAAAAAGGCGGTTTTGTGTCGGCGCACTGGGACGGCACAGCCGAAACCGAAGAGGCCATCAAGGAAAAGACCAAGGCCACGATCCGCTGCATACCGCTGGACAACCCGGCCGAAGAGGGTGCCTGTGTGCTGACCGGCAAGCCGTCCACGCAGCGGGTATTGTTTGCCAGGGCTTACTGATCTGTTAAAAGCCTGTGGGAATAAAAACTTGCTGAATAAGGGAAGACCCGTTACTTTTAAGTGTTACCAAAACCAACACTTTTATGGATCAGCAACAGGATTCTCCTTTATTCGGGTTGAGCGTCGACCCTGTTTCCAAATCTCATCTGGCAGAGGCCGCCCGCTGGGCCAAGTTCCTCGCCATCGTAGGCTTTATCATGTGCGGCCTTGTCGTACTGGTAGGTATTTTTGCAGGTTCTTTTTTTTCCATGTTCAGCAGCCGTTACAGCAGCTATGACAACGATGTCGCTTTTAGCAGCGGAGGCGTGGGCATCTTCATGGCGGTTCTTTACATTGGTATCGCCATCCTGTACTTTTTTCCCTGCCTGTTCCTCTACCAGTTTGCAGCCAAAATGAAAGTGGCCCTGCAGTCGGATGACCAGGATACGCTGAACGTTTCTTTCCAGAGCCTGAAAAAAATGTTCCGTTTCGTCGGCATTCTTACCATCATCTTCCTGTCGTTTTATGCTATTGCCCTGATCATCGGGTTGATAGGAGCGGCTGCCAGGATGTAATCGTATTTGATTTTTCTGCAACAGGCCGCAGCTTGCTGTGGCCTGTTGTCTTTTTTCCTGTAAACCACCAGCCATCATGGAAAACTTCAACAGTTCCAAAGACCCGTTTTACGGCAACCGGAAAATCATGCTGCCCAACGCTACAGCCGTGCTGGTACTCGGCATTTGTTCCATCGTATTCAGCTGCGTGGGCCTGGTACTGGGTATTATCGGTATTGTACTGTCTTCCAAAGGCAGGAAAATGTACAGGGAAGCGCCGGATCTTTATGATGGTTACGGCCAGCTGAATGCCGGTTATGTCATGTCCATCATCGGCACCTGCATCGGCGGCCTGACGGTGTTGTACATAATCTTTGGATTGCTCATCCTGGGTTCGTCTCCTGCGTTCTGGAGCATCCTGGGCGGTTACTAAGTGTTATTCCGAAGCACATAAATTGTATACAGCATGCTTCCATGCCCCTCCAGGCTTCTGCTGGGAATAGATTGCCCCTTTTGCGGCGGGCAGCGTGCCCTGTTGCTGCTGCTGAAAGGGGATGTGGCCGGCAGCTTCCTGCAGTTCCCCCCGCTGCTGCCGGTATTGTTTTGCGCGCTGCTGTTTGCGCTTCACCTGGTCAACAGGAAGATCGTGGCGGTGGGCCGGGTACGCGTTGCAGCTATTGCAGCACTGGCGGTGGTGCTGGTGAACTATGCCGTAAAGCTGACCGCTGGCGGCGGCTGGTAAAACAGGTACATGCTTTGCAGTGTCATTGCGGTCTTTGGTGAATCCCAACATGTCAAATCAACAATCAATGGAAGATAATACATCTGTTCAGGAGCTGCGGGTCGATGCAGAAGCGGCGGCCGGTCTTACCGGCATTGCCCGGTGGGGTAAGTTTTTCGGGGTGCTGGTCCTGGCGGGCACCGGTCTTTTTTTCCTGTTATTGGTGGTACTGTGGGACCAGCTGGTGGGCGCGCTGCCGGAACTGGACACTGCCGACAGGGAAACAGCGGAAATCGTCAAGGTCGGTATGATCATCGTTTGCCTGATCCTGGCGGTTATTATTGGCGTGCTGATGAGCTTCCTGCTCAAAAGCGCATCGCGTATCCGCAATGGCCTCCGCTACAACGATTCGCTGCTGCTCAACAGCGGGCTGGCCAGCCTGCGGAATTACTTTGCCATGTATGCGGTGTTGAGCATCATCCAGCTTTTGTTCAGCCTCATCGGTTTTTTTGTCAGATAAAAAAAGAATGTATGCAAACGGAAAATCAAACGGATCTTTTTGCCGGTGTCTCATTCGATATCACAGCCCGGGAGCATATCCGCTCGATGGCCGGATGGGTAATGACCGGTGTGGTGGTAGCTATCCTCGGTTATATACTTTCGGCGGCCGACCTGGCCATCCATCCTGCCGCCGGGGCTGAAACCGGTAATTTCAGCATGGGTTTATCGGGACTGGAAATGTCGGTTTCCATCGTGTTTATCCTTGTCGGCCTCGTGGTTAATTATTTCCTGTACCGCTTTGCCATCCTGGCCCGCCGGGGCCTGAACAACCAGGACCAGGCGAAACTGAATGCCGGCTTTCACAGCCTGAAGCTCTTTTTTATCGTCACTTCCGTGATTTGCATCGTTACCCTGGCCGCGGTACTCCTGCTTGCGCTGATCAAAGTATTTGGTGGAGAGACGGCTATTTGGTAGAGAGGTAATTGTAATCTTTCAGCAGCAGTTCCAGGAATCCGAAGGCAGAGAGCGGGGATTCGATCTTCAGGTGGGCCTTTATTTTATCGCTGGCCGCCTCGGCGATGTTGTAATCGCCTTTTTTGCGCGCCGCTTCCAGTATACTTTTGATAGAATTGATATCCCGGTCGCTCAGCTGCATGATCTGGGGAAAGGAGGGTTTGTAGCTGTCTTCCACTTCCTGGAATACGGTCTCTTCGATACTGGCCCTGGAGCTGGTCCTGATCAGGATGGTATGCGCCAGGAAATCGCCGATACGCTGGCCTTTTTTGGACGATACCGCCAGGATAATATCGGTGATCAGGAACGCTAAGCCGAACAGCACTATCACCGTGCCTTCCAGGCCCATGTTCGGGTTGGCCAGCAGGATAATGACAATTATAATGATCCACTGGTCAGACAGGCGCAGCATCCACCGGATCAGGAACTGGCTGACGCTGGCCCGCCCGCCGTTTTCATGCACCACCCGGATGCCCATGAGCCGCTTGCCGAAACTCTGCCCGTTCATCGTTATTTCCATTATTATGTGGTAAAGCGCTACGGGGAGAAAAACCAGCCAGCTAAGCCCCCACAGGTTATGGCGGGTATCCTCGTCGTAAGGGTCCATATGCACGGTGAGGAGCGAAAACAACTTGCCGGCGAGAATAAGATAGCAGATTTCAATGGCCATATCGATCAGCAGCGAAAGCAACCGGCGGTAAAATTCGGGTATCTCGAATTCCACATCGATGTTGAAGGTGGTGGGTACTTTGATCGTGGCCATCTGCACGGTTTGTTGCGGCGGTAAATTAGGGCTTTTTTACTATATATTTTTCCGGAGATACCTGTAAAAAATAGTATTTTACGAGCGAAACGTAACCGATTGAGAGAAGCACTGTTTATAAAGAAGAACAAGGACCGCTGGCTGAAAAACCAGCACATGCCGGCCGACGATGCGGATGAAATGGCGAAAGATTTTACGCAGCTGGTGGACGACCTGGCTTACGCGAAAACCTTTTATCCCTCCAGCAAGGTGACGCGGTATATCAACAGCGAGGCGTCGAAAATATACCTGAATATTTACAAGAACCGCAAGGAAGAGTCAAACCGGCTCGTTACGTTCTGGCGCTACGATCTGCCGCTGACCATTCGCCGGCATCACCGCACGTTGCTCATCGCCTTTATTGTTTTCGCCGTTTTCTTCGCCATCGGTTTTTTTGCCTCGAAGCAGGACGAATCGGTGGCGCGGGAGTTCTTTGGCGACGCGTACGTGGATCAAACGCTCGAAAACATCGAGAAGGGCAACCCCTTTGGCATTTATGAGAAGGGCAACCCGGCGTTGAGCTGGCTGGGCATCATGTTCAATAATATCAAGGTGTCGCTGATCATGTATACCTCCGGCATTTTTGCCGGGCTGCCCAGTATGTACCTGCTGGGTCAGAACGCCGCCATGGTAGGTGTGTTCGATCAGTTCTTTGCGGCCCGCGGTTTGGGGATCGACTTTTACCTGGTCGTGTTTATACACGGCACACTGGAGCTGACCGCCATTGTCATTGCCGGTGCGGCCGGCCTGGTGCTGGGCAAAAGCTTTTTATTCCCGGGTACGCACCGCCGTCTCGATGCGCTCAAGCGGGGTGCCAAAGACGGCGTGAAGATCATGGTCGGCCTGATGCCTGTGTTTGCCCTGGCTGCGTTTTTTGAAGGATTCATTACCCGGTTGTACAACGACCTGTCTGTTTTCACCACCATCATCGCTTCCCTTTCCGTATTGTTCGTCCTGTGGTATTTTATTGTTTATCCCATCCGGCTCGGGCGCAAAATGGCGGCAGCACTTAAGGAGGAGGAGGTATAACCGATCATGAAGCGAATGACTTACCGTACCGGATCATGGATAAAGGCTGGCATCGTATCGGTGATGCTGTTGCTGCTGTCGGGCATGCTGCAGGCGCAGGACGAAGACGATGCTCCGGCAACGGCCGATACCATCGCTCCCGTGGTAGTGCCGGCAGAAGATGAAACGGTCTACGATGAAGAAGAAGACGACTCCGGCATCAGTGAGCAATTCCGTTATTTTGAGCCCAACTGGTTGTTCGTTATTCCGGACTCGCTGCAGCAGCGGCATGTAAGCGACAGCGCACTCGCCGCTACGCGGAGCGACAAAGCGTTCTGGTACGTCAACACGGTAT
This sequence comes from Chitinophagaceae bacterium, assembly GCA_040509055.1. Lineage (GTDB taxonomy): Bacteria > Bacteroidota > Bacteroidia > Chitinophagales > Chitinophagaceae > JAJKIP01. The sequence goes on from JBEVLT010000135.1 coordinate 15,159, forward strand.
TCAAAAAAGAAAAAGAAAGGGCACCGACGAACCGCCCGGCCGGTTCGTCCGGCGGCGGTGGTTTTCTAAACGCATTGCTCTGGATGATCGTCATTGGCGCCTTTATCGCTTTTCTTTTCATTTATCTTTCCGGCAGCAACGTCAGGCTTTTCCGGGGCAGCAAAACGATCAAAGAAGCGGATGATACAAAAGATGTCTCCGACGATATTTTTACCATTTCTCACCAGCAGGCCGATAAGGCCGCCGCAGCCGGCGATTACCGGCTGGCTGTCCGGCTGCTGTTCCTGCTTCTGCTGCGCCGGCTTGCCGATAAAAACCTGATCCGGTACACACCCGAAAGCACCAATTTCGATTACCTGCTGCAGGTGCAGGCGGCACCCTGGTACCGGCAATTTTTCCGTGTAACGCGTCATTACGAATATGTATGGTACGGCCGGTTCGATATCAACCCCGAACAGTTTAAAACGATCCGGAATGATTTTACAACACTTGAACAACAACTCTGAGTGAAACGCTACCTGCCATATATCCTGATCGTCGTGATCGTAGCAGCTGTGGTCATGTTGTTTACCAAAGCTCAGGACGACAACCCGGACAGGAGGAAACTGAACAAACGGATTTCGCTTCGCAAACGCGACAAGATACCCTATGGCACTTTTGTAGCTTACCAGCAGTTGCAGCACCTGTTCCCGCAGGCCAGTCTCGGTGTAAACCGCAGTGAGCCCGGCTACCTCGATTCGCTTACGGCATTCGAAAAACAGCAGGCCCTCATTATTATTGCGCCCCGCTTTGCTGCGGATGAATACGAAATGAAAAGCCTGCTGGAGTTTATCCGGAACGGCAACGATGTATTTATCAGCGCCACCGATATATCCGACGATGCGGCAGAGATGCTCAACTGTGAAATCCGCATGCCAGGCGGCATGTTCGCCTATTTTTCAGATGATGCTATATTCGATACGCTGACCGTGTCGCTTGCAGCAGCGCCTTTTGGGCGCGGGGCCTCCTACACGTACCCGGGCAAGCAGTATGATGCTCATTTTACCCGCATCGATACTTCGATCACCACGGTACTCGGGTACGATGGCGAGGGCCGTCCCGATTTTATCCGGGTCCGGGCCGGCGCCGGCAACCTGTACCTGCACCTGGCGCCGCTGGCCTTTTCCAATTATTTTTTGCTCTACGGCAACAATATCGATTATTACGAAAAGGTATTCTCCCTGCTCCCCCGCGACACCCGGAAGATAGGCTGGGATGAATATTACTACAGCAAAAAGGCCGGCGACAAAAAAGACGACAAGCGCGGCTGGCTGCTTGTTTTTCTCAGCTATCCTTCGTTCAGGGCCGGCCTGATCACCCTCCTGCTGGCGTTGCTCGTGTATACCCTGCTGGAGATGCGGCGCAAGCAGCGTCCGATTCCTGTTGTAAAAAAGCCGGGCAACGATTCGCTGGATTTTGTAAAGACCATCGGCCGCCTGTATCACGACAAAGGAGATCATGCCAACCTGGCCAGGAAAATGGCCGCCTATTTCCTGGAGTATGTGCGCAACCGGTACAAGCTGCCGACCACGGAACTGAATGATGCATTTGTCAAAAACCTGCATATCAAAACAGGAGCGGATATTCATGAGCTGGAACCGATCGTATACTTTATCCGTGAGCTGGACGGGGCGGTAGCGGTGAGCGACCGGCAGCTGGCAGCCTTTCACAAACAACTGGAATCGTTTTATAAAAAAGCATAATTATGGAAGAACAAGTATTTCAGCAGCGAACCGATCTGACGGCACTCAACGAGGCCGTACTCGCCATCCGCAGCGAGATCAAAAAGGTGATCGTGGGCCAGGACGAAATGGTAAAGCTGATCCTGGCAGCGCTGCTGGCTGACGGGCATGTGCTCATCGAAGGCGTGCCGGGGGTAGCCAAAACGCTGACGGCAAAGCTGGTAGCCCGGAGTGTGGATGCCGGCTTCTCCCGCGTGCAGTTCACGCCCGACCTGATGCCGTCTGATGTACTGGGTACGCCCGTGTTCAACCCCAGGGAAGCGGTGTTTGAATTCAAAAAAGGACCGGTCTTCAGCAATATTGTTTTGGTGGACGAGATCAACCGGGCGCCGGCCAAAACACAGTCGGCCCTGCTGGAGATCATGGAAGAGCGGCAGGCTTCGGTGGATGGCAAAACCTATCCCATGGACGCCCCGTTCATGGTGCTGGCCACGCAAAACCCGGTGGAGCAGGAAGGCACCTACCGCCTGCCCGAAGCACAGCTGGACCGCTTCCTGTTCAAGATCGTGGTGCCTTACCCGAGCGAGACCGAAGAAATGGCCATCCTCAACCAGTTTCACCAGATGGGCAATACCAATGTCAACGACATTGTAAAACCCGTACTGAGCGGCTACCAGATCAACAACATCCGGCAGCAGATCAAAACCATCCTGATGGAAGAAAAGCTGCTGCAGTTCATTGCGCGGCTGGTGCACCAGACCCGTCATCACAAATCCATTTACCTGGGTGCTTCACCGAGGGCTTCGCTGTCCATCATGAATGCTTCCAAAGCCATAGCTGCCATGCAGGGCCGCGACTTCGTAACGCCGGAAGATATCCGCGAGGTGGTGATCCCGGTACTGCGCCACCGCATCATCCTGGCGCCGGACAAAGAAATGGAAGGCGTAACGGAAGACGAAGTGATCCGCCAGATCATACAGGGGATGGATGTGCCGAGGTAAGGGAAAAGTCAGGGCTGAGAGATAGGGAGGAGGTCTGAGGTTCGAAGTTGGATAGACCTTATGCTGTGGAAAGAATATTCAATGCTCATTATTCAACACTCAATTTTCAATTTAATAGTTCTAAGTAGTTTTGTTTCCTTAAAACCCTGGACTATGAATGAAAAGAAGTTTGATCTTGAGGACAGGCTTGTTGACTTTTCGGCAAGGGTTATTGACGTGGTAGAAGCATTGCCCACAGCTCGTGCCGGGAATTATATTGCAGGTCAGCTCATTCGCTGTGGAATTGCGCCGGCCCTTCTTTATGGCGAAGCGCAAAGTGCAGAATCAAGAGAGGATTTTATACATAAGATGAAGATTGTTGTCAAAGAACTGAAGGAAACAAGGGTTTGTATAAAGTTGATAAGGAGAAAGGAAATGATAAAGCCGGTGCAGCGCCTGGAACCTGTTTCTCTGGAAAACGAGGAGCTAATTGCCATCGTATCCAAAAGCATCGAAACAGCAAAGAAAAATAAGAGCGAACGTAATAAATGATGAATTGAATATTGTGTATTGATTATTGAGTGTTTTAATAACCTATTTCATTGATCAGGTCATTCTATCTTAACAAGACTGTCTACTACATTGCCGGCGGTGCGGCGGTGATCTTTGTGATGAGCTATTTTTATCCTGCGCTGTACCGGATTGGAGGACTGCTGTTGCTCCTGCTGGGTATTGCCGTGCTGGTGGATGGATTGCTGGTGTATAGCAAGCGAAAAGGAATGGAAGTGAGCCGCAGGGTATCCGACCGGTTCAGCATCGGCGATGACAACCCGGTTGCCTTGCAGCTTATTAACCAGTACCCGTTCCCGGTGCATGCCAGCGTGATCGACGAACTGCCGGAGCAGTTCCAGGAGCGTAACTGGCTGCGCAGGCTGCAGATCGGCGGACGGCAGACGCATGAACTGGAATACCAGCTTCACCCGGTGGCAAGGGGTGAGTATTGGTTTGGTGATACCAACGTTTTTGTGCACGGTCCGCTGCGGCTGGTGATACGCCGCTATGTGTTTCCCACCGGCAAGACCGTAAAAGTATATCCTTCCTATATCCAGATGCGCAGGTACCAGCTGCTGGCGGTCAGCAACCGGCTGGAAGAAGTAGGGGTGAAGCGCATCCGCAGGCTGGGCCACAGCATGGAGTTTGAGCAGATCAAAGAGTACGTGCGGGGCGACGATTACCGCACCATCAACTGGAAAGCTACGGCCCGCAAGGACGCCCTGATGGTCAACAACTACACCGACGAACGAAGCCAGCAGATCTATTGCATCATCAACAAGGGACGGGTGATGAAAATGCCCTTTGGCGGCATGACGCTGATGGACTATGCCATCAACGCGGCGCTGGTCCTGTCGAACGTGGCGCTGGTAAAGCAGGACAAGGCGGGCCTGATCACCTTTGCCGAAAACCTGGACGCGTTTATCCCGGCCGATAAAAAACCTACCCAGATCAGCCTGCTGCTCGAAACGCTCTACAAGCAGCAGACGCGTTTCCTGGAATCGGACTTTGAAAAACTATTCTCCGCCATCCGCAACCGCGTCACCAACCGCAGCCTGCTCATCCTGTTCACCAACTTCGAATCGCTGGAAAGCCTGCAGCGCGAAATACCGGCCCTGAAAAAAATGGCCCGTTATCACCTGCTCCTGGTCGTATTCTTTGAAAATACGGAGCTCAAAAGCGTGAGGGAAAGCAAGGCCGTGAAGATCGAAGACATCTATATCAAAACCATTGCAGAGAAATTTGCTTTTGAAAAGCGGCAGATGGTAAAAGAGCTTCACAAACACGGCATCCAGTCCATTCTTACCGCACCGGAAAACCTGAACGTCAATACCGTGAATAAATACCTGGAGCTGAAGACGAGAATGTCGATTTAGGTTTCAGGGGTTGCAAAGGTTTAGAAGGTTGAATAAGCGCTCCCATTGACGTGCTTACGTTCATTTAAGTGGATAAGATCAATAAGCTCAGCTTAACACGCTGACCTTTTAACCCCCTTCACTTTCTTCCATCGCTGAAACCTTATTTTTGCCTCATGAACAGTTTTGAAGAAGGCCGGGTGCTGCTGGTAGACAAGCCGCTGCACTGGACCTCGTTTGATGCAGTACGGAAGATCCGCAACCTGGTCCGCATAAAAAAAGTAGGCCATGCCGGCACGCTGGACCCGCTGGCTACGGGCCTGCTGATCGTCTGCACAGGAAAGTTTACCAAGAAGATCAATGAATACATGGCCCGGGAAAAGGAATATACCGGTTCATTTACCCTCGGTGCCACCACGCCTACCTACGACCTGGAAAGCGAGCCTGAAAATTTCCAGCCCGTCGATCAGCTCACGCCGGAAGAGTTGAAAGCTGCGCTGCCCCGGTTTACCGGTGAAATATTGCAGGTACCGCCGGCTCACTCTGCCATAAAGGTAGCCGGCAAACGTGTGTACGAGCTGGCCCGCCAGGGCAAGGAGGTCAAACTGGAGCCGCGCCGTGTCGTCATCAGTGAATTCGAGCTCACCCGTATTGAGCTGCCGGTGGTCCATTTTCGCGTAGTATGTTCTACCGGTACGTATATCCGCAGCCTGGCCCATGATTTCGGTCAGGCATTGGGTTGTGGCGCTTACCTCAGCAGCCTGCGCCGCACGCGCATAGGAGAGTTCACGGTGGCCGATGCTGCCACTATGGAAGAGCTGCAGAGCCAGCTTAGCCAACCTGCTTAAAAGATAAAGGGGTAACCGATACCCAGCTGGAACTGGTCGCCGTCGAAAAACCGGTAGCCGAACCATTTGTTTTGCAGCGCTGCATTGGCAGGCGCCGGGCTGGGGTCTTTGACTTTGTAGGAGTAATCGAAGCGGAGTACAAAAAAGTTGAGATCGATCCGCAGACCAGCGCCTGCGCCCACGGCCAGGTCCTTGCCCAGCCGGCTGAGCTTGAACACTTCTTCCGGCAGGCCGGCCTCACTTTTCAAAAACCATACGTTGCCCACATCGGTAAACACGGCGCCATTGACCTTGATGCCGAACGGCTTGCCGATCGGGAAGCGGTATTCCACGTTGGCCTCCAGCTGCACATCGCCATACCGGTCCGGCGTGCCGCCCGACCCGTTGAATTCCTTGATGGCCGAACCCGGGCCCAGCCTTCGCAGCGCCCAGGCGCGCATGCTGCCGGGGCCCCCGCTGAAATATTGTTTGAAGAAGGGGAGGTTGTTTCGTTTATCCGGGTTTTCGGTAAACCCGAACTCGTAGCCGGCGCCGGCAAACAACCGCATCGCGATCGACGATTTCGGGAAACGGACCAGCCGCGCATATTCCGCGTCCAGCTTCACGAACTGGTACAGCTCCCTGTCGAGAAAATCATTCCGGAACCGGCCGGTGAGCAGGCCGGACTCTTCGAAATTGGCCTTGAGTACGTTCAGGGTGGTCGTTTTACGGCCCCGGCTGCTCAGCCTGCTTTTGCCCCAGCTGGTCGTGGCATTGGTAATGAAGGAGGCAATAAAGCCGTCGGTAAAAATGCTTCTCAGCGAGGGATTGTTCGTGATCAGCCGGTTCAGGCTGTCCCTCCGGATCAGGTAAGAATATTCAATATTCGGCAGCTTGAACGTAAGCAGCCAGTTCCGCCGCTGATATTCCCAGCCCCAGGCACCATTGATGGTCGTGAGGTTGTAAAGCAGGCGGCGCTCGGTATTGGTAGCGTTGAATGTAAACATCGTCCGCCAGTTGTCCCGGTACCGTTCGCGGATCAGCCTGGTACTGGGAATAAACCGGGGAAAATAGATGGTATGGTTGATACTCACCTGCTGCGACTGGATAAACTGGTTGCTGCCCGTATTGCCGAGCTCTATCCCGAACCGGAGGTTGGTATTGGCCAGGTTGGCGCCTCTTGCAAAATTTTTGTTTTGCAGGCCGAAGTTGACGCCGATACCAAACAGGTTGCCTGATATGGCGCTCTGGTTGATGCTTCCCTCCACATTCGTATCAAAGGAATATTTTTTGGCAGGTGTCAGCCGGATAACGAAATCCACGGTATCCTGGTTTTTGCGGACCACCGTATCGATGCTGATCATCCGCCAGGCGCCCAGCAGGTTGAAGCGGTTTACCGTGCGTACATACCTGCGCAGCCGGTACAGCGAATCGTGGGGCAGGTAGATATTGGGCGGAAATATCTTTGGTTTGAACGTATTGCGGTACTGGATCACGCGGATGCCTTCTACCGTTTTTTCAACCGGCGTTATCCCTGCTGTATCGGTGGAGTAGTCGGGGTACACCGTTACGTTGCCGATATAAAATTTGGTAAGGCGGCTGCTGTCCGGGTTCCGTAATCTTATTTCCAGGTTGGCGGTAGGGTTCTCCCGGCGTTCGCGCAGGCGCTGCAGCAGTTCCAGTTGCTCAAAAGGGTCGAAGGTGGGTTGCAGCAACGATACATCGAGCGTATCCCACAGCCCGATCAGCTCGTCGCGGCTGAAGCGCATATAGCCGTTGTTGCGGTACAGTTCGGTCAGCCTGTCCAGCTCTGCCGAAATGATGTTTTTGGCAAACGGGTCGCCTTTTTTTACAAAAGCGGCACTTTTTGTCGAGTCGGTCAGGTGCTGCAGTTCCGCCTGGCGCAGGTTGTAGGTCACGGTGTCCAGGTGCACCAGCTTGCCGGGGCGTACAAAGAAATCAATGGTGGTACGGTACTGGTCTTTCTGTGTATTAACGACCGTATCCCTGAAATAGATGGAATCGCTGAAATAACCCTGCGATTTCAGCAGGGCGCGCATGTACACCATGGACTGCTGCACATTGGCACTGTCATAGACCGGCGGTTTTTTGATCACGCTCCAGAACAGCTTTTGCACTTTTCCCGCCTCCATGCTATCGTCCAGCTGCCCCCGGAGGCCGCTTTCCAGGCCCTGTTTTTCTTCATTTGAAAAGTTGCCTATTAAATTGATATTTGTCCTGTAAACAAACGGCTTGTCCGGCTGGTATTGCTTTACAATGGTACAGGAGGCAAAAACAATGGCGATCAGCCCGGTTACGTATGCTTTCAGGTAGATGTTATCGGGTAGAGGCTTGCCGGGCAACATATTAAAATTGAAGGGGCTATGCTTGGTAAAACGAAGGTCAAATATATTCAAAGTTTAGGCCAGAAAAAACAAAGGGACGCAGAAGGCCTGTTTATTGCCGAAGGACCGAAGATCGTTGCAGAGTTCCTGGAGTCCCGCCACCTGGAGGTGAAGCAGGTATATGCCCTGTCGTCGTGGCTGGACCAGTATGGCGCTCTGCCGGCTGGTACGGAGGCCATTGCCGTCAGCGACGATGAGCTGGCAAAGCTGTCACAACTGGCTACCAGCAACCAGGTACTGGCCGTGGTAAAGCAAAGGCCTGACCCGGTGATCGATCCGAAGGGCGCCCTGTCGCTGGCGCTCGATACCATCCAGGACCCGGGTAATATGGGAACCATCATCCGCATCGCCGATTGGTTCGGCATCTCACAGCTGGTTTGCAGCATGGATTGCGTGGATGTGTATCACCCCCGCGTGGTACAGTCTACCATGGGCAGCCTGGCGCGGGTGAATGTGCTGTATACCGGTCTGGCAGACTGGCTGGGCGCCCACAGGGATATACGCGTATATGCAGCGGTGCTGGAAGGGCAGGACGTAACGGCGATGGCAAAGCTAAGGGAGGGCGTGATCCTGATCGGTAATGAGTCCAGGGGTATCAGCCCGGAGGTGATGGCGCTGGCCAATGTCAGGGTCACCATCCCGCGCAAAGGCGCGGCCGAATCGCTGAATGCCGCCGTGGCCACAGGTATCCTGCTCTCGCACCTTGTCTCATTTACCTGAACCGTATCGCCTTTACGGGCTGTATTTTCCGCACCAGGATGGAGGGGATCATCAGGATGAGGAAACACACGACGAGCGTCATGCCGCACACAAAAGCTACCTGGGACCACACGATCTTTACCGCCGCCTCGCTGAGGTAATACGCTTCTTCTTTCAGCTTGATAAAACCGGTTTCCTGCTGCAGGTACAGGATGCCCAGCGCCAGGGCCAGCCCGGCCACGATACCTGTGATGGTGATGATCAGCGAATGGCGCAGGAATATTTTCTGTACGGTCCAGTTGGTGGCGCCGAGTGCTTTCAGGATGCCGATCATGCGCATGCGCTCCAGCACCAGGATGATCAGGCAGGTGATCAGGTTGATCACGGCCACGATGACCATGAAACCGATCAGCACGTTGCGCGTTACATCCTGCATATTGAGCCAGTCGAAGATATTGGGTGATATATTGCGTACGCTTTGCGTATCCCAGGTCAGGGGAAAGTCGTCCCGGTTGTAAATAGCGTCCGCCACTTCATCGATCTTTGTGTAGTCGTTTAAAAACAGTTCATACCCGCCGATATCGGCCGGGTTCCAGTCGTTCAGCCGCCGGATCAGCCGGATGTCGCCGATGGCAAAGGTCTTGTCGTACTCTTCGATGCCCGTTTTATAAATGCCGGTTATCGTCAGTTTATCCGGGCGCAGCGCGCCATCGGGGCGAATGAAATAGATAAGGATGCGGTCGTTGAGGGCCAGCTTCAGCTGCTGCGCTGTATAGGCGGAAATAATGATCTCCCGGCTGTACGTGCTGTCGTTGAAACGGATGGGCCGGCCCTGCTGCAGGAACCGGTTCAGGTAACTGAAATCGTACGTGCTGTCGAATCCTTTCAGCAGCACGCCTTCTATTTCTTCTTTGGTTTTCAGGATGGCGTACTTGGTCGCAAAAGGATGTATGGAACGAACGGCAGGGTTTTGGCGGATAGCGTGTACCAGCGAATCGTTTTCCGTGATCGGCGTTTCCTCGGCGATCAGCGCTTTGAATGGTTGCTTTTCCTGGATGCGGATATGCCCCCAGAAGCTGAATACCTTCTGGCTTACCTGCTCCTGGAAACCGTTGGCAAAGGCAAGGGTAATGATCATCACCGCCACGCTGATGACGGTGGCTGCAATGGAAAGCCGGATGATGAACCGCGAAAAAGACCGCTGCTGGTTGAATGCGACACGGTCTGCTATAAAGCCTGCAACCTTCAAAGGGATTTGTTTGTCTGAATGGTTCAAAAATAAGCCGATAAAAATATTTCGCTGCTTTTTTAACTTTTTCGCCAATTTGTGAACCTATGATCCGTTATTGTCGCATGCGATACCTGCTGTTGATTGGCTGTTTACCGGGAGGGCTGTTTGCCGCCACGGCGCAGCTGCCCGATCAGGTGTACCAGCCGAATATCCGTTCCGTCAGGCTGTTCAAAGCCGGTGATATGTACAGCTATCCCATCCTGGCGCTGAACAGCGGCGACCAGCTGGAGCTTCATTTCGACGACCTGGATGCCGATGTCAAGAATTATTACTACACTTTCCAGCTTTGCAATGCAGACTGGACACCGGCCAACCTGCAGCCCTTTGATTATATCCGCGGTTTCCAGAGCACCCGGCTATCTACCTACCGCTATTCCTCTATCTCGCTGACCCGGTATACGCATTACCAGGCCGTGCTCCCGGATCGCAGCTCCGTGCCCACACGGTCCGGCAACTACCTGCTGAAAGTCTTTCGCAATAACGATACATCGGATCTTTTCTTTACGCGCCGCTTCCTGGTAGTGGACAACAAAGTGGCCATCGCCGCACAGATCAGGCAACCCTTCCAGTCGCAGCTGTACCTGACCGACCAGCGGGTGCAGGTCGTCGTAAATACGGCCAATGCCAGGATCAATACCATGTCGCCCCAGGATCTAAAGGTTACCGTGCTGCAGAACAATGTATGGCCTACCGCTGCGCGGGTGGACAGGCCGACCATTTACCGGGGCAATTATTACGAATACAGCGATGATGCCACTTCTTTCCCTTCGGGGCGGGAGTGGAGGTGGATAGACCTGCGCAGCCTGCGGCTGCTGAGCGACCGGATGCAGCAAATGGTGGACACCGGCAGCCGTACCGATGTGTATGTGAAGCCGGATGCAGAGCGCCAGCAGCAGGTGTATGTGTATTACCGCGATCTGAACGGGATCTACACCATCGAAAATATCGACGGTAACAACCCGTACTGGCAAAGCGATTATGCCTGGGTGCATTTTTCCTTTGTACCGCCGGGGCGCCAGGCTTACCCGGGCAGGGATGTATACCTGTTTGGCGAGCTCACCAACTACCTGCCCGACGATTCGTCGCGCATGGTCTTTAATGCCGAAAAGGGGGTGTATGAGAAAGCGCTGTTTCTCAAGCAGGGATATTACAACTATTCCTATATCATGCTCGATGCCATGAAGCCGGCGGGCAATCGCTTCTCCTTTGCCAATACCGAAGGCAATTACAACAACACGGAAAATAATTATACCGTGCTGGTCTATTTCCGTCCGTTCGGCGGCAGGGCCGATGAACTGATCGGGTATGCCCAGGTGAATTCGCTGGTGGGGAGGTGAGAAAAAGTTGAAAGATTAAAAATTTTAAGAGGGTTAACAGGTCGGGAATCAGGGGGGAAGTATAAAGTTGCCTACTGGTTGTGACCTCCTTAATAAATGCCACAGCCTGAAAGCTAATGTATTGCCGGGCAAAGAATTTTCAAGCAATGAGGGAAAACTTCACCCGTAAAGAACTTTACACCTTAAACTTTTCGCATTAAACACTCAACATCCTATCTTTGCGGCGGCAGGTCTTACACGACCAGCTCCTGCTGAACCTCCCCAGGGCCGGAAGGCAGCAAGGATAAGTGGTTGTAGCGGTGCGATGTGAGGAGCCTGCCATTTTTTTTATTTTATTCCCAATCGCAAATCTCCAATTGACCGCTGATGAAATTCTTTATCGACACTGCCAACCTCGCACAGATCAAAGAAGCCAACGAACTGGGTATACTGGACGGGGTAACGACCAACCCCTCGCTGATGGCCAAAGAAGGCATCAAAGGCCTGGAGGCCGTGCATACCCATTATAAAACGATCTGCGAACTGGTGGATGGCGATATCAGCGCCGAAGTGATCTCGACCACTTTCGACGAGATCGTGGAAGAGGGCAAAAAGCTGGCAGCCATTCACCCCAATATCGTGGTAAAAGTACCGATGATCAAGGATGGCGTAAAGGCGATCAAGTGGTTTACCGACAACGGTATCCGTACCAACTGTACCCTTGTCTTTTCAGCAGGCCAGGCCATCCTGGCGGCCAAGGCCGGGGCTACCTACGTATCGCCGTTCATCGGCCGTATCGACGACAGCAACTGGGATGGCCTCGAGCTTATAGCCCAGATGTCGCAGATATATTCCATCCAGGGTTTTAAAACAGAGATCCTGGCTGCCTCTATCCGCAGCGCCCTGCATATCGTAAAATGCGCCGAGGCCGGGGCCGATGTGTGCACCTGCCCGCTGGAGTCGATCCTGGGGCTGCTGAAGCACCCACTGACCGATATCGGGCTTGCCAAATTCCTGGAAGACGCTAAGAAAATGTAGTAACGTTTATTGTACTAATAGCACATAAAGGGTACTTCCACGAGGAGGTACCCTTTTGATTTAAGGCAACTGTATAAAGAGAATAGGGTTTACAAAGAGGGAGTACACTTATTTTCCACTGGTGGCAGTGCCGGCGCAGTCGTAGTATCAACCGGCATCGCAATCATTTCACCTACTATCATAGGCTCTACCACCGGTCCTCCATTGATAATACGCTCAGCTGTTTCCAGCATTTCTTTATTACAGGACGACGCGCTCAGTCC
>JBEVLT010000136.1:0-4366 GCA_040509055.1 Chitinophagaceae bacterium
CTTTTTCTGCCACCTTACGAACCGCTGTATCCGCTACACCCATGAATTTATCATGAAACTGTTCATCGCCTGCATCCTGCACCGGGAACTGCGCTTTAATAAAACGCCTGATTTGTATGCTACGCAAGAGATCAGTATCCTGTGAACTGAGTGCCCTACTCTTAATACCCGTCTTATTGACTATCTCTTCCATTGTGGGAAACAACCCCAATCCCATCCCATGTCCCCAGGTCATGATAATATATCCATGATCCTCAACAGGCGAAAGCTTTTTAACATGCCGATTCATAAAAGCAGTAAGCTCAACCCCGCTGTAAAAATCAGTAACCGCCAATACATCCACATTTTTCATTTTCACAGGCTCTTGGGTATAATCAGGCTCCCGGATAAGGGCCTGGCTATTTTTTTGATCAAAACGATAAATAACATAGTTGATCCGGCTGCTGAACGGGGTATCGCAAATAGCTGCCTCTAATTCATCATAAGTTACTTTTACCAGTTTGTCGTTCCCGTCATACTGGGCAATTATTGCTACAGTCCATGTACTCTTTATATTCATATAAAATTTTGATACACCAAATTATTTCCCGGAAGTTATCTATACACCCGTTTTTTTACGGTAATTTTTGAGAGAAAAAACGGTTGCAAATAACAGCCGTAAATACCGCCTATTATATCTTATCTTCGGAACAGGCCAGCTGCCGCCACCATGAAGCTGCTTACCAATCCATATTACAAATCAAAACCAAAGTGTTCATTTTTCATACTTTGCAAAAGTTTTCTTTTGTTAATCACCGGCTGTTTTTCTATTCCCGGTTTTTGCCAGAGCCGTCTTTTCCTTCCACTTACAAAAATCACCCTTGAAAACGGACTATCCAGCCCTAATGTCCGGAAGATCATCCAGGATAAATATGGATTTGTCTGGCTTGGAACCCAGGACGGACTAAATCGCTATGATGGTACAGGTTTTCAATACTTTAATGCCGATGACCCGCAACCCAACCGGGCGTTATCCGCCAGCGATGTGTATGATCTTTTTTCAGACGCCACCAGCGGTGCAATATGGGTGTTAACCGCATACGGAGGTCTGGACAAGGTAGACCCTGTTACCTGCACTGTTACAGGCAGGTACAGGGCTGTTAATCCCCAAAACCAGCAGAGCTTATGGCTTAAATGCATGGATAGCCGCAACAGCTATATAGTGGCAGGCAGCGATGAAGGCATGGCTTTACGATATAACATGACCGATGCGAAGTATGACCGAAGCATTGATTTAGCAAAAATGTTTGGTGTCAAAGGACCTGTCGATGAAGTATTTATTGATTCACAGAACAGAATATGGTGGTTTATCAGCGGAGCAGGAATTTTGCTTACAAATATAGACATCTCCAGGAAGCTGCATTTTATCCCTTTTCCGGGAGAACATTCATTTACTGATCTCATACCTTATGACCAACAACTACTGGTAACGACCACGCGAGGTTTAAAGCTATTCTCTATAAATAATACCGCTGAAACAGGATTAGCTGGCTTCATGCCCGGCCTGCCATCGTTTTTGAAAGAAGGAGAACTTCATAGTATCTACGCCGGCAATGGTTCTGTTTTGATTGCAGGAAATGATCGGCTTTACCGGCTGCATCCTTCAACAAAAAGGACAGAAGAGATCTGCTTCAGCAAAAACTACGAGGATAAAAAATGGCTATCGCTTACCAATAGCGTCTACCAATCAGGGCGAAGTATATGGATTGGTTCTCAATATGGCCTTGGATATATCAGGAATGATTCTACCCCGTTTACCGCCTATTATTCATCCATGGCAGATGGAAAAACCCAAATTCAGCACAGTATAACGATCTGTCCGGCAAATGATTCGATGACTATCATTTGCGCCGATGACGGGCTGTATTTTGTCAATCAAAATTCGGGAGTCATCAGCAAATATCCGGTCAGGGGTTTCTATTATGCCGCGCTGCAAGGGCCGGGGAATTTTGTGATCGCCTCAGCCGAAAAAAAAGCTTTACAGGTACTGAATAGTAGAGGAGAATCGGTATCTCTTGCCAAAACATTTCCAGAACTACTGCCCATTCGAAAAGACCTGCTGATAGGCTCCGCCCGGTATGGAGATTCCCTGTACCTGCTGGCCAGCCAACTTCAGAAAGGAATTTATATATGGAATACAAAAAAAAGGACGCTTCGCTCACTTAACACACAATCCACACCTGCGCTGAAAAGCAACGTCATCAACAGACTATACGTTGATTCCAGGAATCTTCTTTGGGTAATATGTGATAATACCGTTTCCATATACAACCCCGCGACAAACACGATCCGGCATCTCGCACTCATTAATACAGCCACCAAAATGCCGCTTAGCATCATCATGGATGTTTGTGAACACAATAAGCAATTCTGGCTTGCCGCGTATGGGACCGGCATCATACAATTGTCTGACGATCTTACTGTTCAAAAAATATTTTCCCTGAAAGAAGGAATCAACAGCCTGGGATTATATAAAATATTCTCGCTGAATGACAGCATAGTGATGTCGTCCAGCAACAACGGACTGACAGTGCTTAATACTAAAACCAAAACTGCCATAAATTATTTTGAACAGGATGGCCTTCAATCCAGTTCTTTTGAAGAAGCAAGTGGTGCTATAAATGGTCCTGCGATATTAGCAGGTGGTATCAGGGGATTTACCAAAATCGAGCCCGAAAAATTTTCTTTAAACCGGATAGCCCCCTTGCTTTTCTTCTCCGAAATGATAGTACAATCAAAAAAGACAATCTCTGATACATTAAATATCTTTTTTTCGAAGCTCGTTGTTCCGCCAGCTACCAACCGGGTTACTGTGAATTTTACAGCGCTTAATTTCATTAATCCGGAAAAAGTAAGTTATCAATATAAACTGGAAGGATCCAATGGTGACTGGATAGCACTGGGGCATAAGAATTTCGTTTCCTTCATCGATATCAGACCCGGACAATATTCACTTTTTGTCAGGGCTTCAAACGAGGATGGCATCTGGTCTGCCCCAATAAAACTGAGTCTCATCTTTCTCCCCAAATGGTATCAAACCTGGTGGTTCAAACTCATACTCACCCTACTCTTTGCAGCCACCGTCTACGGCCTCTACCGCCTTCGGCTGAACCAGCTGAAAAAAGAACAGAAAATCCGCACCCGGCTCGCCGGCGACCTGCATGATGATCTTGGCGGCACGCTAAACAGCATCAAGATATACACGGATCTTGCAATGATGGAAGGAGAAAAAAGCCCGTATCTGGTAAAGGTGAGGGAAAGTACCCGTGAAGCCATTTCCGGCATCAAAGACATGATCTGGGTGCTGGACGACCGGAAGGATACGATCGAAGACCTGCTGGCCCGCATCAGCCAGTTTGGCTTCCCGCTCTGCCAGGCCAGCCGGATCAGTTACAAACAATCATTCAATGAGGAAGCCAGGAGCCACAAACTGGGCAGGGAAGAGAAGCGAAACCTGTACATGATCCTGAAAGAAGCCATCAACAATGCCTGCAAGTACGCCGGCGCCAGTGAAGTGACGGTAGCAATACAGGTAACTAAAAAAAGACCTGGTATCAGGATCGCAGATAATGGAAGGGGATTTGATCCGGCTGCCACCAGCGAAGGAAACGGCCTGAAGAACATGCAGCTGCGCAGCCGGGAGATCGGCTATTCGCTTGAAATAAACGCCTCACCGGGTAAGGGCACCGTTATTCACCTGCAGAAGCTTAATTGACCTGTACAATACCATTGCGGATGGCAAACAGGACCAGGCCGACACGGCTCCTGATATCCATCTTTTCAAACAGGCTGTCACGATAGCCGTCAATAGTGCGGGGACTGAGGTGCATATGATCGGCGATCTCTTTGTAGGTCATTTCGGTGCTGGCCAGCTTCAGGAATTCGATTTCCCGGTCGTTCAGGTTCAATAACTGTTTTTTCCCTTTTCCCGGCTCATCCAGCTGGTAAATGGAATGCAGCAGGCGGCCTGTCACCATCTCCGAATAATGAACGCCTTTGGTCAGCACATCCCCGATGGCACGTTTCAGTTCCAGCGGATCGGCATCTTTGGTGACATAGCCGCGGGCGCCATTGCGCAGCATCCGGATAATGGCATTCTCATCCTCGTGCATGCTCAGCGCCAGCACAGGCAGCAGCGGGTAGTGCTCCTTCAGCCATAAAGTGGTTTCGTAGCCGTCCATTCCCGGCATGCTGATATCCATGAGAATAATATCCGGCAGGTTCTCTTTGCCAATTTTTTTGACCAGCTCGTTGCCATCGCTGCACTCAAACAGCACGTCATAGCCCAGCGTGGCCACAAGTCCTGCCAGTCCATTACGGAGCATGA